>DATLYA010000095.1:0-26178 GCA_035575235.1 Candidatus Methylomirabilota bacterium
GACGATTGCTCCAGGTTTGTTCGAAACGCCGATGCTTATGGGGCTGCCGGAGGCAGCGCGTCAATCTTTGGGGGCGAGTGTACCCTTTCCGGCGCGACTGGGCCGTCCGGCTGAATACGCCTCGCTCGCGTGCTACATCGTAGAAACGCCGATGCTCAACGGCGAAACCATCCGTCTTGACGGCGCGCTCCGCATGGCGCCGCGGTAATGATAAAAAGGGCGCCTGGGGAGATAGCGATAGGGACCGGGCGCTCCCTCCGTCACGTCTTTGCAAAAGCAGGAGGACGAATGCTATGCTGACGCTGTTTACCGGTGGTTGTGCGTGTGGGGCAATTCGCTATGCCTGTACTGCCGAACCGCTGCTCGCCTTGAATTGCCATTGTCGCGACTGTCAACGAGCCAGCGGCTCGGCCTTTGCCGCCATCCTGCGCATGCCGGCGGCGGCGTTTACTGTCACCAAGGGCGCGCCGAAGTTCTACACGGTGACGGGCGACTCTGGAAACACAGTCAGCCGTGGATTTTGTCCAGAGTGCGGGTCGCCGTTGTTCAGTCGTCTCTCCGGCCTGCCTGATATTGTCGGCGTGCGAGTGGGTAGTCTGGACGACCCTGGCTGCTACCGTCCGGCCATGGATATTTTTATCGCCAGCGCCCAGCCGTGGGACCATATGAATCCAGAGCTGCCGAAGTTCCCGGGCTATCCACAAGGAGTGGGATCGAAGCGAGTAACTGACCAGGGCAGATAGAGGCCTCGTGTCTGCAGCCTTTTCCCTCGATGCGGCGATTCCTCTCTTGTCAGACCATTGCAAAATCCTAGCACTCTGCGGATAATCGTTTCCGATGCCTGACTAAGACTTCTGCGGTCGAACGCCGCATACATGTTAAGGAGGGGGCGATGCAAGAGCAAACCTATGATCGCAAGACCCAAGATGTTGGCAACATCTTGATGATGGAGCACGTGAATGTGACCGTGCCCGATCAGGCCATGGCGCTTACATTCTACGTGCAAGGGTTGGGATTTACCCGCGACCCGTACATGATGGTCGGCACGGAGAATATGTGGGTGAATGTCGGCGACCAGCAGTTTCATCTGCCGACTCGTGCGCCCCAGGTGCTGCGCGGGCACGTAGGCCTCGTCGTGCAGGACCTCGAAGCGCTGCAGCGCCGCCTTAAACGCCTCGAAGAGCGTTTGCAAGGCACCAAATTTTCCTGGTCGGCGAAGAAGAAATACGTCGAGGTGACGTGCCCCTGGGGCAATCAGATGCGTTGCTACGCGCCTGGGCCGGAATTTGGCGATATGGTTGTCGGCATGCCGTATGTCGACCTTTGGGTCAAACCCGGCGCTGCTGCCGGCATTGCACGTTTTTATCAAGAGATAATGCACGCGCCAGCCTCGGTGGAGCGCGGAAAAAAAGGCGCGGTGGCGCAGGTGCGCATCGGGCGGAACCAGTGCTTGTTCTTCCGTGAGACGACCGATGAAATTCCCGCCTATGACGGTCACCATATTGCTATTTACGTTGCAAATTTTTCCGGCCCGCATCAATTTCTCAAAGAGCGTGGACTGATCACCCAAGAGAGCGATGCCCATCAGTACCGCTTCCAAGACATTGTTGATCCTGACACCGGCGAACAATTGTGCGAGATTGAGCACGAAGTGCGCAGCCTTTTCCATCCCATGTGGGGACGGGAGTTGGTGAACCGCAATCCGGCGCAGAATATCTTCTCGTACGCGCGCGGTCGCGACGCCATGCAGGCAGCCTAAATAGTCCTGAGTGTTGAGTCAGGACAGATTGGGTCATTGAGCGATTGAGCCATTGAATGATTGCAGAATTGAGTCATTGGGTGATGGCATCATTGCGCCACCGAAGAACGGAATGAGTAGGAGTTTATGGGGTTGTCTTTTTCAATGCCTCACTGCCTCGATGACGCAATGAGGCAATACATAAACGCTCCGATGACTCAACTTCTCCCTGATTCCATAAGTGAGGAGCAACGTAATGAATTCTCCCGACCCCTACCGTCTTACGTCCGTCGAACAACTGCGCGGCATTATCGGCGAGCCGGGTCCACTCGTGCAGCATAAACTCTGGAAAACTCTTGAGCCCGCAGCGGTTGAATTTATTCAACGCTCGCCGTTTTTGCTGCTCGCTACGGCGGATGCTGCGGGCCATCAAGATGTCTCTCCTAAAGGAGATGGCCCGGGATTTGTCGTGGTTGAAAATGAAACGACTTTGTTGATCCCCGATCGTAAAGGCAACAAACTCGTCTTTGGGCTGCAGAACATTCTGGCGAATCCGCAGATTGGTCTCCTGTTTTTGATTCCAGGCACAGGGGAAACGCTACGGGTGAATGGGACGGCGGAGTTGAGTATTGATCCCGTTATTCTCAAGCGGCTCTCTGCTCGGGGGCAACCCGCTACGGTCGCCATCCGCGTGACCGTGCGCGAATGTTTCTTCCACTGCGCGAAAGCATTTCTCCGCGCTCAGCTGTGGCGGCCAGAGACCTGGCAGCCGCGCCACCAAATTTCTTTTGGCAAGCTCCTGGCAGCCAAAGCAGGTGGTGATGACGCCATGGCCCAACAAATCGATCAGTTCGTCGAGCAGGATTATAAGACGAACTTGTGAGTTGTGCCGACCCGGGCGGGCAGAGTATCATAAGAGAAGGATGCGACGCGCAAAAATTATCTGCACGATTGGGCCGGCGGTCCATTCCCCGGAGGCGGTTGAGCAGTTGATTCTCTATGGCATGGACGCCGCGCGGCTGAATTTCTCTCATGGTTCGTACGCAGACCATGCCCAAACCATGGTATGGCTGCGCGAGGCGAGCGAACGCCTGCGGAAACCCGTGGCCATTATTGCTGATCTGCAAGGGCCCAAAATTCGCACGGGTGCAACCTGGGACGGCAAACCTATTGCGCTGCGTCCTGGACAACGTTTCATGCTCACCACAGACCCGGTAGCTGGGACCGCTGAACACATCGCGGTGACCTATGCGCATTTGCCCGAGGATGTAAAGCCTGGCGACCGCATTTTATTGGATGATGGGTTGTTGGAACTACGCGTCGTATCGACGGATATGGCGCGCAACGTGGAGACGGAAGTCGTGGTTGGCGGCCCCTTGGGCGAGCATAAGGGCATCAACCTGCCTGGCGTCGCGCTGCGCACGACGGCGTTGACGGAAAAAGACGAAGCCGATTTGCACTTCGCGCTGGCGCAAGGAGTTGATTATATCGCCCTTTCGTTCGTCCGCCGCGCGGACGATATCACGCTGGCGAGGCAGGCTATGCAACGGGCCGGGCGCACGGCTCCGCTGATTGCAAAAATAGAAAAACCAGAGGCGCTCACTAATCTGGACGCCATTTTGACGCTGTCGGACGCAGTGATGGTGGCGCGCGGGGATCTTGGCGTTGAGCTGGAGCCGGAACGGGTGCCGGTGGTGCAGAAGGAGATCATTCGCCGGTGCAACCGGCGTGGACTGCCAGTGATCATCGCCACGCAAATGTTGAACTCCATGATTGAACATCCCCGACCCACGCGCGCCGAGGCGTCTGATGTGGCGAACGCCGTCTTTGACGGCGCGGACGCAGTGATGTTGTCTGGCGAAACCGCCAGCGGCGCGTACCCGTTTGAAGCCGTCAAGATGATGGTCCGTATCGTTCTGGCGGCGGAGGAACAAAAAGCAAAAGAGCGGCCAACCTCGCCGCCCGAGCCGCTTGCGCTGCCGGCGGATTTTCCTGAAGTGACGTGTGGAATTGCCTGCCGGGCGGCGCGAGAGGCCGGAGCGATGGTGATCGCCGCCTTTACGATGTCTGGCCTGACCGCCCGGCTCTTGTCACGCTTTCGTCCTATCGTTCCGGTAGTCGCTTTCAGCCCTGATGCGCGCGTGCAACGTCAACTGGCGTTGTTCTGGGGCGTCATTCCACGCACCATGGAGCCCGTCACGTGTTCCGAGGCGCTGGTGAGACGCGGTGAAGAAGAGTTGCTTGCCGGCGGGTTCGTACGAGCTGGGGATCGTGTCGTGTTAGTCTTCGGCGCGCCGATTGCCGCCGTGGTAGGGCAAACCAATTCAATTCGCTTGCATCAAATCGAGCCGAGGGAGACGGATGTCACCACAGCAGACTAAACGCATTGGCGTGTTGACCAGCGGCGGCGACGCGCAGGGGATGAACGCAGCTGTCCGGGCGATCGTGCGCATGGCGCTCGCCCGTGGCGCCGAAGTCTACGCCATTATGGAAGGCTATCGGGGCATGCTCGAGGGCGGCGCGCGCATCCGCCCTATGACCTGGGGAGAAGTCGGCGGCATTCTGCATAAAGGCGGCACCATTATCGGCACAGCCCGTTGTGAGGCCTTCCGCACGCGCGCGGGACGGCTGCAAGCCAGCGCCAATTTGGTGGCGCACGGTATTGATAATGTCATTATCATTGGCGGTGATGGGAGTCTGACCGGCGCCGCAATGCTGCATCAGGAATGGCCAGAACTGCTCAATGAGTTAGTGGCGCAGGGAACGATCTCGCCGGAACAGGCTGCGCAATATCCTCATTTGACGATTGTCGGCATCGTCGGCTCAATTGATAATGACATGCTTGGCACAGACATGACCATCGGCGCTGATACCGCGTTACATCGCATCACCGAAGCGGTGGACGCCATCAGCAGCACGGCGGCGAGTCATCAACGGACGTTCGTGGTCGAGGTGATGGGGCGGCACTGCGGCTATTTGGCTTTGATGGGGGCGCTGGCGAGCGGCGCCGATTGGGTGTTGATTCCTGAAAGTCCTCCCAATGTAGAAAATTGGGAAGACCGCATGTGCGAAGTGCTGAAGGCCGGACGAGCGGCCGGCCGGCGGGATAGCATCGTGATCGTGGCGGAGGGAGCGCAGGACCGGAACGGCAAGCCGATTGAAAGTGCGTACGTCAAACAGGTGCTGCAGGAACGGCTTGGCGAAGATGTGCGCGTCACGATTTTAGGACATGTGCAGCGCGGCGGCGCGCCTAGCGCCTTCGACCGCAATCTCAGTACCCTGGTGGGAGCGGCGGCGGTTGAAGAAATATTATCCGCAACCCCCGGCAGTGAGCCGTGCTTGATCGGCATACGCGGCAATCGCATCACGCGGTCGCCGCTGATGGAATGTGTGAATCAAACTCGTCGTGTCGCCGCCGCGACCGCCGCGCAAGACTTCACCACTGCCCTCACGCTGCGCGGGCAGAACTTTCAGTCCGCGTTGCGCACTCTGCGCACTCTGGTTCGTGCGCTGCCGCATCCTCCTACTCCCGGGCAACGACGGTTACGACTTGCGGTCATGCACTCCGGTGGTCCGGCGCCGGGTATGAACACCGCCGTGCGTGCGGCGGTGCGGCTCGGCGTGGACTGCGGCCATATCATGCTAGGGGTAAGAAACGGCTTTCATGGGCTGATCGCCGGAGACCTGGTGGAGATGGATTGGATGAGCGTCAACGGCTGGGCGCCGATGGGCGGCGCTGAACTCGGCACAAACCGGAAAGTTCCCTCAGGGAAAGATTTCTACGCCATTGCGCGCACTTTGGAAGAGCACAAGGTCGAAGGCCTGCTCATGATCGGGGGGTGGTCAGGGTATGAATCCATGTATCAACTCTATCGCGCGCGCGAGAATTTTCCGGTGTTCAATATCCCGCTCATTTGCTTGCCCGCGACGATTGATAATGATTTGCCCGGCTCGGACCTCAGCGTCGGCGCCGATACGGCGTTGAACTGCATCGTTGACGCCGTTGACAAAATTAAACAGTCCGCCGTCGCCTCGCGCCGCTGTTTTGTCGTAGAGGTCATGGGTGGGAATTGCGGCTACCTGGCGCAAATGAGCGGACTCGCCACGGGAGCCGAGCGCGTCTATCTTCCGGAAGAAGGCGTGTCCCTCAGCGACCTACAGGCTGATTTGACGGCGCTGATCGGCGGTTTCCAAAAAGGCAAACGACTGAGTGTGATGATTCGCAATGAGCACGCTCACCCGTTGTATACGACGAATTTCATGGCGACCCTGTTTGCCGGCGCGGGAGGCAACCTCTTCGACGTGCGCCAGGCGATTCTCGGCCATATGCAGCAGGGCGGGAATCCGACTCCTTTTGATCGCATTCTCGCGATGCGGTTTGCGGCTATGTGCATTGACCGCTTAGTGGAGGAAGCAAGGCAGCCCGCGCCCGCGGGCGTCTTCATTGGCCTGCACGCTGGACAGGTCAAATTTCATAATCTTGAAGATCTCCCGCGCATGATGGATCTTGCTCACTTACGACCCAAAGAACAGTGGTGGCTCGAAGTGCGCCCCATCGCCAAAGTGCTGGCGCAGCCTGGGCCGCAAGCATAACTCGCCCCTGAAACCCTTAAGAGGGGATCACGCAACACCCACTACGCATGACGTAGTACGGACACTGCGAGCCGCATTGCCCTGCGAGCGGCAATCAGCTAGCGTCTCATCGCATGCGTATTGCCTAGACAAAGGAGGAGACGATGGGACGACTACGGCAAGTAGCAAAAGCGGAAGCAAGTCCTGAGGTGTTGGAAGTCTACCAGCAGTTCTTTGGCGACCGCGACCCGGTCGCCGAGCCCGGAACTGCGACCGGCACGCCGGGTGATTACTGGACCACGTTCGCGCTGGTCCCGGACTTGTTGGACATGGCGCGGCGGGACCTGATGGGGCTGCTGCAACCAGGACGCAAACTTGACCCGAAATTGCGGGAACTCGCAATCCTGCGGACTGGCATTGTTGGCGATTCAAAGTTTGAGTACTCGCAACATATGAAAGTCGCGCGGATGGTGGGCGTTCCCGAGGAAAAACTCGCTGCCGTCAAAGGCTGGACGACGAGCAACGTGTTCTCTCCGGTCGAGCGCGCCGTCATGGCGGCGACGGATGAAATTCTCTCACGCAACCTCGTTGAAGATGCGACCTTTGCTGCGCTGCAGCAACAGCTTTCCGACCCAGAGATCTTAGAGTTGTTTGTCGTCATTGGCTTGTGGCGCATGCACGGGCTGATCGTGCGGGCGTTGCATTTGGAGTATGACAACGACACCACGGCGCGGATGCAGGAAGTGCCCGCGCCTGGGCAGCAGCATTAAATCAAACTGCAGAACATTCGTGCACTTGACGCTGTGACCTTCCTGCCAGCGCCGTCATTCTGAGCGTAGCGCAGAATCTGGCGGCGAGCCCTTTCGCTTCGCTCAGGGTGACAGGGCTAGTACGCCAATCTCATGAAGTTTGGTTTGGGACGGACAGGGGCGCTGGTCTATGGCGTGCAAAAGCTAACAAGGTGTTAAGCATTTGGGCGCTCCAGTCTCATGAGTATTCTCGCTGCGAACTGGATAGTCGCCGGTAATCATAAATGTATGCCGGCGCGTTTATTCCAGGACTAAGTCGGGGATCGGCAATGGGGGGCTGAGGAGTCAGCCGCAACGGCAGTTCTCCTGCCCAACAAGAAAGCTGATAGTCTTCCTCATCGTCAAGCGGCGGGCCGGTGCGGATCTTGGCAGAGACTTCCTCCAAGGGAAGTCGCAACACGCTAGTCGCCTTGAGCTCTTGCTCATTGGGCCAACGCACGTCGTCCCAACGGTGAGGCGCGACATGCTCGACGATAGCTTTGAGCGCGTCGTATTTCTCTCGCGGGTCAGTCGCTTCGTGCGCCGTTCCAAGGACAACCACCGAGCGATAGTTCATCGAGTGATGGAAGGCGGAGCGCGCAAGCACAAGACCGTCGAGAATTGTTACCGTGACGCATATGGGCGCGCCGGTTTTGAGCGTGCGCAACATCCGGCTGGCGCTGGAGCCGTGGATGTACAATTGATTCTCCACCCGAGCGTGGATTGTCGGGAGGACATAAGGCTGAGCGTCAACGACGAATCCGATATGACAATACAGTCCTTCATCAAGAATCGCCGCTACCGTGGCGCGATCATACGATCCGCGGGCCGGTCTGCGGTGAAGGGTGGTGCGTTCAGTCGGCGTAAACTGCGCCATTGCCGCATCCTTTCTTATTTGTTACAGTACAAAAATATGAAAGTGATGTTACAATACCCTATTACCGGAAGCGATGCAAGCGCGATTGTGTCAAGCATCGAAGCCGGGGTGCGGGTAGGGAAGATTCCGCACGGAGCCGCACTGCCGACCGTACGGGCGTTAGCCGCCGCTCTCAAGGTGAGCCCTACCACGGTCGCCGCCGCCTATCGCACGTTGCGGCAGCGAGGAATGCTGATTGCGCAAGGGCGTCGCGGCACGCGCATCAGCGCTCGTCCGCCGGTGCTGAGCCGCCCGATGCTGGAGATTCCCCGCGGACTACGGAATCTCATTCAGGGCAGCCCAGACCCGCAGTTGCTGCCGGATCTCCGTTCGCTTGCGCCTCAATTAACTCTCCGTCCTCGTTTATATGGTGAAACGACGAATCGGCCAAAGTTACTTGCTTTGGCGGCCAAACAGCTGGCGGCTGATCACATCCCGACCACGGCGCTCGCAATTATGGGCGGGGCGCTTGATGCAATCGAGCGCGTGCTGCAGGCGCATACGCGGCCAGGAGATCGTATTGCGGTCGAAGACCCTGGCTACAGTGAGATTTTCGCTCTCCTGGGAGCGTTAGGGCTGGCGGCGGAGCCGGTTGACGTTGATGAATTCGGTCTGATTCCTGATGCGCTTGAGCGCGTATTGAGGAGCCGAGTGACTGCCTGCATTTTCACCCCGCGTGCGCAAAACCCCCTTGGCGCAGCGCTGGATGAACAGCGGGCGCGTGAGCTCCGCAAAGTCTTCGATCGGCATGCCGATGTCCTGGTCATCGAAGACGACCATGCTGGGCCTGTCTCCGGGGCTCCGGCATGGACTGTGTGCCATCAGAAAAAGGCGCGTTGGGCAGTCGTGCGTTCCGTCTCGAAATCCCTGGGACCCGACTTGCGGTTAGCTGTAGTGGCTGGCGATGCGACGACCATTGCGCGGGTCGAAGGGAGACAAAACCTTGGCGCCGGGTGGGTGAGTCATATCCTGCAGGAGATAGTTGAGCTCTTGTGGTCCGATCCGGCCACGAAGGAGCAATTGCGTCTGGCGGCGGAAACCTACTCTGTGCGGCGCGCCGCGTTGATGACCGCTTTGAGCGCGCACGGCATTGCGGCGTATGGACGATCGGGGCTCAACGTCTGGATTCCCGTGCCGGAAGAGGGCAGTATAATCACAAGCCTCGCGGCAGCAGGATGGGGAGTGCGCGCCGGAGAACGGTATCGCATCAAAAGTCCGCCGGCGATTCGGGTGACCATCTCAACTTTGCAGCCTGACGAGGCTGTACGTTTGGCCGCTGACATCGCTCGTTGTTTGCGATCTGATCGACGCACACACTCAGTGTAGGATAGGGGGAAAGCGCTCCGTAAAGGAAGCGCCATGCGCCATCACAGTCGGCAGTATGAGCTAATTTCTCTACGGATATAGAACATTCCGGGTTACGCTTTTGAGAATGAGATTCGTAGTTCTATGACTGAAACACAAATCGGCGCTGAGGAAAGATCGGATGGATTTTTATATCACCGACGTTTTTGCCTAAGAGAAATATTCCGGCAACCAACTCGCCGCTTTTCTTCACTGGGGAGATTTGTCTGATCGAGAGGTGCGGCAGATTGCGCGGGAGATCAATTGCCGAGCAGATGCTGAAGGACTCGACCGCACGGATGTCGTCGTCAGCCGGCCACGCGCATCTCTAGCAAGAGGGAAAAGAGCGCAGGCAGCACGGACGGCGTCGCAGTCTTGGCTGCGCAATTCTCGAATAATCACGCACATTCCAATTGCTGGCGGACAAAACGCTCCCAGCTCCACCCTGCTTCGCTCACCGCTGGGTTTAAACAAACAGAATTTTCGGCAATCCCCGCAGAGCCGTCTTCATCGGCGGGCTTGACGATGCAGGGAAATACTCCAGTCCGTAGGACTGGAACCCCCGCGGCGGCAGGCAAGGCGTTCACCCGATCTTTGCGACGGCAGAGCGCCAGCGTCTGCTGCGCTCCTCACTTTCGCTTATGACTTGTGTTGTGGTGAGGGTTCTGTTAGGCTTTTTGTATCTGTCTTTGGTCTGGTTGTTGATTGAGTTTGGTTCGAGAGAGCAGGCCCCTGGAACCGTACTCATGGTTCCCGGGGCCTTTTTCTTTGGAGGTTTTTTTCGTGGCGACGAAGTTATTCGTAGGCAATCTCTCTTTTAATACGACGAGTGGTGATTTGGAGTCGCTGTTCAGCCAGGCAGGCGCTGTCGTGTCAGCTAATGTCATCACCGACAAGTTCACTGGCCGTTCGCGTGGGTTTGGATTTGTCGAGATGGCGAACACGCAAGAGGCGCAGGCGGCGATTGAGCGTTTCAACGGCGCTGAAGTGCAAGGCCGTCCACTCACGGTAAATGAAGCAAAGCCGCAAGAGCGGTCGGGCGGTGGGCGCTCATTCGGCGGCGGTCGCGGCGGCAGCGGCGGCGGTTGGAACAAGGGCGGCGGTCGTGATCGCGATCGGCGCTGGTAAACAACAGGGATGTTCCTGAGCGTGACAGACGCTCAGGAATAAAATGCAGAAGCCCCGTGGCGGCAAGAGAGCCGAACGGGGCTTTTTTTTGTGAGTGCAGGGGGCGCAAGCGCTCTGTTGCACGATAAGCGTGAACTGCGTAAGCTCGTCAGCATAAACCACGGTGGCGCAGCGTATGATCCGCCTGCTCCTCTCGCGCAGGCGCCAAGGTTAGAGTTGATCTGCAGCCAATAACCCAAGGAGGCGATATGCAACTGCTTCACACCATGATTCGCGTCGGCAATCTGGAGGAATCGCTGAATTTCTATTGTGACAAATTAGGCATGAAACTACTGCGGAAAAAAGATTATCCTGGCGGGAAATTTACCCTCGCCTTTGTTGGGTACGGCGACGAAAAAAACAATACGGTCATTGAACTGACTCATAATTGGGACACCTCCAGTTACGACCTCGGCAACGGCTTTGGCCATCTCGCCATTGGCGTGAACGACATCTACAAAACCTGCGCGGACCTCAAAGCAAAGGGCGTCAAGGTTGTCCGCGAACCCGGACCGATGATGCACGGCGGCGCGGTTATTGCCTTTATTGAAGATCCGAATGGCTACAGAATCGAATTGATTGAACTGGGTGGACCACGCGGCTAATTCAAGAGGCGTCAGCGATCGGGGAACAGGCAGTGGTAACTTCAGGCGCTCTTGTCTCAGGCCATTCCTATTCGTCCCGGCACGCGGATCGCGATGGTGAAAGATCCAGACGGTAATATTCTTGAGTTTGTTGAACGAGGGTGAAGCGAGAAAGAGAAAAGTATCCTGCTCCTTATGGGAGAGGGATACGGGTGCGGGGTCTTGCCCCCACACCGCTTCCGCCACTTCAACGACCAACCGCAACTTTTTCTCCTGGTCCGCGGGCGTCAATGGATTTCCCGGGGCAGTGTGAGCAAAGTCGCCCCGCGGACTCAGGGCGTGGATGGCTCCTCGCCGCTATACTTTTCTCGCCTTTCAGCAAGACAAGATCGTCCCTCCTCCGCCAGAACATTGCTTATCGTGTAAGATAACGCGCCACGGCGACGTCGTTTGTCCCTGGCCCATTGGTATAACCAGCCGCCACAATTTTGCCAGCCGCCGGCTGAATCGCCACGGCCTGCGCCCGGTCGTCTCCACCGAAGCCCCTTGTCACTACTCTTCCTCCCACGCCAAAGGCGGCGTCCAGACTCCCGTTGGCGTTTAAACGCGCGAGCGCGAAATCGTTCTTACCGGCGGCGTTCGTATATCCCGCGAGCACAATCTTGCCGTCTGGTTGCACGGCCACAGCCTGCGCCCGGTCATCTCCGCCAAAGCCACTGACAATTTGCCTGCCGTCAACATCGAACGAAACATCCAGGCTCCCGTTCACATTCAGACGCGCCACCGCAAAATCATTATTCCCGGCGGCGTTCGTATATCCCGCGAGAATAATTTTACCGTCAGACTGCATTTTCACGGCCTGTGCTCGATCATCTCCGCCAAAGCCCCGAATCGCTTGCCGCCCATCGCCGTCAAACGTCCTATCCAGACTTCCATTCACATTGAGGCGAATAACGAGAAAGTCATTATCTCCCAATACATTCGTATAGCCAGCGACGACAATTTTCCCATCTGCCTGGAGAACAAGGGCTTGACCGACGTCGTTGCCCGGTCCGTTGATCACCACTCTGCCGTCGCCATCGAATGTTGGATCAGCGCTCCCGTTGGCGTTGAACCGCATCACCAGCACGTCATTCGTCCCTAGCAGATTGGTGTATCCCGCCACCACGATTTTGCCGTCTCCAGGCTGGACAGCTACGGCGAAAGCCCGATCATCACTATTAGCGCTACTAAAAATACGTCGCCCGTCATTGTCAAACGTGAAGTCGAGGCTCCCATTCGCATTAAAACGTAAGAGCAACACATCATTCGTGCCGAAGAGATTGCTATAACCAGCCGCCACAATCCGTCCATTAGACTGGACCGCAACTGCCCGTCCATGATCCTCCGCTTCAGGTTCATTGTAGATGCGCCTTCCGGTTGTATTGAAGGTCAAATCAGGACTGCCGTCAACATTGAAACGGAGCAGAAGCACATCCGACGCGCCCAAGAAGTCGGTGTCTCCGGCGATAATAATCTTGCCATCATTCTGGAGAGCTAAGGCAAATCCACGATCGTCACTCATGGAACTGAAGACTTGTCTGCCGTCACTATCGAAGGAAGGATCGAGGTCGCCGGCCGCCGCGTAAACGGATGGCGTCAGGGTTGCAAGCCAAACGCCGGCGAAAAACGTGGCAATCGGCAACAGCAAAAACGGAGGAAGAACGTATTGACGTTGTCTCTTTCGAGTCATCTCTCTACCCCGGGTCGATTCCGCGAGGCGTGCAGCCCGGCGTCCTCCAATTACAATAATTCTTGCAGTTCTGGTAGTCGTTTGCGCAAACGATCAGCCGCGTCAGCCGGGGCCATGTACGGCGGGCGCGCCGGCCCCATATCAATGCCCGTCACCACTGACGCCGTCACTTTTGTTGTCCCAAGATGTCCGAGCGCCTCCTCGCCGCCGCGCGGGAAGCACCGATTCAGGCGACGTTGGACCTCTACGGCTTTGGCGATTTCACCGGCCTGGAACAATTTGAGCAACTTCGCCGACGCAGGCACGGCGAACACGTTGATGAACCCACCGGCGGCGCCAAGCAGCAGGCCGGTCAGGAAGGCGCGGAAGGTCTGTAACACTTGTATGCGCCCATTCACTTCATCATACAAGGCTTCAAGATGTTGCAAATCCGTCAACACTTCCTTGATCGCCACTATGCCTGGAACGCTGCACAGGCGGCCAAAAAATTTGGGGCTCATAGTAAATTTGGACAGCGCGGGGTTGTGATACACCACCACCGGCAAATGCCCCGCTTCCGCCACCATCTGGTAATGTTTATAAACCTCTTCCTCGCCACAGCGCCAGTAATAGGGGGGAATCAACTGCTGCGCGTCATAGCCCATCTCTCCGGCGATCTTGGCGAACTTGAGGGCTTCTAATGTCGTTGCGCCAGACGTCATGGCGACGGTCAAAATGCTCGGATGTTTACGGGCCTGATCGAGCGTCACCTCAAAGGCCCGGACGCGCTCGGCTTCGCTGAGATGCAAAAATTCACCAATGCTCGGCGTCGCCACAACGCCGTGAGCGCCATTCTGCACGCACCAATCGACCTCGGCGCGCAGCGCGCCTTCATCCAGTTGATAGTCCTTGGTAAACGGGGTCACCAACATCGCGATAATGCCATGAATATCTCGGGGCATATATTCCTCCTGGCCGTTAACTGTTAGCTCTTAGCTTTTAGCCAAACAGGTTCTTCTTTTTTGCGGCGAAGAACGAACAGCTAAGAACTAAGGGTTGATTAAACGTCAAACCAAACAATCGCCTGACTGGCGCCAAGCGCTGCTTCGTAGGCGCCGTACTGCACGCCGGGAGAGCGAAATGCGTCCTCGCCTGGCGCGTCGACCATCATGAGATAGTGAGCGAACCGCCCTTCGGGTGAGCAGTTTTTACGATACTCCTCTGCAAGACCCATCATGCCGGCGTGATCGCCCTGGCGGAACATCTCCATGATACGCTCATTTTGACGTTTCACGCTTTACGTTTCACGTCTTCGTCTTCGTCCTGCGCCAGGAATTCTCGCACTCGCTTCATTAACGGTTCTTTAGGATAAATGCCGTAGAGCGCGGACGCCATACGGACCGGATCGCCGAAGAAGAAGCGCTCGTAGAGCACTTGCCGCCCGCCAAACGCGCTGCACGCAATGTCCCACGCGAGACGAAAGAGCTTCACGCGATCCCGTGCTTGCATATTGGCGACGACCAGATACTTTTCTATATCGTCACCGATAGGACTATCAAACGCCGACTGCGGCGGAATCATCATCAGGCTCGATGAGCTCAAGAGCTGTAGAATCTCCACCATACGCGGGTACATCTTGGGGAAAATATTCCGCGCCACATCAAGCGGCGGGCGATGCGGACACATGACGCCCCAGCGATCAATTGCCGCGTCAGCTTCTCCAGCGCGCAAGCACGCCTTCATCAATTCAAGGTTGATAATGCACTCAGCAATCTTCTCCTGCACGTGCGGAAACTCCGTCGCGCCGATGGCGTCGGCAATCAAGCATGCCACGCCGAGGAGAAATTCAGCTTTGGCGACATTTTTGACCACCACCTGATGCATCATGTGGACAACCGCGTTGGTCTCCGCATACGCTCGATTACAAAGTAGAGGATCGGCCTTGATGAACACGCGCTCCCAAGGCACTAACACATCATCAAAAATGACAATAGCGTCCATTTCCTCAAAACGAGAGCCGAGCGGATGCTCCGCGGAGGGACGCCCGTAATCAAATGACTCACGGCAGATGTACTTCAGTCCCGGCGTATCGGAAGGAATGGCGAAGGCAAAGGCATACGGGGCGGTATCAGCCGCCGCTTTCAATACGGTCGAAGGGAATACGGCAATTTCGTCAGACAGCGGCCCCAGGGTCGCGAGAATGCGCGCGCCACGTATCACCATGCCCTTGTCTGTCTCTTTAACGATGCGGGCCGCCACTTCGGCGCTGGGATGTCCAGTTGCCGTCAACGCGCGATTGGCCTGCGGATTCACCAGCGTGTGCGTCAGACATAGATCATTCTCGCGCACGTACGTGTAATAATTGCGTACGTTGTCGGCATGGCGAGGATCATTCTGCGCATAAAACTCAGCCGCCGCTGCCGCCGCCATGAGACTCACGTTGAGATAGTCCGGCGAACGCCCCATCATGCCGCCGCTGTACCGCGCCCACTGCAGCATCATGCGCGAGCGGCGCTGCAACTCCTCGTGCGTGCGTGGCGTAATGAATGACAATCCAACCCGCTCCCCCGTCGTCGGAGAGACGTACGTCATCTCCTCTCGCAGCGCGGGATCGTGCTGCATATCGTACAGCTGAGCGACCGAGCGCGCGCCGCGGCGCAACGCGGGATGCGTAGTCACATCACGAATCCGTTCGTCGCCAAGCCACACCTCGGGACAATGTTCCTTGAGTCGTTGTAAATATTGGGCTCCAGTGCGTGCAGGCATGAATCGCTCCGCTCCAGTGATGAGCGCCGAGTGATGAGTGCTGAGCGAAAAAAACTACATAGTTTGCTATCCGCTACTCAGCACTCAGGACTCGGGACTTCTAATAGGGAATACACACAAACTTCGGCTCGGTATAAAACTCCAAACTGTAACGACCGCCCTCACGGCCAACACCGCTTTCGCGCGCGCCGCCAAACGGAGTGCGCAGGTCGCGAAGAAAAAAACTGTTCACCCACATCATACCGGTTTTGACGGCGCTTGAAACGCGCAGTGCACGATTCACGTCTTGCGTCCAGAGAAATCCAGCCAGGCCGTAGATCGTGCTATTCGCGAGGCGAATGGCTTCCGCTTCATCATGAAAGCGCTGCACGGCGAGCACCGGACCAAAAATCTCTTCCTGGCAGATGCGCATGGAGCTTGTCACGCCCTCGAACACCGTCGGCAACAGATAATTGCCTTTCTGTAGCGCAGGATCAGTGGGACGCTTCCCGCCGATGAGCAATCGCGCACCTTCACTGAGTCCGGCCTCAATAAACCCCTCGACTCGCTCGCGGTGCTGGGCCGTAATGAGCGGACCAAAATCCGTGGTTGGGTCAAGCGGATCCCCAACTTTGAGGTTCGCTACGGCAGATAAAAAACGCTCCATAAAACGGTCATAAATCGCGTCTTGCAAGAGCAGACGCGACCCGGCGACGCAAGATTGTCCCTGGCTGCGGAAGATAGCCCGCACGGCGCCTTTGACCGCCAGGTCGAGATCGGCGTCGGCAAAGATGATGTTTGGCGACTTCCCGCCGAGCTCAAGCGAGATCCGCTTGAGCGTGTCCGCCGCTGCTTTCATCACTCGCTTACCGGTCGGCACACCACCAGTGAAGGATACCGCGTTCACGTCGGGATGCGACACCACCGCCGCGCCGACGTCGCCAAAGCCGGCAATCACATTGAGGACTCCAGGCGGCAGCCCGGCTTCCTGAGCGATTTCACCAAGTTTCATAAGACTCAGCGGCGCCCACTCTGAAGGTTTGAGAACCGCCGTGCAGCCGGTGGCCAGACACGGCGCGAGTTTCCACGTGCCGAGCATCATCGGCGAGTTCCAGGGAATGATGATCCCGGCCACGCCAAGGGGCTGACGCATGGTGACGCTCAGCAAATTGACGTCTACACCTAGTGAAGTGCTTTCGCTCCAGTGCGCATCCTGCGTCCATTGCGAGAGCGCGTCGGCAAAAAACGAAAAATTATTTGCGGCGCGGGGAATATCGTGGCCGCCGCTTTCCTTAACCGGTTTTCCGACGTCGAGGCTTTCAATCTGCTCCAGCTCTGGCGCGTGCTTCACCAGCAGTTCAGCGAAATGGCGGAGCATTCTTGCTCGCTCGGCGGTTTTCAGGCGCGGCCACGGCCCCTCGTCAAACGCTTTTCGCGCCGCCGCCACGGCGCGGTTCACATCCTCGACGCCGGCTTCCGCAAGTTCAGTGAGCACTTCATTATTGGCGGGGTTCACCACTGGAAAGGTTTTGCCGCTCGCCGAATGGACGTATTCACCGTAAATGAACAATTGAGAGCGAAAGGTTGGTTGCATGTCTTCCCTTTCAGTGCGATCGGCTATGAAGCGTCGCGCGATGTTCAGTAATCATTTTTCTCCATTTTTCCGCGATCAGGAGGCAGAGGGAATACTCCCCCCGAGCTCCCTATCTCCTCCTCCGTCTCGTTTCACAGCGCGGCCTGTGATACGTCACTCTCAACTGCTGACATCCCGGCATGTAAGGAGGATATCATGTCCACCATGACTGCATCTGCGCTCACGGACGCTGTGCTTGCGAGGCTTACGAACGCTGCGGATCCGCGCTTCAACCAGGTGATGACGAGCTTGATCCGTCATCTGCATGCGTTTGTTCGTGAAGTAGAACTTACGGAGGAAGAGTGGTTCTCAGCTATTCAGTTTTTAACAGCCACCGGACAGCAGTGTGATGACAAACGGCAGGAATTCATTCTTCTCTCGGATACACTGGGCGTCTCAATGTTGGTGGATATGCTCAATCATCGGGCCTCAGCCGGAGCTACAGAATCAACCGTGCTTGGTCCATTTTATGTGAAGGGCGCGCCCGAGTTGCCCAATGGCGCTAACCTGGGCGCAGGCTTGCCTGGAGATCCCACCTTGTTTTCTGGTCGCGTGGTGACGAACACGGGGCAACCTATCGCCGGCGCTCAGCTCGATGTGTGGCAAGCAGACGCTGAGGGTTTGTACGACGTACAACGCCCAAATCTCCACTCTCCACAATTGCGCGCCAAATTTCACACGGACGCCCAGGGGCGGTTCTGGTTTTGGACTGTCCGCCCCACGGAGTATCCCGTGCCAACTGACGGTCCAGTCGGACGCATGCTGCTCAAGATGGGACGACATCCGTACCGACCAGCGCATATTCACGCGATCGTGTCTGCGCCGGGCTATCAGTCAGTCACGACGCATGTGTTTGTCAAAGGAGACCGATATCTCGATTCGGATGCAGTCTTCGGGGTCAAGGATTCGTTGATTGTCGACTTCGTTCGTCACGAACCGGGAACAGCGCCGGACGGCACGGCAATGCATCGCCCGTATTTCACGGCGCAGTATGATTTCGGCCTCCAGGCTGCGTCCTGATGTCAGTCGTTACCAACGATGGTTATTGCGAGGCTGCTGTCTCGAAGTACAAGCTTTTTCGCGGTAAACTAGTGCAGTTCCGTACCGGACTTGAACAGGGTAGTGTCGACGACTGCGATACGTTTTCGATTATGAGAGGCTAGTTCCTGTGGAGCAGCCTCCGGACAGGACGCATACACCTGCAGTGTTGTAAGGAGGGGAGTTTTCATGAGTAGCGAACAAACGTCAGTCGAACCGCAACACGGGAAAGAACTCGCCACGCTTGGCGGCGGTTGCTTCTGGTGTCTTGAAGCTGTGTATCTCGAACTCAAAGGCGTGGAGCGAGTCGTCTCCGGTTATTGCGGCGGCACGGTCCCAAATCCCACCTACTACCAAGTCTGTGAGGGCGACACGGGCCATGCAGAAGTCGTCCAGCTCACGTTTGATCCACATGAAATTTCCTACAAAGACATCTTGCAGGTGTTTTTCACGATCCACGACCCAACGACGTTAAACCGCCAAGGCGCCGACGTCGGCACGCAGTACCGCTCCGTCATCTTTTATCACAGCCCGGAACAGAAACGCATCGCCGAGGAGACGATCCGAGAACTCACGGCGGCCAAAGTCTGGGACGCGCCGATTGTCACAGAGGTCACACCCTTCACGGTGTTTTATCCAGCCGAAGACTACCACCAGGAGTATTTCTGGCGAAACCCCTCCCAACCGTACTGCCAGTATGTCATTGTGCCAAAGGTGGCGAAGTTCCGTACACATTTTGTAGACAAATTAAAGAAACCCTGACGGTGACAACGAGGGAGGCGCGCGTATGGCTGTCACACTCGATTGGCTGGGATGTGCGACGTTCCGTCTCACGATCAATGACCTTGTCGTGTTCCTCGACGCCTATATCGACCGTGTGCCGAGCGCGGCGCCGATTGGCATTACGGTCGACGCGATTAAACGGGCCAACTGGATCGTTGTCGGGCATTCGCATTTCGATCATCTGTATGGCGCAGAGCGCATTGCCAAGGCTACCGGCGCGACAATCATCGGCTCGTATGAGACGGTGCGCGTCATGGAGGCGCAGGGCGTGCCGCTCTCGCAAATGATCCCGGTCGCCGGCGGCGAAACGATTCGTCTCGCCACAGACGTCACGGTGAGCGTCTTTCCCAGTCAACATTCATGTGTGTGGTCCCACAAAGCTCTGCCGGCGTCAGACCAAGTCTGTATTGGCGATCTGGGTCTTACATACCAGGAGCAGCAGGAACGCATGAAAGCCCTTTGGGACTATGTGCTCTCCCTGGGCGAGGAGGCCAGGCTGCACCTCGCGGCCGCAGCGCAAGGTGCGCGCGGAGACGGCGGAGCCCTCCTTTATTTCTTTGAGACGCCGGAAGGGTCGCTGTTGTTTCAGGATACGTCCGGTCACTGGAGCGGTATTCTGAAAAATCTCCGTCCTGATGTTGCGATTCTTGCCGCGGCGGGTCGCGGCAACGTTGATGGCGAACCGATCCAAGGCTCGCTGGCGCAGTTTGTCGCACGGCAAGCAGACCTGCTCCGCCCGCAACGCGTCATCTTGAGTCATCATGATAATTGGCTGCCCGGTTTCTCCGGCGAGGTGAACGTCATGCCGATCCGCACGGAACTGGCGCGTTGGGTTCCCAGAACAGAACTCATTGAAATGGGGTATCTGAGCGCCTACCGGGTCTTTCAACGCCGTTAGCATGGATTCTATTGTTTCAAGAGGATTAATGCGCCTTCTGATATTTCATTGTTATGGATTGCTGAGCTTACTTCTGTCGAGCTGCGCTTTTCACAACTCATCGAGAGCGATTCCTTCTACTACGCCAAGGGTATCGCCTGGCCATTCACTGGGCTCCGCGACCCTCCAACGAGACACCCTCAGTCACATCTTGTTCACCGATGTGATTTCCACCAACGCCGCGCATGAAAAATGTCAGGATCGCACCCTGACGAAGATGGAAGTACTGGAACGCCCGCAAAATGTTCGAATGGACGGACGCAAACTCGTCCAAGGCCAGTGGACGGAACGCTGGACGCTGAACCGCTGCGGTAAACTTGTCGCCTATCGCGTGACCTACATTGCCGAAGAGAAGACCGGCATTTCGTATGAGGTGAAGCCTGATCAATAAGACAAGCCGCCTCAGGCCCGCAGACTAGGCTCTCATTAGATGCGCCAGGGACGATTCTAGACACTCTCTCTCTTCGTCAGCTATAGGTAAACAAGCAGCAACGAAGCAACGCGCGCTACAGAGGAGAGCGCTATGCACGATACGGTGAGCAGCAAATCTATGGCTATAGGGCGGGCGCTGATAGCGGCTGCCGCCGTTCTGCTTGGCGCAGCCTTGTCGTATGCAGAACAGGGACGGGCGGCGCCGCAGCACACAACACCAATTGTATTCCACCAATTCACTTCCTCTCCTCATCTCCAGCTTACTGCCGGAGTCATCACGCAGCTCGGCAAAGGAAAATTGCTCGTCGCCAACCGGCGTCTGAGCGATCCGAACTTTGCGCAAACCGTCATTCTCCTTCTCGAATACAGCCGCGAGGGCGCCATGGGCGTCGTGCTCAATCGCCCAACGGATATCGGGTTAGCAACAGTCCTCCCGCAAATTAAAGCGCTTAAGAAACGGAAAGATACGGTTTCCCTTGGCGGTCCAGTGGGTCGTGATCAAGTCTTGCTTCTTGCTCAATCCTCCCGGCCGCCGGAGAACTCCCAGCAAATCTTCGGTCAGTGCTATATCGTCGTCAGTCAGACCGCGTTGCTGCGCTTGATCGGCAACGGCAACCCCGGCATCAAGTTGCGCGCCTTTGTCGGTTATGCCGGTTGGGCGCCAGGACAGCTTGACGCGGAAGTGGCGCGGCAAGACTGGCATATCAGGCCCGCTGACGTCACGACGGTGTTCTCCCTGACGCCAGACAGGATGTGGCCGGAGTTGATCAAGCAGAGTGAGTTTGAGTGGGCGGGACGATGACTTCCCCGCGTGTTCTTTGCATCAATCCCTGGATCTACGATTTCGCTGCCTATGACTACTGGAGTAAACCAGTTGGCTTGCTCTACCTTGCCGCGTTCTTGCGCGAGCGCGGCGTCACAGTGGATTTTTTGGATTGTTTGGACAAGTGGCATCCTGAATTGTTACGCCGCCAACATCGCCTCCAGCCGCAAAGGCGTCCATATGGCATTGGACATTTTCACCGCGAACCTGTACCTACTCCCGCAAGCGTCAACTTTATTCCACGCCGCTTTGCTCGGTATGGCTTACCGGAAGATCTTTTTCTTACGGAATTGCACAACCGCCCGCGTCCGAACGCCATCCTCATGACTTCGTTCATGACCTATTGGTACATGGGACCGCAGCGGGTAGCGGAACTTTGCCGCGCCGTGTTTCCTGGCGTCCCGCTCGTGCTCGGCGGCATTTACGCCTCCTTAATGCCGGAGCATGCGCAGCGTGTGGTCAAACCGGATTACCTTATCACTGGTCCCGGTGAATACCCGCTTGCCGCACTGCTGGCTGACCTCTTTCACCTGCCGCTGCTGCTGGCGCACTTTCCCGCGCGGATCGATGATTTCCCGCCTCCGGCGTTCGATCTCCTGCGTAAAAATGATTATCTGATTGTCATGACGTCGCGAGGCTGTCCCTTTCGTTGCACCTTCTGTGCGACCTACAAAGTTGACAGCGCGTTCACCCAGCGACAACCAGAGTCGGTAGTCGCGGAAATCTTATCGCAAACGGAACGGTTCGGCGTTCAGGACGTCGCCTTTTATGATGACGCGCTACTGATGCAGCCTGACTGCCGCATCAAACCCGTTCTCCGGGAGATCATCGCTAGCCGGCGCCTGCTGCGCTTTCACACTCCGAATGGATTGCATGCGCGCTACATCGACGAGGAGCTGGCCGACCTGATGTATCGCAGCGGCTTCAAGACCATTCGGTTAAGCCTCGAATCGGTCGCGAAGGAGCGGCTGCGCGACATTCACAATAAAATCACTCCAGGCGAAATGACGCGTGCGGTGCGGCGTCTGGTGAACGCCGGTTACGCTCCCGACGAGTTGGAAACCTACATTATTATGGGCTTACCGCATCAACCGCTCGAAGAAGTGATCGACACCATTCTGTACGCCAACAGTCTCGGCATACAAATCCGTCTATCCTCGTTCTCACCGATCCCTGGCACAACCGATTACCAGCGAGCAATCCAAAACGGCCTGTTTCCCGCCGACGCCGATCCGTTGTTAACCAACAACACTGTGATTCCTCTGGAGCGCACGTTAGAAGCGTATCAGCGTTTCCAGACCGTGAGCCATTTTACGCGCCGCCTCAACGAAGACGTGCGTCGGGGCGTGGTGTGCTCCCGGCCAGAAGAGACGCGCCGCGCGCTGCTCGCAGCGCTTACCCCAACGTCTGCAATGGAAAGTAGACCGGCATGATCAACGTACAGCCCCATCCCAGTCCATGGTGGTGCTTCCAGCGGTCCAGGCCGGAGTCTACATCGTCGCCAGCCTCACAGCCGGACTCAGCTATCGACGAAGGGCATCTTCGCATTCGTTGCCCCAAATGCGGCTGGCAACCCCGCAAGAGTGATCGCTGGGCTTGCCGGTGCGGACACGAGTGGAACACATTTGCCACCGGCGGCAAATGTCCGAACTGTCAGTGCGTATGGGAGCACACGCAATGTCCACGATGTCATCAATGGTCGCGTCATGATGATTGGTATGAGTGGAAAAGCAGGCTGGAATAAATAAAACGCTAAGAGCACTACCCATGAAACTCTCCTGGCCCATACTGATCCTCTTGCTGTTGCTCGCGTCTACTTCACAAGCAGAACCAATGAAGCGGGAAGCAGGCCGCTTTGATTACTATGTCCTTGCGCTCAGCTGGCAGCCTGCGTTCTGTGAATTTCACACTGACAAACCGGAATGCCAAACCCAGGACGATACACGCTATGACGCGAAAAGTTTGGCTCTCCATGGTTTGTGGCCGAGCGTCAGAGGCGATACACGACATGAGTATGAGTTTTGCGACGTCTCATGGAATATCAAGAAAAAAGACAGAGCGCGCGCCTGGTGTGCTCTGCCTCCGCTCGATTTATCAGAGTCAGCGCGCCAACGGCTGATCACACTTATGCCGGGAACCCGCTCATGCCTGGAGCGTCACGAGTGGTTCCGCCACGGCGCATGTTCTGGCCTCTCAGAAAACGAATACTTTGACAAAGCCATGGCGCTCACCGAGCAACTTGCCAGGACGAAGTTTCAAGCGCACCTCGCAAAGCATATCGGCAAACGCGTCAGTCGAAAAAGTCTGCTCGACGAATTTGAAAAAGACTATGGCCCAGGAAGCAGTCGCGCGCTCATTCTACACTGTGAGTCAAAACATGGAACCAGTCTGCTGACCGAAGTACATTTATATCTCAAGAAAGACGCACTCGGCGCACCGCTTTCCGGCGCTGCCTTGGTCCGCGCGGATGAGAGCGAGAAGGGCAGTTGTAAAAAACAAATTGCTATTGACCCGGCAGGAATACGGTAAGGCAAACGGTAAAGATCCTCAAGTGAACGCCTTCTTGCTGCGTCAGCAGTCAAAAGTGGTCAAGCCGCAGGAAGCGGGCAAGCAGCATGAGGTGCAGTGTAAGCCGAAGGCGGTTGGACCGACAGACCGGACTATGACAAAGCCGGTCAAAGGAGATGAGCTCTTTACTTTAGAGCTGGTTCTTAGAGCACAGCCTTCCTCTATGCAAAGAGATCGCCCCCTATTTATTGGCAGATAAGCATCCACGAAGAGAGAGGGCCATATATTAAGGACTATGGGACAAAACCCCTCCCACATGGCAGAAGGACAGGGTGTCATTGCGAGCGCAGCGAAGCAATCCTTGCCCGAACACAGAGAGTGCTTGGTCGCTGAGCGCTCCTCACCATGAGGGGTTCGTCTCCTCTGCTCGTGTGTTCATACAGAGTTTTGTCTCACGGTTCTTAAATCTGTTGCTCCTCCCCTCGTCAGATTTTTCTTGACAGGCGCCGTATTTTCGCCTTATATTCGCTCTCAAAGGAGAACCACCATGGCGCTGCCAGTAGAGGAGGACGAGGTTAACAGGTCTCATCAGCATCTACGATTAGTCCCATCACCGGCGCGAAGAGAACAAGAACGCTTCGTTTCCACTCTCGTTGCTCCACAACCGGCGCCACGCGAAGAGGCGCCGAACCAACACCCTGCGTGCGTGCTTGATCAAGTCCGCGCGGCGATTCGCTTCCGACACTACAGCCTCCGCACGGAGGACACCTACCTTCATTGGATCAAACGGTTCATTGCCTTTCACGAAAAACGCCATCCCTCGGAGCTGGGAGAACAAGAGGTTGGCCAATTTTTGTCCGCGCTGGCCCTGGAGCACCGGGTCAGCGCCGCCACGCAAAATCAGGCGCTCAACGCGCTCGTGTTTCTGTACCGTCACGTGCTGAAGCGGGACGTCGGCCAGATCGAAAACATTGTGCGGGCCAAACAAGCACAACGTCTTCCGGTCGTATTACGCAAGCACGAGGTAAAAGCCTTGTTGGATGCCCTGGAAGGCGTGCACTGGCTCATGGGCCATCTGCTGTATGGCGCCGGGCTGCGGCTGATGGAGTGTCTGCGGTTGCGGGTCAAAGACATAGACTTCAGTGCAAACCAGATCACTGTGCGCGAAGGCAAAGGCAACAAAGATCGCATCACCATGTTGCCGAGCGTCGTGAAAGCGCCCCTTGCTGCTCATCTCGTACGGGTGCGCGCACTCCATCAACGGGATCTTGCCCGTGGCTTCGGCAGCGTCTACTTGCCCAACGCCTTACACCGGAAATACCCCCATGCGCCCAAGGAGTGGGGCTGGCAGTGGGTGTTTCCCGCCAGGCAGATTTCCGTCGATCCGCGCTCCGGAGAAAAGCGACGCCATCACCTGCAGGAAGGCGTGTTGCAACACGCAGTCCGCGCCGCCGCGCGGCACGCTGGCATTATCAAGCCGGTCGGCTGTCATACCCTGCGTCATTCGTTTGCCACGCATCTATTAGAAGACGGCTACGACATCCGCACAATCCAGGAACTGTTGGGCCATAAGGATGTGAGCACGACCATGATCTACACCCATGTATTGAATCGCGGAGGCAAAGGCGTGCAGAGCCCCTCCGATCGACTCTGAGGCAATACGCAGTTTACAGCAGCTTACCTTTACCCGGAGAGGTCGGTTTTAGGTCCCCTCGCCCCTTAGGGAGAGAGCCTGTCCTGAGCGGGTCGAAGGAGACAGGGTGAGGGGAAAAGGACCGATGACGACGCGACTCATCCAAGCGAAACATACGAGAGGGAGGAGACTATGCGCACCCGTTTAACCTTGCAACCCCACCAAGACGGTGCTAAACAACTGCGTGAGCGGTATGGAGAGCGGCTGGTGTGTGTACGATATCGGTACGACGAGACGACCCAAGAGCGATGGAAGACCGTGGAATTGATTATTGAAAAGAGTCACTGGGAACCGCCGCCGCCACGGTGGCGGGACGACACCCTGGTGGCCATTCGGGTCGCGGCGCAGGAGCGAGAAGTGAGAAAGCAAGTGAAGGCCGTGGGCGGCAAGTGGAATCCCAGAAAGGTGGTGTGGGAACTGCCCTATGGACAAGTCGTCGCCTTGGGGCTCACGGGCCGAGTCGTCACCACGGGAGACGGTGGGGAGAAGGAAGTCCGTCTCCAGATAGAGAGAGCGGAAAGAGAGGACCCATCTGTATATAGATAGGCTCAGTTCCATATAGTTGTAGATGGGAGCCTCTGTATATAGATGGGGCCATCTATTAGCAGACAGGGAAAAGTCGTCTAATACATGTTGGACATAGCGGACGAGGCGTCCACAAACAGAAAGTGAAGTCACCCCAAGGTTGCTGCTCATGGCCGTCACGTTACAAGGGATTTTGCAGGCGAGCTTTACGGCGTTTGCCCAGGCGCACAAGCTGCCCCGC
>DATLYA010000096.1:0-5016 GCA_035575235.1 Candidatus Methylomirabilota bacterium
AATCATGCGGGAGGTAACGCCATTGCTTGCAAAACCATGCTTCTGGTGCGGGCTTGGGGGCCAGAGCCCCGTTTTCGCCCGCGATTCATGCAGTGGAGACGTATTGCGCTTGTATGCGAAAACTCAGCGACTCCTCAACTACTATTAACTAATGACTAATTACTCTCGCGCCAAAACCTCTCCACCGCGGCCTCGATGTCTCGCCATTGTGGCGGCGCAAACCATTGCACCTCAGACTCTGCGCGCAGCCAGGTCAGTTGCCGCTTCGCGAGTCGTGTGGTTTCTCGCGCCATTTGCGTCAACGCCTCCTCTATCCCATAGCGTCCCTGTAGCATCTCGCCTATCTGCATATATCCAATTGTTTGCATCGTCGGCAGGGCGGGTCCGTACCCCATGTCCCACAACTGTTGCACCTCCGCAACAAGGCCGTCTTGCACCATCTGACGGCAACGCGCTTCAATGCGGCGGGCAAGCGCTTCGCGCTCCATGACTAAGCCGATCGTCAGAGTCGAAAATGGACGCTCCCGAAAGCCATGTTCCTGTTGCCACTGGCTGATGGGCGTCCCGGTCAGAAGAAAGATCTCGAGCGCGCGCACCAGACGCACCAAATCATTCGGATGGAGCCGATTCGCTGCCTCAGGATCGACCTTCTTCAGCCAATCATGCAAGAAGCCTTTTCCCTCATTCTGCTCTTGCTCCTGTAAACGCGCTCGTAACGCTGGAGCAGCCGGCGGTCCGGCAAACAGCCCTCGAGTCAACGCCCGCACATAGAGTCCCGTTCCTCCGACGAGCAGCACGCGCTTGCCGCGAGATACAATGTTGTGAATAGCCTCCAACGCTAACGTTCGAAAGCGAGCGCTATCAAATTTTTCGTCAGGATTCACAAGATCGATCATGTGGTGAGGCGCGGCAGCACGCTCCTTGGGAGTAGGTTTTGCCGTGCCGATGTCGAGATAACGATACACCTGGCGTGAATCAGCCCCGACAATCTCGGCGTCAAAGCGCGTCGCTAGTTCAATTGCCAGCGCGGTTTTCCCTGTCGCCGTCGGACCAGCAATGATAACAATTTGCGGACGATTCATGCATGAAAGATACAAATCGAATGATTAGTGGAAAATATAGAGGAGAAAAGAAGTGAGGGAAACCCAAGAACGCCACGGAGCAAGCCGTTGGCGATTAGGACGATCTCACGTCTGCTGTGTAGATCATCCGCACAAGCCGGCGAAATGCGGGCGCAATATCTAAAATTTCCTGCGTTTGTCCGACAGTAATAACGCCTCGTCTCGGAGATGCACTCCTTGGGCTGCTTGCTGAAAAGCGCGGACAAAGGCCATAGTCGAAGCTCATTATGACGCGGTTAAGAGCGCGCCGCAACCTTTTCTGCCTTTCTCTCCGATCATCTACACCACATACCTGCCCTGCTTTTTTCCTTCCCAGGCATCCACTTCCGCTTTCTTCTCTGCGAAGCCGGCGCGGCCCATCATGCCGTAGGTGAGCCGTTTGCCCTCTTCGACTCCAGGTTGATCAAAGGCGTCAATCCCATACAGTTCGCCTGACACCGCAGTGGCGACTTCCAGCAGATATAGGAGCTGTCCAAGGGTAAAGGCATTGACCGCAGGCAAGGTGAAAATGCACGTCAAGCGCCCTTTTTTCGCCAAGGCGATCTGCGTCGCGTGCTGTTCGCTGCGCAATAAGACCCCTAATCCCACGCCTGAGAGATAATGGCACCCTTCGATGTCCGGATAGGGATCAGGGATCGTTACCTCTCGTCCGGGATCGTCCACACGCAGAAACACGACAACTTTGTCATTCGGTCCTTCGGCGTAGAGCTGCACCTGTGAATGCTGATCGGTGGTTCCGAGCGCCCGCACCGGCGTTTGCCCAACATGCACGCTCTTGCCTTGCCGGTCTTTTTCTTTGCCTAAACTTTCCGCCCATAATTGACAGAACCATTCGGAAACTCCCGCCAGGCCATCGGCATATGGCATCATGACAACGATAGGTTTCTGCGAAAGAAACTGCAGCGCAGCAAACAGGGAGGCAGGATTTCGCCACAGCTCCGCTTCGCGGCAACGCTCATCCATCCACGCCGCGCCGGCCAGTAACTCTTCAATGTCAATCCCAACAACAGCGGCAGGAAAGAGTCCAACTGGAGTAAAGACTGAGAATCGCCCACCCACCCCCGCGGGAATAACGAGGTCGCGCCACCCTTCTCGGTCGACGAGCGGACGGAGATAGCCGCTTTTGGCGTCTGTGGTCACAATGAGGCGTTGCTTGACCGCCGCAGCGCCAAGTTTGTCTTGCAGTAGTTGACGAACAATCAGAAACTGCGCCATCGTCTCAGCCGTCTCGCCAGATTTACTGATCACATTGAACAACGTGCGGGACAGATTGAGACGCTCAAGCAAGGCGCCAAAACTCACAGGATCGATGTTATCCGCCACATGGAGCGCTGGATGTTGCGGAGAGAGTGACGGCAAAAGCGCTTGATAGAGGGCGCGAGCGCCCAAGGCGGAACCGCCAATGCCAAGCACGACAAGAACGTCGCATTCTTTTCGCGCGGCCTCCGCGAGCGCTTTCACAGGCGTCACATCTTGATAGGGAAGATCGTAAAACGGCAACGCGCCAGAGCGGCGGCGATCCAGTAAAGCGGCATGGATCTCTTGCATCCGAGGAAGCAAGGAGGCAATCGCTTCTTCCTTGACGCCAGCTTCGCCAAGCCACAACGCCATCATGCCGTTCACATCGAGACGCACGGTCATCTGCTCTCGCCATCCATGATCCTTCACCATATTTCTTTCCTCCTCACCGCCTACAGACCGACAAGGCGCCAATTTCTTGCAGCGTCCGATAGGTATAAGTGTCTGAGGGGCGAGCAGCGAACTGTTTGAGATCTTCAATGGAGTCCAGGTCAAAGGCGATATGCGGAATTTCCACGACCCGGCACGGCACGTTGCCGCAGCGCGCTGCGGCCTGATGCGCTTTGAGGCTCGGTCCGCCAAAGCACGGCGGCATCACCAGCGGCGGCACGCGCCAGAGGGCGTTCGTGCCATCACCCTCCTTGCACGGAACAAGAAGAACGCCCCTCTCTGCGCCGCCAAGGTGGCGGAACAGCCCATCTATATCGTCAGGCTCCACCAATGGTAAATCGGCCAGCAGCACGAGCACGCTCGAGGCTCCTTGCTGCAGGCAGAAATCAGTGCCGAGATTGACTGCGCCATTGAGCCCACGGGGGCGCCCTTCATCAACCGTATAAGCGCCCCATTCCTTTGCCAAGGCAAGAAGCGCCTCATCAGAGGATACCACTGCGATTTTTTCCACTGCGGAAGACTGGCGCAGACTCGTCAACACATCCATCAACATGGCTCGAGAGACCGCTTGCCGCGCCTCTTCTGCTAAGAGCGCCGATAAGCGACTTTTCCCCCACGCTAAGGCTTTGATTGGCACGAGTGCAAAATTCACGATGGTCTATCCTGGCGAAATTCGCCTTGCAGAACAAGGGGGAATGTGGTTTAGATGAACAGAGCGCCGGCCCCGTGGAGGGAGAGAACAATGAGAGAAGTCGCCATTGTTGGCGCGGGGATGACCCGCTTCGCCAAACACATCGATCGCAGCCTGAAAGACCTTGCACGCGAAGCCGTTGAGGACGCGTTGACAAACGCGAAGGTCGACAAAAGCGCCCTTGAAGCGGTTGCTGTCGGCAACGCTATGGCTGGGCTGATTACTGGCCAGGAATGCATTCGCGGTCAAGTGGTCTTGCGCGAAATGGGCATCGGCGGCATCCCCATCATTAACACCGAGAACGCTTGTGCGAGCGCGGCGACTGCCTTTCATCTTGCGTGGCTGTACGTCGCTTCCGGCATGTATGATGTCGTCATGGCCATCGGTATGGAAAAATTGTTCCATGAGGATAAGCAAAAATCATTTGCGGCGATCGGCAGCGCTATTGATGCGGAGCTGATGCAGCAAACGCTGGCCAAAATGAAAGAAGCAACAAAAGACAGTGGCGAAGGAGCAGGAGCGGGACAATCTCGCAGCATGTTTATGGATTTCTACGCGGAATTCGCCCGTGAGCATATGCGCAAATACGGCACGAAAAAAGAACATTTCGCGAAGGTCGCGGCAAAGAATCATACGCATGGCAGCCTCAATCCGCGCGCGCAGTTCCAAACGCCTCGCACGATAGAAGAAGTGCTCGCGTCTCCGGTCATCGTCGAGCCGCTTACCCGTATGATGTGCTCGCCGATTGGCGATGGCGCAGTAGCGGTGATTCTCACCAGCGCCAACATGGCGAAGACATTCACGACGAAGCCGGTCTACGTCAAAGCTTCAGTGCTAGGGTCTGGTAAAGATCGCAACCCTGGCGAGCCTGCAGTGACAGAACGGGTGGCGCGGAAGGCGTATGAGGTCGCCGGCATCGGTCCGGAAGATATTGACGTTGCTGAAGTGCATGATGCGTCTGCGCCAGCCGAACTGATCATTTATGAAGAACTCGGTTTTTGCAAACCAGGCGAAAGCGCTCGTTTGGTTGACGGAGGCGCGACCGCACTTGGCGGACGTCTCCCTGTGAATCCCAGCGGCGGATTGCTGGCAAAAGGGCATCCTGTAGGTGCGACTGGCGTCGCGCAGCTTGCGGAAATTTTCTGGCAACTGCGCGGGGAAGCAGGCAAACGACAAGTCGAAGGCGCCAAAGTCGGGCTCACCGAAAACGGCGGCGGTATGGTGCGCGGCGAGGCGGCGGCCTTAGCAGTGCACATTTTGACTGTCTAGCAAAGATTATGAATCATCAGCAGCATCTGCCAACTGAATCGGAGCCTCGGAGCCTCGGAGCCTCGGGGAAAAACTTTTTCTCTCCGTTTCTCTTGCTCTCCGTTCCCCCGATTCAGGCTTTCTGACATGCGGATTGTGTCTGGTTCTGCAGGCGGCTTACACCTAAAGGTTCCCAAGGGGCACAAAACCCGCCCAACCGCTGATCAAGTTCGCGAAGCCATTTTTAATATCCTTACAAGCCGTTTC
>DATLYA010000097.1:0-5980 GCA_035575235.1 Candidatus Methylomirabilota bacterium
CGCACAGCGCGCAAGCAGGGCTTCCGCCGGAAGCTGGAACCCAGAGAGAAACTTCTGTACGACTTCTTGCGCACGAGAGCGATTCTCGTTGAGGTGTGTGAAGATCAACACTCCGGCCTCGCGTGGGTTGATCTCCCGTCCATACTGTCTGCCATATTCTTGTAATTTCGCCATGCCCTCTTTGAACTGTTCAGGCGTGACGAAGGAAGGAAACCAGCCATCGCCATACCGCGCCGTGCGTTTAATCGCCAAATCCGAATTGCCGCCAATCCAGATATCGAGTGAACCTTTGGCTGGGCGCGGCGTGATCGTGACGTCGCTAAATTTGTAGAATTTCCCTGCGTGGGTCACATTCGGACCCGCCCACAGTTTCCGCATTACCTGTACGCCTTCTTCCATGCGTTTGGCGCGTTCGTCTGGATTAATGCCGCAAGCAAGACAGTCGCGTGGATCACTGCCGAGACCGACCGCCATAATGACTCGTCCACAGCCGCCAGTCAGATAATCAAGCGTGGCGTAGGTTTTGGCAACCTGAACTGGATCGCGAGCAGGGAGAGTCAAAACGCTGGGGCCCATTTTAATTTTCTTCGTGCGCGCCGCGAACATGGCCATGATGCACGAGATATCCAAATCTGGCTGGCGCGATACGATATGATCGGAGAGCCAGATTGAATCGATGCCAACATCCTCGGCGCGTTCGGCGTACGAACAGATGGTATCCGGAGTTGGCATCCCGAGACGCCAGAGGCCAAAGCCGATACCGATTTTGACTCCGCTCATGTCCAAGCCTCCGTTTGTCAATCTGGCAGGCACTGTATCAGAAGGAGCAGAGGGGAGGGAAGGCTGCTTGGAGGAAGCGAGAGAGGGCGAAGAAAGCTCAGCCGATACGGCCGGAAAGTTTCCATCTCATGTTGCAAGTGTTAGAAAAAAGTCTTTTCAAAGAGTAATGATATGCGAGTGAAGAAAAGCCACGAAATTGCCCAGGCGCAAGAGATCCCCTCAGACAGATTTTCTTCCTGGCTTCGTCGCACCAGGCAGGCGCAGAAAACAAATGAAGAGGCTAGCGTACCCTGTGGCGCCTGCACTGCGTGTTGTACCTCCTCCTATTTTATCCATATCAGACCTGACGAGACCGACACGCTGGCCAAGATCCCTAAAGAGCTCCTGTTCGCTGCTCCTGGCTTACCCAAAGGCCACGTCGTGTTGGGGTACGACAAAAACGGTCATTGTCCCATGTTCATCGGGAATAAGTGCTCTATCTATGAGAATCGACCGCAAACATGTCGCCAGTATGACTGCCGGATATTCTCCGCCACAGGGCTGTCAACCGGGAGTGAGAAACCTTTGATTACTCAGCAAGCTGGGCGCTGGCGATTCGACTTCCCTACGCCTCAAGACCATGAGCATTTTCGTGCGCTACAAGCCGCTGCCAAGTTTTTGCGGGAGCATGCAGACTCCTTTCCTCCTGGCTTTGTGCCAGACAATCCAACTCAACAGGCCGTGGTCGCGATAAAAGTCTATGAGGTGTTTCTTCACACGACACATGAGGATAAAAATGGCGAACACGCAGCCCGAAATCACGAACTTGTGAAGGCAGTCCTTGCTGCTTACGAAAGGTTTGAGGCAAAGGAATCAAAAACTCAATAGGGAAGCATCCTACTATGGACAATAACGTATTTACGCTTGACGCTTACCTCAAACGCTTACACTATGCTGGCAATGTACAACCGACGGAAGATTGCCTTGAAGCGCTCCACCGCGCCCAAGCGTACACCATTCCCTTTGAAAACTTTGATATCCTGCTAGGGCGAGGAATCTCGCTTGAACCAGCAGCGATCTTCGATAAGCTGGTGCGCAGGAAGCGCGGCGGCTATTGTTTTGAACTGAACGGTCTGTTCCTCATGGCGCTGCAGGCCATCGGTTTCGATGCACGCGCCCTCCTGGCTCGTGTGCATCTGACCGGTACACCAACAGGCCGAGGACATCAACTTATTCTCGTGGCGCTGCAGGGAAGAGAGTGGATCGCCGATGTCGGGTTTGGTGGTCCAGGCCTGCGCGCCCCTATTCCTTTTGAACTCAATCATCCGACGACACACGATGGACAGACTTTTCGTCTTGTGGAGATGCCGCCGTTTGGCATTATGTTGCAGACCCTCTTGGAGGGGCAGTGGCAAAATCTCTATAGCTTTGATTTCGGACATGTCGTTCCAGCAGATATCGCCTACGGGAATCACTTTACTTCGACCCATCCCAGCTCGTTCTTTACTTTTGCCCGTGTGGCGGCGCTCCCTCATCCCAATGGCCGTGTGTCGCTGTTCAACCGTACACTCAGAAGCATCATCGCGGGTAAAGAGAAGGTACAGGAACTTGAAGAGGGCCAACCGTATCTCGACGCCTTGAAAACTCATTTTGGCATTGAGCTTAATGCGCCCTACGAGGCGCTGCGCCCACTGCCTCAGTGAGAGGGGAAGCGTCGATGTTGGCCCTGGACCACGTCTCTATCACTGTTCGAGATCTCGACCGTGTCGGTCCGTTTTACGACGCCCTTTTTGCCGCGCTGGAAATTGCGAAGGTGGACGACCGCTTTTCTCAAAGATCCGGAAGGAAACGGTGTGAGGACGGTGTATCGTCATGGAGGCGATAGGCAGGAGAACCCCACTACTCAACGTAGTTGACTCCGCTTTCCGGCACACGTATAAGTTTGGCCAATGACGCCCAGTGTTCTCTCTAGACTCTCCGTACGTACTAAGCTAGTGCGCGTTCGTCGCCACGTGTGCGCGAGCGCTTCGCCGCGGAGCGTCTGAGCGAGATACTGTAAGAAGAGACAACGTTCAGAGGCCGCGGGCGAAGCATCCACCCGCGGCCTTTTTGTTTCGTAAAGGGCTGCGGCGCTGCTCGCGGCCTTTTTTCTTTTGGCATGGGAGGGCGCAATGTACTGCCGATTTCGTCCAGTTTTTCCGATAGACGAGCCGTTTTTGTGGGAGATGCTGTACTACGCGGCGCATGTGGATGAAGAGCCAGATGGCTCGATCGCCAGGGCCAGGCAGAATCCGTTCCTTGCCAGGTATGTGGCGCAGTGGGGACGGTCTGGCGATCTTGGAGTGATTGCGTATGAAGTGGGCACACTGCGGATGCTTGGAGCGGCGTGGTTACGAGTCTTTGTTGGGGAAGAGAAAAACTGTGATGACATCGAGGATGGAACCCCGGAATTAGCCATTGCTGTCGTTCCGTCGTGTACGGGCAAAGGCATTGGCGCTCAGCTCCTGCGTCAGCTCCTTGGTGCAGCTGCTGTAATGCATTCGGCTGTATACCTCAGTGTGCGAGCGACGAACCCAGCCAAACGCTTGTATGACCGGTTTGGTTTTGTCGTCATTGGGGAACTGACCAACCGTGTCGGCGGAAAGTCATTTCATATGTTGAAATCTTTTCCGTAAGCGCTCGAGGAAGCTGAGTTCCACCAGAAAGCGGGGGAACAGACTTTATGAGTTCTACAATCTTCGTGGTGGCGTCTCTGTTTATTCATCCCGGTCGCGAGGCTGAATTTCGCCAGTTCGAGACCGAGGCCGCACGCATCATGCAAAAGTACGGCGGACGCATTGAACGGGTGATTCGCCCAACTATTGCTTCGCCCTCTCAGGCGCTTCCGCATGAGATCCATATTGTTGCATTTCCTAGCCTGGAGCGATTCGAGGCGTATCGAAACGACCCCGATCTCGCCAAGTTAGCGCCTCTTCGGCAATCCGCCATTGCTGGCACGGAGATCCTCATCGGAGAGGAGGGCGAGCCGTATTACTAGTGGGCTGGCGCGCCAATCCATACATAAACGACGAAGGAGCGCCCCTTTTGTCCGTCTTTGATCAGCGAGCGGCAGCCGCAGTCTGGATGAGCGAAGTCAGTCATGGAGATGGAGCCCATCCACGCGCTGCAGGGTACGCCAAACTGGCGGCGCTGGTGGAGGCGTGGCCGGAGTAGCGGTTTCGTTAGCCTACGGTGCAGAATCCGGTTTCGTAGCGGTGAAACGGAGACGTACGTAGTCCACCGACCATTTCCCTTCGACGTCGCATAACACGGGGCGGCACCGGTCTTCGACCTCGGCAAGAAATCTGGCTCGTTCGGCGGCAGACAACGGCGCGAGAAAGCTTTGCGCAAACGTCTCGAGCCAGGCGCTGAGATTTCCTGGCAGCGGCGTTGGCCGCGGGATCAAGGCAATCGTATTGACCACGAATCCCCGCGCTGCGAGCTTGCTGTGATATTCTTCCACGGTAGGAAAGTACCACGGGCTCAACGTATGGAAGTCGAGACCGCGCCGTTGTAACGCCGCCTCAAGAGCGCGCAGCACTGTTGCCGTGTTGCCGTCTCCGCCAAACTCGCCGACGAAGCGTCCGCCAGGCTTCAACGCCCGCCAGACTCCAGCGATAACAGCATCGGCCTGCTTCATCCAGTGCAGAGCCGCGTTGGAAAACACCGCGTCGAACTCGCGTTCGAACTGAAGCGCCTGTCCGTCCATCACGCGCGCATCGAGCCCTAACGCCTTTGCTGCTTCCACCATGGCCGGACTGGCGTCGACTCCGGTCACCTCACAGCCAAGTTCGACAAGTTTCTTGGTGAGTGGTCCATCGCCGCAGCCCACGTCCAGCACCCGTTCCCCGGGGCGCGGCGCCAGGAGTGTCACGACGGGCATGCCAAGATCAGACACGAAGCGGGCGTTTTTTGCGTACTGCTCTGGACTCCATTGGTGTTGTGCTGTCGTCGCCATACCTTTCCCTTTTCGGTGAGCGAACTTGTTACGACGCCTTTTGCGCGATTGCCGCAGGCCAGAGCCGCGCGATTTCTGCTTGCTGGTCCTGCTCGGTAAAATGCCCCCAGAGCAGACCATTGGCGTCTGTTTCTCTTGTAAAGCCGATAGCGGTCGGGTCTTCCCAACCGATATGGCGCACCGTGCCGGAAGCCTCTTTCGTTTTCCGAATCGAAAAGTTCAGGGTCTCTGTCCGCCAGAGGGCGTACTCATCGGCTACTACGAGCGTGGGCGCAGCGCCCAGACGGTGAGAATATTCGCGCACCGTGGCCTCAATGTCGTTCACCGCTACTGCTATATGGAACCTTTTGCTCATGTTCTACCCCTGTCGTGTAGACTTCAGGCATATTTCCTCGTCTTCGTGCTTGCATAGTAGAAAAAATTGCTCTGTCCAATATATTGATTATTCATTTTTTATATCTCTTAAAATATTAATGAACCTTGAACTGCGGCATCCGAAGGCCCGTGATCATTGCGTTGCCTGAACGCCATCGGCTTTCTCACCGGGCGAAGGTCCCCATGCGGGAGCTGGCGCATGAACCTTTCATCGCGAGAGCGCGTTCGGCCCACGCTGCCCAGGTGTACAAGAGGAGGAACCCGGTGTAATTTCTTGCCATGAAAAGGGGAGGGACGAACGCTCTTCCGAGTCGAATCAGGGGGAAAAGATGCCAACCCTCAAGATTAACCATGAGCGGTGCACCGAGTGTCGCATGTGCTACGTGGCGTGCCGTGAGCTTAATTTGAATGCAGTGTACGTAGCGCTGAACCCGCTCCACCGTCTAGAAATTGATCCCCAGAAATGTTTCTATCCCACCTGCACGGTCTGTTTGGCGTACTGTCCTGCTGCTGGATCAATCATTGAGGCCGAGAGTGGGCGCTGGATGGTCCCGCCGCCACCGGATGTGCATCGCTGGTGGCTAAAAGGAAAGAGCTGATGCGCCCTACGGCGGGGAAATATCATATTGGCGCCTACTGCATGACATCGGGGACTGAAAACTCCGAAGAAAACGTAGAGTGCTGGCTTTTACGCCTGCGGGAGACCCTATGAAAGTGCGTATCGTCTATGCCGTCTGCAATTCTTGTGGATTGTGCCGCGAGGTGTGCCCAGAGTGGGCGATCACCCAGAAGTATCTGGAGCCCAGGCATCTCTATGAAGTCCGGCAAGAGAAGTGCACTGGCTGTGCA
>DATLYA010000098.1:0-6058 GCA_035575235.1 Candidatus Methylomirabilota bacterium
AATTTTGAACGTACGCCGATTATCATGGAAGAGGCGTATGAGTATTCTCATCTCCCAAAGGAGGCGCAAGTTGGCTGAGCACGCTCTGGCGGTCCCTCACGATCACGCCCATCAATTTGACGACCGGGAACAACAAGCCGAGGCGGTGTCGCTCGGCATGTGGGCGTTCCTGGTGCAGGAAATCCTGTTCTTTGGCGGGCTGTTCACTGGCTATACGGTGTATCGCTCCTATTATCCGCAAGCCTTTGTAGAAGGCAGCCACCACCTCGATATTCTGCTGGGAGGGTTTAACACGGTCGTGTTGATCGCCAGCAGTCTCACTATGGCGCTGGCGGTGTACTCGGCGCAGAATAGCAAGCGGACACAGCTCGTCCTGTTCCTGCTGGCGACGATGTTTTTGGGCTTAGTATTCCTGGGAGTGAAAGTCATTGAGTACGGTGATAAATTTCATCACCACCTGATCCCCGGGTTCAATTTCTTTTGGGAAGGGCCGAATGCGCGGCAGGTGCAGATCTTCTACAGCTTCTACTTTGCGATGACTGGCATGCACGCCCTGCATATGATCATTGGCATTATCGTTATTACCCCGCTGATTCTTATGGCGATGCGCGGACGTTTTTCAGCGCAGTATTACGCTCCTATCGAAATCTTTGGCCTGTACTGGCATTTCGTTGATATTGTGTGGATCTTCCTCTTTCCTCTTCTCTATTTGATTGGTCGGCACTAATGGAACACGCACATTCTGGTCATGCGCATCCTTCGGTTGGCTTGTACCTGGCGGTTTTTGGGGCGTTGATGGTCCTGACCGCCATCACCGTGGCGGTCGCCTTCGTCAATCTGGGGCTGCTGAACAACGTGGTGGCGTTAGTCATCGCTGGCGTGAAAACGACGCTCGTCGTGCTCTTTTTCATGCACGTGCACTACGCCAGCCGCGTCACGAAGATTTTCGCGGCGGCCGGCTTTTTCTGGCTGGCGATCTTGATTATATTCACAGTAAGTGACATGCAAGTGCGCGCTCCCGCTCCTCTGACCGCCACGCACGGCTGGTCCGCTTTTCCTTCTACCAGCCCCATCGAGCCGCCGGCGGGCGTGGTCCCCCATACGGCGTCCCAGGGAGAAGAGGAGGCGCAACAGCAGGAACCGGCCCATCACTAGCATTAATTCCCGTATCATCGTAGGGAAGAGAGAATCCATGGTATCGCTCCTCCCTGCACCCTTTCCATTTTCATTTCTAATCGTTTTCTCCCCCTTTTGGCTTGACGCCTGTTGCCCTGGCGTGCGTATTCTGGCGCGCGCCAACGTCTTGCCCCTCCCTTGCTGCAACAAGCGCTAAGGAATAGAGAGGACAGCAATGAACATTGCGGTTACCGGCGCAAGCGGTCTCATTGGTTCAGCGCTGGTTCCTTTTCTGACGGCGGGTGGGAACCAGGTGATGCGGCTTGTGCGCTCCTCTGTCCGAGCAGCTGCGGATGAGGCGCAATGGGACCCTGAGCGAGGCTTGGCGGACCTCAAGCGCCTTGAAGAGTGCGACGCCGTTGTTCATCTTGCCGGAGTGAATATTGCGGGTGGTCGATGGACACCGGAACGAAAACGACTGATTCGTGAGAGCCGGGTGCACGGAACAAGAACTTTATGTGAAGCCCTTGCTCGCTTGTCCCGCCCGCCGAAGATTTTGCTCTGCGCCTCCGCCATTGGCTATTACGGCGACCGTGGCGCTGAAGTTGTGGATGAAGGCAGTGCCGCGGGGAAGGGGTTTCTGGCCGAAGTCTGTCAGGCGTGGGAAGAAGCGACTCGACCTGCACAAGAGAAAGGCATACGCGTCGTGCTGGCGCGCCTCGGCGTCGTGCTGACTCCTGCGGGCGGCGCGCTGGCGAAGATGCTGCTGCCTTTTCAGTTGGGACTGGGCGGCGTGATTGGCGACGGGGCCCAGTATATGAGTTGGATCGCCCTTGATGACGTCATTGGCGCATTCCACCACGCGCTTGTCTCCGCGGAATTGCACGGACCTGTCAATGTCGTTGCGCCGTCGCCAGTGACTAATCGTGAGTTTACCAAGACGCTGGGGCGTGTGCTCCGGCGGCCAACGCTCTTGCCGTTGCCGGCATGTGCGGCGCGTCTTGTCCTTGGGGAAATGGCCGAGGCGTTGTTGCTGGCGAGCACGCGTGCGGCGCCAAAACGGTTGCTGGCGGCAGGATATAGATTTCGTTATCCAACCTTGGAAGGAGCGCTACGACGCGTGCTCGGCAAGGCGTAAACGCGCAGTGCGACGCTGTGGCGCGGCCTCGCGCGAGGACATCTCGCGCCCTGCGCGCGTCGTGACGCATGAGGTGGGAATTTCGCCCCGTCACGTTGGCGGCGCGCAGCAGTTAACGCCGTACGCGATTGCCTCGCGCTGACGGGGAAGGTAGAAGGCGCTCTATGCTGAAACGTCCGGCGAACATCATCTTCTTCTTTCTCGAAAATCTTGGCGCCGGAGTGTGGGTTGGCGCGCTCGCTACCTTCGGCCTTGCGGTGGCTGCGCCGGTGTTCCGCAGCTTGCCCAGCCTGACACAGGCGGGCAGCATCACGGCGGCCGTTTTACATCGCATCAATCTTATTGAGACGGGGGCGGCTACCTTAATGGCGGTCTCGGCGCTGGTGTTTCTCCTGCAAAAGGACGAGCGGACGCCTCTCCGATTGGCGAAAACCGCCATCGTTGTCTTGATGACGATGACCTTCCTGTACTACGGCATGATGATCATGGAGCGCATGGAACATTTGCGCACTGTGGAGATTCGCGATTTTGATCAATTGAGCGAAACGACGCGCGCTGCGCGCAATGAGTTTGACCGGCTGCATCAATTATATACGCAATTAGCGAAAGCGAATCTGCTGATGGGAATCGGCTTTTTGCTGCTTTCGGCGATGGAGAAAAAGTGAAGAAGGTGAGGAAGCGGACATGGAGATGCGGCAGCAAAAACCTCCACCCCGTGAGACGAACAGGCGCGAGGCCGTGGCGATGCGGAAACCCCGCATCCGGAAACGGCGGACGCCCCCCGGCGCTCCTCCCGGAACCTTAATCGTCGATCCCGATTCCCCTCATCCCACCGTGCGGGTATTTGCGTACGGACCTGAAGAGCTGATCGAGAAAACATTGACAACTCCACAGGCCGTTCGTGAATTTCTCGGCAGATGGCCGGTGGTGTGGGTAGATGTAGAGGGACTGGGCGATGTTGAAACTGTTCGCTATTTGGGCGAAGTGTTTGGACTGCACCGGCTCTCTTTGGAAGACGTGCTCAACGTGCATCAACGGCCAAAGATTGAACAGTATCCTGAGTATTATTTTATTGTTGCTCGCATGGTTTCTGTGGAGCAAAGTCAAGGGGACGCCGCTCCTCTTGAGACGGAGCAGTTAAGCCTCTTTCTGGGGAAGCATTTTGTCTTGACGTTTCAAGAGGGCAAGCCGGGGGATTGTTTAGAAGCGATACGAGAGCGCATTCGCCACAGGCGCGGGCGGGTCCGCGACGCCGGGCTCGACTACCTGGCGTATGCGCTGCTCGATTCGGTCCTTGATTGTTACTTCCCAATCCTGGAGCACTTCGGAGAACGTCTCGAAACCCTTGAAGATGCGATCGTCACGCGGCCCACGGGAGATCTCGTCGCGCGCATTCATGAAATCAGACGCCACCTGTTAACGCTCCGCCGCGCTATCTGGCCGCAACGAGAAACGTTTAACACGCTGCTGCGAGAAGAAACGCCATTGGTGACAAACGAGACCCGTTTCTACTTGCGTGACTGTTACGATCATACCTCCCAGTTAATTGACCTCATCGAAACGTACCGCGAGTTGGGGGCGGACCTTACGGATGTCTACTTGTCCAGCGTGAGTAATCGCACCAATGAGATTATGCGCGTCTTGACCGTGATCGCCACGATCTTTATGCCCCTGACATTCATTGCCGGAGTCTACGGCATGAACTTCAACCCCAACGCCTCGCCCTGGAATATGCCTGAACTGAATTGGTTTTGGGGATATCCGTTTGCGCTCGCCCTGATGGCGGCGGTTGCAGTCGCGCAGTGGTTGTTTTTCCGGCAAAGGGGATGGCTAGGACCGCCGAAGGCAATGGGTAGGATGAGTGCGCGCGAAGAAACAAAGAAGAGAGGGTAAGGGAAAAGGGGAGGAGAGATACAAAGTATCTCTCCTCCGACGTGCAGACGGGGCAGGGACCAGCGTCTGACACGAACTTACTGTGCGCCGCCGGCGACCGCGGCCGTGCTTTGTTTTTGCGTTAATTCAACGTCGATGGTAATATCAACTTCGTCTCCAACAACAACCCCGCCGGTTTCCAGCACTCTGTTATAGTTAATGCCAAAGTCTTTGCGGTTAATTCTCGTGGTGGCGCCGCCGCCAATCCGCAACTTTCCCGTGGGATCTGTGATCGGCTTTGGAGTGCCTTCGACATTCAGAACGACTTCTTTGGTGACGCCATGCATGGTCAGGTCGCCCGTGATTTTGAACTTCCCGTCGCCAGCCGCCTCAATCTTTTTCGATTTGAACGTGATCGTAGGATACTGGGCGACATCAAAGAAATCCGGACTCTTCAGATGCTCGTCGCGTTTCGCGATCCGTGTGTTCAACGAGGCAGCGTCAATAGTGGCCTCCACCGTCGATTGCGTCGGATCTTGCTCGTTCAGAGCAACTGTTCCGGTCACCTTACTAAATTCCCCGCGGACAGTAGAAACCATGAGGTGGCGTATGGCGAATTGCGCGCTGGTGTGGGCTGGGTCAATTTCCCATACCGACGTATCTGCCAGTGCTGTCGCTCGGAGCGCGAGAAAAACACCGGCGAAAAGGACAAAACGGCGCATGCAACCTACCTCCTTTATGGACATAAAATCCCCTGGAATCGTACGATATTCCCATTGGGTTGTGGTATGTAGAGCCCCGTTAACGCCTGGGAGTCAGAAAATCAACAAGGGACGGGGGTTCGACCACAGAGCAGAGCCCTTCAAAATGAAGATCCTGGTTGGCGAAGGAAGTCCAGTTCTTCCGGAGTGGAAGAACGTCCAAGAATGGCATTGCGGTGCGGAAAGCGGCCGAAGCGCTCGATAATCTCCAGATGTCTCTCCGCGTAGGACACGGCGTTGACACGCGGGTTGTCCTGGGCCAACTGTCGGAAAAGCGTCACCGCTTGTCGTTGGTGAGTGAGATCTTCGCTGTGCATAAGCGGCATGTACACGAACATGCGCTCAACGGGATGCAACTGAACATCCGCGCCAGTCTGAATCAAGTCGAGCGTGAGTGCGCGCGCCTGTGCGTCCGTGGCGAACGCCTGCGGATCGCCGCGAAACATATTGCGGGGAAACTGATCGAATAACAAAATGAGCGCAAGCGTGGTGCGCGGCGTGTCTCGCCACCGCTGTAATTGCCCTGCAACGGCGTGTTCGTAGTTGGAGAGAAAGCGGTTCTTGATATCCTGGTCGATCCGCGGGTCTGAGGCGAACCAGAGCTTGCGGCGCTCCTCGTAGTACGCTTCATCGTCGCGCAGATCGCCAAACCAGAAAGTGAGAATCTCTTCTGCCGAAGACATGGCGATGCTTTCGTTATTGTTGTTGCCGTATCCACTCACGCACCCGGCGCAGCCAGACTGGCCGTTTGAGCTGAGCGCCTTCGTGAATGAAACGAGTGAGCGCTTCACTGGTGACCTTAGGCAGCGCTAGACTATTCGTGCGTTCGATGTAGGTAGCGCCGGTAAGGTTTAAGATGCTGACTCTGGCGCCGTCGTATCGCCACACTTCCGGAATGCCGAGCGCAGCAAAGAGCGGAAATTTGTTTAAGGAAGGGCTAGTGATGTCTACTTCGATGACAAGGTCAGGGGGCGGATCGACGAGGAGATCAATTTCTTCTTTGCCTCTGATGTGTTCTGCGTGTTGAATGTAAAAGCAGGAATCGGGTTCGAAGCCCCGATCCAAGTCTTTACGCTTGAAGGTTGTTGATCCGAGTCCCTCGATATCAATCCCTAACTCTTCGGCAAACACCTCGACAAGGAGCGACAGCATGCGATTTGGCTTTTCATGT
>DATLYA010000099.1:0-4304 GCA_035575235.1 Candidatus Methylomirabilota bacterium
CACGCCACCAAGTGGGATGCGCCCTCGGGGTATGTCAAGCCCAGCGAGTGGCTGACGGAGTGGTACTTCAATGAGGCGGTGGAGATCAACACCACCAAGGCCTACTCCATTAATTACCTGATTGAGAGCGCGCGCTGAGGCCACGGCGGGCGCCACAACGCTAAGGGAAGCGGCACTGCAGGCGCCACAGCGCGGGGGCAGGCGGTGGCGCCGCTTTGCTCGCCGCTCTTCACCGTCTCTACTCACAAAGGAGGGAGGCGCCTCCGTCGCCCCAGGAGAAAACCCCTACATTTGTCCACAAACCGTGAACCGTTGCCCTTTTACGCATTCAGTAACAACCGCCGACCCTAAGGAGGAGGAGTATGTTTACAGAGGCAACCTACACGGAGAAGCTCGTGCAGTTCGGGCGAGCAGTGCTCCTCAGCATCATCATTCTTCTGACAGCCGGCGCCACCGCGTGGACTTCAACCCGCCTCGCCGGAGGCGATATCGAAGTGCAGGCGTGGTATCGTATGCGCCACACGTTCCAGACCGACGGCACGGAACATTTCGACTGGGTGCAGTGGCGCAACGAGGCGTTTGTTTGGTTAATCCATAACAATTTAATCACCAGGGGATATTTTCTCGAGACCGTGCCGGTTCCGTTCATTCACCACGCCGCCTTCAGCGCCCGTTACCGCGCGCGCGTCGATCCGGTCTACTACCTGCGCGAGCACTACCGCAACATTTATGATGCGCATAAGAGGTCGAAGTTCTTCAATCCTGAAAAGGAGTTTCGCGACCTCTATGTCGATCTCGACTTCGGCGACATATGGGGAGGCTCGCTCACATCGCGCATCGGCTATCAACAGATCGTGTGGGGCGAGTCCGACCTGTTTCGTTCGATTGATATCATCAACCCGTTGCGGATCGACCAAAGTTTCGGTGCGGGCGAGAAATTCGACGAATTCCGCCAGCCCAGCCTGGCCATCAAAGCTATTTACGGCATCGGCGATATCGGAACCTGGCTGTCGCAAGTGAGCGTTGAACCATTTTACACGCCCCGCTTCCGCAACGGCACGCAATTTTTGCTGCTCGAAAACGGCTGGCGCATCGAGTTTCAAGAGAAAAACTGTCTCCCTCCGGGTGAAACCGACCCGGCCAAGGCGCTGGATTACAGCCCAGAGAATTGCGGCAAACCAGGCACGAGATTCCTCCCTTATCGACCTCACTGGATCGGAAATCGCCGTTTTCAGAATCCCTGGTCCCTATCTGTCACTGGCAACAACGGCCGCATCCACTCGGTGGACTACGCCTGCCTGACTCAAGCTTGTAGACCTGAGGCGCCTGGAGAGCGGATCACCGCTATAGTCAATTTGCCGAAGGGAAACTTTCATCATCACACCCGCGGCACCGATCCCTCGCATGGCGCCGGCGGTTTCCGTATTGTCGGCAAGACCTGGTTTGATTTGGACTTTTCCTTGAACTACATTTTCCTCCCGCTCATTCACGCCGACACTAACCCTTCCGGCCATCCGGCCGACGTCTATGGAGATGTCCCTGGCGCGGTAGGCACGCTAGAGGAAGGTCTCCGGCGTTGTCTCTCCCCCAGCGGCAAGCAGGGCGTTGCGGCGAACAACCGGACGAACAACAAGACGCTTGTCCAGCTCGTGGGCGTTGACCTCGGCGGCTATAATTGGCCTCAGCGCCGCCTGGATGCGCAGGGAAACCCATTGCCTACGGCGAAGCAGAAGCATGCGGCGCGTCCGCCGGTTACCATTTGTACGAACGGCTTTAACCACCGCTACAGCTGGACCCATGTGATCGGCGCAACGGGGACCTACAATGACTTCGAGTACACCGGCGCGGTGTTCCGCTTTGAGGAAAGCCTCAGCACGGCGGAAAAGCTGAATCACCATCTCGCCGGCTACGGTAGGAGTTTCAACCCTCCGCCGGCCATGGTGGCGGGGTACGCAGCGCGGAATGGCCGCATGACCGTCAGCACGCCGGTGTGGCGCAGCATGGTCGGCTTCGACCTGCTCACCGCCTTTCAGAACATCCGCGGGTTGGGCTGGACGCGCTCCTTGCCGGGGCAGATGGGCATCCAGCAGTCCTTCATTAGCTTCCAGTGGCTCATGCAGTATTACTTCGAGGGATTGTCGAACAACGTATGCAACTGGAACTTCGCCATGGGGTTTGGATTGCCTGGTCGCAGTGGTTGCCGCACCAATCACTTTAACCACCTGTTGACGTTGGGAGTCGGCGGACAGGGCTATTTCCGCAGCAAATTAGAACAGCGGCTGGCTGTAGCGTTCGAGCCGCGGGGGAAACAATTTCTGTTGTTTGGTCAGTGGTGGTGGAGGGAGTTCATGGAGTTGCCGATCGACCTGTCCATGGGCACGGCGTGGTATCCGAACAGTCGCTTCAACAATTCCTGGACATTGCTGAACTACTTTACTGAACGCAACCTGTTATGGATCGAGGCGACGTATTACCTGCTGTAGACGCGCGGCGCGATCGTCAGTTGCGCGTGAGTAGTGTCTCCCTGAGCTACTCCACTACCAGTGCTCTATCTTCGCCCTTCTCTGCGCCAGGCTTGGGTGCAGAAGGGCTGTAGTCGCCTGCTGACAAAGACAATTGACGCTGCTCTGCAGATAAAAACGCTCGCGAGGGAGCTGAGAACCGTATCCTTGGAGGGGGTGCACGGCAAATTGTTGACACGGGCGCGCACGGCAAGAATGCCTGACTTCCGGGGCGCCAAGTAAGTATTCTGCACTCCCCTGGAGGAGCGACGAGCCGTTAGCGGCGTTCTTGTAGGGGTTCCGTGACCATGCCGATCTTTTTGGCCCCGGCTTTTTGCACCGCCGCCATCACTTCCGCCACTCTGCCGTAGGGCACACTTTTATCCGCCCGCACATGCACGGGACGATCAGGGTCTGCGCTTAAGAGCGGCGTCAATTCCCCTGTCAATTCACTCACGGCGGTGGGTGCGCCATCCAGTTGCACTGCGCCGTCAGCACGAATGATGATCACAAGCTGTTCATGCGACACGTGCAATGGCTGCGCAGCAACTTGGGGAAGCGCCACATTGACGCCCTGCTGCAACATGGGTGCGGTGATCATGAAAATCACCAGCAACACTAACATCACATCCACTAACGGCGTGATATTAATCTGCGCGATAAGCGGCCGTTTTCTTCGCGGCGTCATACTATGTCTTCATACTGAGAGCGCTCGTTGCGCAAGCAGCAGAAACCTGGCGATTACCGTCTCTATCGCTTCTGTGAAGCCTTGCACACGCGCGGTGAAGTAATTGTACGCAACCACAGCGGGAATGGCGGCGGCAAGCCCTACGGCTGTGGCGATCAGCGCTTCCGCAATGCCGGGAGCGACAGCCTGGATGGAGGATGCCTGAGCGGTGCTCAGCCCGCGAAACGCGTTCATAATTCCCCAGACCGTGCCAAACAGCCCTACGAAAGGCGCGGCGCTGGAAATCGTCGCGAGGTGCAAAAGCCGCCGCTCGAGCCGCGCTTCTTGTTCTTGCTGGGCGCGACGCACGGCTTGTTCAAGATGGCTGAGGCTTAGTTGTGGTGAAAAGGAAGAAGCAACGACAGAGCCAGTTTTTTTCACCTGCTGTGTTTCCTGCTGCAGCGCCTGATACCCGGTATGAAAAACAGCGGCAGTTGGACTCATCCGTAGAGGGAGACTTGCAGAGTAAATCGACGCCAAATCATTACTCTCCCACAACAGGTCGCTAAATTGCTGGGATGCCTTGCCTGCAGTCCAGAATTGATACATCTTTGCGAAAATAATAGTCCAGCTCACAATAGACGCAGAAATCAACAAGAGCAAAACACCCTGAACGACGATATCGGACACCACGGCCACGCCTACAAGAGAGTCTGGCAGGTTCGTGGAGAGACTAGTCTGCATCGTGGCTAACCAGAGTGAGAACGAAAACAGGGGGACTTCCACAGCACCTCCTCTCGTAAACTCATTATCTTAAAATGGAGAGTCCTTCCTCCGCCGCTGTCTCTGCGTCTCCCTTTAATGGATGACCGCACAGCGGTGAAGCCGGGACAAGGCTGCCCAGGAACATCGTTGTGCCAGATACAAAGCACGGCGGCAAGACAGCGCGTGAAGAGCAATATTGCACGGGGCGGCCATGCTGCTCGCTGGCGATAGACATGGGGTATTGAGGGAAAAACTCCAAGAGATCCGAGTAGCAACGTGCGCTGTCCGCCAGGGATAGTGTGCTTGGTCGTCGTATGCTATACACGGCATGCCAAGCGTCCTTCCCCTGTCTTCACGTTGCCTGGCCGCAG
>DATLYA010000100.1:0-6963 GCA_035575235.1 Candidatus Methylomirabilota bacterium
CCATTAGCGTAGTTCAGTGTGGTGTAGGGTAGGCCGAGCTGATCTTTAGCAAACTCCTCATGATCGGGGTCAATGACTTTTCCCAGAATTGGATTCCCGCGTCTGGGATAGCCTGAGATCGTTAAGGTATGACTGTGGTCAGCCGTTACGATAATGAGCGTTTTCCGGAGATCGGTTTTTTGCAGCGCGGTTTTCACCGCTTGGGCAAACTCAATCGTTTCCGTCAGGGCGCGGTACGCGTTGCCTGCATGATGCGCGTGATCAATGCGGCCGCCTTCCACCATTAGGAAAAACCCCTTTTTGTTGCGAGAGAGCAGGTCGATCGCCTTGCTCGTCATCTCAGAGAGAGAGGGCTCACCGCCTCTATCAGTCGCGCGGTCTGTTTCGTACTTCATGTGATCGCGCTCAAATAGTCCGAGAAGACGCCGTGTGGTAGCTGGATGAACGTTCTCAAATTGCGCTTTATTCCATACATAAACAGCTTGTGGTTTTTTTACCCATTCCGCCGTAAGATCCCTGCCATCGAGTCGTCTCCCTTTGGCGCCCGCCTCTTCGGGATCTTCGACTGTATTTGGCAAGAAGTTGCTGCGCCCACCGCCAAGAACAACCTCAAGACCATCGCCATGCTTGAATTCGAGAAGTTGACGCGCGATATCGGGAAATCCCGCTGCCCGCGCGGCTGGTGAAAGGTCTGCATCAGACTCCCAATCGCGTTCCACTGTATGCGCGTAGCACGCCGCGGGCGTGGCGTGTGTGACTCGCGTCGTGGTGACCACGCCGGTGGCAAGTCCCTGGTCTTCCGCCAATTCCAAAATGGTGGTCAACTCATTGCCTCTTACCGTCGTGTGATCGTCTCTCACGCCGTTCTGACTGACGGAAAGAAAACGGTCCTTGGTTTTCACGCCCGTCACCATCGCAGTCATCGTCGGCGCGGAGTCCGGCGTTTGCTGATTGACGGTGTAGGTTTTCGAGAGCGCCACGTAGGGGAACCGCTCAAAGCTCAAAGAATTCTCTTCCCCGCTTTCTCCGCGGAGTTGCCCTTCCAAGATGCGGGCAGCCGTCACTGTGGCGATGCCCATGCCATCGCCAACAAAAAGAATCACATTCCGGGCGCGGCTGGTATTAGGCTTGATTGTTTTTGCTTCCTGCACGGCATGGCGTCCGGCGGCGTACCACTCGGCGGCGGTGCTTGGGCCAGCCGCTGCAGGCGTCGTCACGCCGGAGAAGCAGCAAACAACGATGAAAACTCTTAGTCCGCACCAAAACAGGCGAGAGAGAGATTGACGCATAGGAAGCGTATTTCACCGACAACCAGACGCCCTGTAAAGACCTGGTCTGGGCAGGGGAGGGTGCTGTCACTAAATCAGACCACACAACCTTCGTACTGGGTAGTGTGGCTTATGGTGGCGCCGCCATCCTGGCGGCGCGCACAGGCCAGAGGCCTGTGCCACCAAAACTTGCTGTCCGGCACTGTGCCACTCTCGTGTGGTTCGATTGAGGTAAAAGAGAGCGGAGCCAGAAAAGAGTGTCTCGTGCGAGGCGCGCGCGCTCGATTGATCCTGTTAACTATTGCGCCACCAAGGCGTTGCAAGAATATTGCGCGGAAGCGAGAAAAATGAGAGTCCTAGTTCCAGAAGGAATTCAAGTTTACGATAGAATACAGGAGAGTGCAGCATGCTCATGAAGGATACCGGGACTGAACCGACGCAGGAAGAACTTCAAGACTCATGGCCGCTGCTTTCCTCTGATGAACGGCTCGTCGGCTTCAAGCTTCTTGCCCCCGCGGATGCGGATGATTTCTTTCTCAGCCTCAACGCGCGTGAACAGGTTGAACTTTTGTTCTCTCTTCCTGAGGGAGAGCGCCGTTTATGGTTCCGTTTGCTCGCGCCGGATGATGCGGCGGACGTTATTCAAGAGGCGCAGCCGGAAGAGCGTCCCAGGCTGCTCGCCCTGCTTGATGAGAAGGCGCGGACCGAAGTGACAGCGCTCCTTGCTTATGCTGAGGATGCGGCAGGCGGACTGATGAATCCGCGGTACGCGCGCGTACGTCCTGAGATGAGCGTCGATGAAGCGATTACGTACCTCCGCCGTCAGGCGCGCGAACGCGTCGAGACTATTTACTACGCTTATGTGCTCGATGCGCAGCAGCGGCTCCTTGGCGTGGTCTCATTCCGGGATCTCTTCGCCTCGCCCGGAGAGAAGAAAATCAAGGACGTGATGCGCACCGACGTGGTCACCGTGTCGGAGCAAATGGATCAGGAAGCGGTGAGTCTCCTCTTTGCGCAATATGACCTTATGGCGCTTCCGGTGGTGGACGAAGCCGGCCGCATGAAGGGCATTGTTACGATTGATGACATTGTGGATGTCGTGCAGGAAGAGGCCACCGAAGACATTCAAAAGATCGGTGGGATGGAGGCGCTTGACGGTCCTTACCTGCAAATTGGTTTGATCCCCATGATCAAGAAACGCGCCGGTTGGCTGTCGGCGCTCTTTCTTGGCGAAATGCTCACCGCGACCGCCATGGGGTATTATGAAAGTAAAATAGAGCAAGCGGTGGTCCTGGCGCTGTTTATCCCGCTCATTATTAGTAGCGGCGGGAACTCGGGCTCGCAGGCGTCGACGCTGGTCATTCGCGCTATGGCGCTGGGGGAAGTGCGACTACGGGATTGGTGGCGGGTGATTCGCCGTGAACTGGCCGCAGGGCTGCTGCTCGGAGCGATCTTAGGAATGATCGGCTTCATGCGCATTTTGCTGTGGCCGACTCGCATGCAGATGTATGGCGAGCACTACCTCCTGGTGGGGCTTACTGTAGCGTGCAGTCTGATTGGCGTGGTGTTGTTTGGCACGCTCGCGGGCTCCATGCTGCCCTTTCTTCTCCGGCGGCTCGGTTGCGATCCGGCAAGCGCCTCGGCTCCCTTCGTCGCCACGCTTGTCGACGTCACGGGGCTGGTCATCTACTTTACAGTTGCTAGCCTTATCCTGCGCGGCGTCTTGCTGTAGCGGCGTGCTCGGCGTCTGATGGGAAAGAAAGAGCTCTGGAGTTACGGAGAGAAACCTCGCGGGCCCGCACGCCTCCAGGTTGGGAAACTGGCGGCGGTAAATCGTACATGGTGAACATTTATGCAGCGTCAGACGCTTCGGGGGCTATGGGCGCCCGCTTAACAAGGCGCTTTTCCCGCCGCGGCCGCCACGTATCATAGACGCCCAGGGCGGCCGCAAACGCCAACACGCACAGACACAGACCGACGACGAGCCCCACAAACAGCGGCGCGAAATCATACGTGAGATCCACCACGCCGGTGGGAACCGGGGAGAAAACAGGCGGTTGCGCGAACATTTCGTGTACCTCCTACTCGTGATTGACCCCAAAGGCGTACAACTGTGAAATGCAAGTGGACTCCCGGGTCTTCTTTTTGAACGATATTCACTATTTGTTAGTTGATATTCTATCAAAGGACGCCTTGCTGGTGGAGTCGGCAAATGTTTATTCATAGACTCTTCATACTTGTGCAACAGGAAATCGTCGTCTCGTAGAGCCGCACTGGAAGGCCGCCTCCGCTGCTGTGTGCAGTAAGCATGCCACACAGATGACTCCCTACATCAATTGTTCTTTCGATTTTTCGCGTCGGCCCGTGGGGCTGCCCTGGCTCCTGTCGGCTAGCGTGTTGCATGGCCAGCAGCAGGTGTCGTTGTAGCAGCAAGACAAGTCGCACAAGACCACGGATAGGTATTGGCTCCCGGCTTGGAGTGACGCTCGGTTCGCACCTGGCCGGTTTCTCGATGAATATACTGATGGTCGGCGAGCCTCATCCTCCGGCGCTCCTTTCACGCCCTCTGATTGAGGGGCCTGTAGCGCATCCGAAGCGATGAAATGGTGACAAAATGATGAAGTTTGGATGAATGGCGCTGGTTTCTTTTGTTTTTTCCTCACAGCGGATCGCCATCATCATTCTTTTATCTTTTCGTCATCTTTTTTTAACGTGAGTCTGGGAGAGGTGAGCATATGTCCTGGCGCATGGGGCCGCACGCCCCGAGAAAGGAGTAGCGAGGTATGAGGCTGACGGAAACGCATAGTCTGAACAATCAACGAGGCAGAAGAGGAGCATGGGCGCTGCACACGCTCCTCTTGGCGACCATTACGGTGGTGATGGTCGTCGCCATCGCCGCCGGCCTGGCCATTGGGAGAGGACCAGACGGAAGGGGCGATGAGGATGACGAAGACGGAGTGTATGCGATCGGATTATGGGGCGACCTGCCCTATTCGGATGCGCAGGCCCAAACCGGCGTGCCCAACCTGATCGCCGACATGAACCGGCAGCGCCTCGCTTTCACGGTGCACGACGGCGATTTGAAGGCGGGCAACAGCACTGCCGGTTCAGTGACCCCTACTACCTGTAGCGACGCCCTGTACACACAGGCGCTTGGGTACTTCAACGCGCTGAAGGCCCCGGCCATCTTCACCCCTGGCGACAACGACTGGACGGACTGCGACCGTGCGTCGAACGGTGGGTTCAACTCGCGCGAGCGCCTTGACCACGAACGGCGGGTCTTCTTCAGCACGCCATTCTCGCTCGGGCAGCGCCCGCTACGCCAGGAGGTCCAGACGGCGCCATTATGTCTCGGAGTGAGCGGTCCCGTATCCTGTGTCGAGAATCGCCGCTGGACGGTGGGGGGCGTCACCTATGCGACGCTGAATATCCAGGGCTCCTGCAACAACCTCTGCGACACCGCGCCCGATCCGCAGGAGTACGCTGCGCGTAACGTCGCCAATATTGCCTGGATGCAGGAGACCTTCCACGTGGCGACGCAGCGCCACTCAGCCGCAGTCATGCTCATCTCGCAGGCTGATCCCGGCTGGGACCTGTCCGACCCGACGCGCGCTCCGCTCCGTGACCCAAAAACGCTCGCCGAGACTGACGGCCAGCCTGACGGTTATCAGGATTTCCTCAAAGCCCTGCGCGATGAGGTGATCGCCTTCCGCAAGCCGGTTGCTTACGTGCATGGCGACTCGCACTACTTTCGTGTTGATAAACCGTTCCTCGACGCCCAGGGGCGCCGACTCGAGAACTTCACACGCGTCGAGACGTTCGGCGATAACGCCGCAAACGGCACGAATGACGTGCAGTGGGTGAAGGTGCGTGTAGACGCCCGGAGCCGCGAGGTCTTTTCCTACCAGCCTCAGATTGTCCCGGGGAACCGTGTGGCCGTCCCGACCCCCTAGACGGGAACGCCATTGCTGAAGGGAGCAGTCCAGTCCACGCCATGACCGCCTGCAACCTGTGTGAGCCAGAGGCGTCTTACGACGCCTCTGTAAATGCGGAGGAAAGGAGCTGTCAGAGAGATGGGATCGTGAAGTCCGCAGAGGCAGGTTGCAATTTGGGCGGCGTTGAGTCGATGCTCTAGGGCCTATTCCTCTGACTCATTGGCGAGCGTAGATTTCCTCTTCGACGTTACAGAAGAGCCTGTGTTAATCTCGTAGGTGACGTTATCGCCATGCTGCTGGGTATAGAAGAAGCGCGCGTCTTTGAAGAGCTTCGGTGGTCGGACTCCGGGAATGCCTTTCGGGCTCGGGTCGCCAGTCGCAATGAGAACACCGGTGATTTCGTTGTCGCCATCATTTTGAAATCCTTGTGCGCCCGAGTATTGCGAATCGATAGTGGCGGAGGCGTCTCGTCCCTGCGCCAGGAAGCGGATGGGTTGCACAGTGTTCTTGTCGCCGTTGGAGCAATAGTTTTGGGTAGTATCGAACACATAGCCTGAATCAAACGCGTTCCGTTGCGTATGCGCAGTGTCGCCCGCGTCCTCGACGAAGACAATGTGGGTAGCATCCCAGATTGCTGTATTGTCAAAACCTGTGTGGGCGTCATCACCAATGTAGAACGGCTCTAACGTTCCAGTATTAGCGGAAGCGCCGCCGTTGAGGGTGAGTTTCAAGACCGCTCCTCTCCCGCCTAGATTTCGATCCGCTCCAGTGCTCAGGTTGGTGTCGCCGGTTTCATCGAAATAGAAGACCGTGGATTGTTTGCCGAAAAACATAAACTCGCCATTCTCCGGTCGTTTAAACGGTGTGGCGCCGGCGGCTTTCGCGGCGGCGTTAGCGTCACATGCCGGTGCAGTCATTTTGAGGTCGACGAACGTCGCTTGCAAAACATTGCCGCAGTGATGAATCTCTTGCATGCCCTTGGAATTCACGTCGCTGCACGCCCCAGTAAAAGTGATGGGGTTGCCGAAGGTGTCCTTCACCTGTAGCGCCTGCAGTCTTCCTCCGGCCGTCAGATCGCTGGGGTTATGGGGAATAAACCGGTACACGAAACTGTTAGGAACCCGTCCTTTCGGATCAGGGGCGCTACAGGTTTTGCCGCCGACGTCTTCAACGATCCAGATCTGCCCCAAAGGGTCAACATGAATATCTTCATACCCGCCGCGACCAAGCACGCAATTGCCGCCCACCACAGAGATATCCTGGACCTTGGCAGGATAGTCTGGAGTGGCTTGCCAAATGCCGCCTTGCGCGCCGATTTCTGCGCTGAAGAGCAGTTGCCCAGGGCGCTCAGGATGTTCAGGATTGGTCAGGAACGGATCCCAGACGGAACCGTCGAATGCCGGTAAAAAGTTGCCGTTGATGTCTTTTGTGGCCAGTAGCGTGACGCGGTGCTCGCCATCGGCGTCGCTCGGGACATCGAGGTTAATGCGCGTGATATAGCCTTTCTTCGTGGAACCGCCGGAAATGTTCTCGCCTGCTTGGAGAGGCACACCGCTCTCGTGGCCCTGAAACAAAAAATGGGTCCCATGATCGAGATTGCCATCCAGTCCCCGTGAGAATACGAGATAGGTGTTCTCATCCGGTTCAGTCTTGGTCGCCTCACAATTATTGCCAACGGCTTGCGTGCACGGCGGATTCATCGCCGGCAACATAGGTTTACCGTCGTCATTATAGCCATAAAAATGGGCAATCCCGTCAAC
>DATLYA010000101.1:0-5469 GCA_035575235.1 Candidatus Methylomirabilota bacterium
TAGGGCTTATGCTTTTCCGGCAGAAACGTCACATTGCTTTTGAGCAGTTTGTAAAGGATATGCTACTCGATGCTGGCGTAACCCTGACTGGCCTCTTTCCAGAGGATATGATGGCGGTTACCGATGCCGCACAAAGATTCAATCTCGACTTCGATGATGCCTATCAATATGCGGCGGCAGCAAAGTCAGGATTGACGCTTGTGAGCTTCGACGGCGATTTTGATCGGACCGACCGAGGCAGAAAGACTCCAGCAGAAATTTTTGCCGTTATCCCTCTCGATTAATACGATCACCCCGGAAAAATCGGCGCTTTGCTGATGATTCGCTCCTGCACCAGCGCCTCGACTTCCTGTGGCGGCAGACCAAGAATTTCGCCGAAGACGTAGTCATTATGCTCGCCGAAGCATGGCGGCGGCGTGCGCAACTCTGAGGCGTCAGGCTGAAAACGCGGCACGAAACCGGGATACAAATGCGTCCCGGCTTCAGCTTTATCAACTGCTAACAAGAATTCTCGCGCGGCCAGATGCGCGTCGCTGAGTACTTCCAATCCAGAAATCACCGCGCCGGCAGCGACGCCAGCCTGTTGCAGAAGCTCCATAGCCTCGTAATGGTCATGCTCTTTGGTCCACTCGGCAATGTGGCGGTCAAGTTCATCCTCAACCGCTTTTCTTCCGGCGAGTGTTCGCAGTCCCTCGGCGCGCGTCCAGGCAGGATTGCCTAACGCCTGACAGAATTTCTCCCACTGGGCGTCTGACGCGACGGTGATCATGATCCATTCGTCGTCTCCCTTGCATGGGTAACAGCCGTGTGGCGCCATCAGGGGGTGACGGTTGCCTCGCCGCCTCTGCACCACGCCGTTGATGGTGTAGTCCAGTAACGCTTCCGCGTTCATCGGCAAGAGTCCTTCCACGTGAGAAAGATCGATAGACACGCCTGCGCCGCGCCGATCACGCTCGAACAGACCGACGAGCGTGGCAAAGCAAGCGTTGAGCGCCGTGCCTGGATCGCCGATCGCGTTGCTGAGCATTTGCGGCGGCCCGTCTTCATAGCCGCTGACGCCGGTAATGCCGGCCAGCGCCTCAGTTGTGCAGCCGAAGCCAACGTATTCACTATCCGGGCCGCTGCCGCCAAACGCAGGCAACGTCACCATCACAAGATTGGGATTCACCGCCGACAGCGCCTGAAAATCGATCCCAAGCTTGCGTAGGCTGCGAAGCGGGTAGTTCGCGACCAGCACATCGCTGACTCGGACTAATTCACGGAACAACTCCCGCCCGCGCGGATGCGTTAACTCCAAAGCAATGCCGATCTTGTTGCGGTTAACGGTGTTGAACGTTGGCGATTGTTCGTAGAGCTTCGGACCGTTCGCCGTTCCCTGCAGTCCTGCTCCACGCCACCAGTCCATATGCGACGGTGATTCTACTTTGATGACTTCCGCGCCAAAGTCGCCCAACAGACAGGTGCTCAGGGGACCGGCCCAACCATTAGTAAGATCGACGACTCGGAGTGGCTTCGACATGACGATGCTCCTAAGACAACCGTTAGCTGTTAGCTTTTAGCTAAAAGTTTTTAGTTCTTGGTTCTGAAAAAAGAAAGCAAAACGCAAAGGCGCACTTCCTGTTTTTCATTCCGCATTCCGTACTCAGAGAATTGCTTCTCTCCGCATCTCCTGCACCTCTGCCACGCTGTGCCCCAATCGCCCGCACAGCACTGCTTCCGTATGTTCTCCCAAGAGCGGCGCGCGGCGCAGCGGCCACGGCGGCTTGCCTTGCTCACGGAACGGCGGGCCGGGGATTTTCACCGTTCCGCCTTCGGGGTGTGTGATTTCAATAAACGCCTGCCGCTCTTTCAGATGCGGCCAGTTCACGACTTCATCGGGCGAGGGGATCGGCGACGTCGGAATGCCGCGCTTCTGCGCCATATGAAACACTTCCCATTTGCCGCGCGTCTTCAACCAGGGCTCTAACACGCCGTGCAACTCCCGCGCATGCGCCCCGATGCCAGCTAACGTGTTAAAACGCGGCTCGGCGGCGAGGTCCGGCCTCCCCACCATCTCCAACAAATTGTGAATATGTTGCGGGAGTCCGGCATGGAAGCCGACGTATCCGTCCGCGCACGGCAGCGTGACAAGATTGGGATAGCCGAGATGAAATTGCCGGCCAGACCGTTTCCGCAGAAAGCCGGCATAGGAAAACGCCACGAAGTCATACAGCGTGGTGGCAATGAGTGCTTCTTGAATAGATACTTCGACTGATTGTCCAAAGCCTGTTTCATTACGATGCCGCACGGCGTGCAGCGCGCCAATCGCCGCATAGAGCCCGGCCATGTATTGGCCAAACGCTCCGCCCGGCTGTACCGGAGGGCGGTCGACTTCTCCCATAGGATAGGTCCACACCCCAAGCGCGTAGGCGACGCCATCGGTCATCTGATAATCGCGGTACGGACCGTACGAGCCAAAATTCGAGATCGAAACGGTCACTAAACGAGGATTCACCCGCTCAAGTTCTGCCCGCGAGAGGCCGAGTCGCTCCATCACCCCAGGCCGGAAGTTTTCCACTAAAACATCGGCCTGGTGCGCCAGCCCCAAGACGACCTCTCGTCCACGATCGTGTTTGAGATTGAGCGTAACGCCTTGTTTGTTGGTGTTCAGAAAACAAAAGAGTCCACTACGCTCCAACCCTGGCTTGTTGGCGAAGAAGGGCGGGAGTGCACGAGCGCCGTCTCCGACAACAGGTTTTTCGATTTTGATGACGTCAGCGCCGTAGTCCGCCAATAGCTTCGTACAATATGGGCCGGCGATGTAGTGGGTCAGATCCACAACGCGAATGCCGCTCAACGCTTGTTGCATGCTCTGTTCCCTCTTTATTGGGCGCGGTCTGAGCTTTGTTCCAAGCTCTAGAAGTCCGGCCCCTCCATCATTGATAGAGGCTGGGCGAGTATCTGACATCCGCCCGGCTGTTGTCAAGTTCACTTGACCGCAGTATTCAGGTGGAATCTATACCAACGCTCTTTGGTATATGGACATGGTGCGTATTGGTCGGATCTTCCTGTTCAGTGAGGATAGAGCACTCTGCCCTTAATCGTTTCCCACTCAATGACCCGATCACTCAATCACTCAATTCTCCATCAGCGCCTTATCTTGACCACTTCTCCGCCGTCTCGCTATCGTGCCTGTATGGTGACTCCTGGCAATTTCTTTCTCGGCTGCGCGGTGTGGTCCTTCAAGGGTTGGGTCGGCGAGCTCTTCCCGTCAGGTAGTCGACCAGCGGAGTTTTTACGATTGTATAGTCAACGGCTGACTACGGTTGAAGGCAATACGACTTTTTACGCCGCGCCGGATCGCAAGACTGTGGCGCGATGGAAGGAAGAGACGCCGCCGGGCTTCCAGTTCTGCCCTAAATTGCCGCGTGAAGTCACGCACCAGCATCTGCTGCGACCGTCTATTCGTGCCGCGTTGCAGTTTCTCGAGCTGATGCAAGGTCTCGGGGACCGGCTCGGTCCAATCTTTGCCCAGTTGCCCCCACACTATGGACCGATGTTGCTCGATGATCTGCTAGCGTTTCTCAGCGCCTGGCCGCGACAGGAAGCGCCGCTGGCGCTTGAAGTGCGGCATCCAGACTGGTTCAAGGAGCCGTATGCGAGTCTTTTCAATAGTAGACTGGAGCAACTCAGTGTTGGGCGCGTGTTGCTTGATACACGCCCCATCTATGATGGACCAGATAATCCGCAGATCGGTTCTGAGCGAAAAAAACCTAACCTGCCGCTGCAGCCAATCGTGACGGCGCCGTTCAGTTTGGTGCGCTTCATCAGCCATCCAGGTCGGGATTTCAATCGTACCTATCTCGCAGACTGGGTCGAACGCGTTGCGCGGTGGCTCGCGCAAGAAACGCGCGTCTATTTCTTCGTCCACTGCCCGGTGGAAGCCCAGTCGCCAGGAACGGCGCGCTTGTTTCACCACCTGCTTGAAGAGCATGGCGTTCCTGTGCCGCCACTACCGTGGGATCAGTTAAAGACTGGGGCAACGCAACTCAGTCTTTTTTCGTAGGGGCGTTCCGTTGAAAATCTCTCTTGTCTTTTTCAAGTAGCCATTCATAGAGTTTCCCTGGATCATTAGTAATGACGCCGTCAACGCCAAGCTTGTGCACTAGCGTTTTCCATACGTCTGGATGATCCACAGTCCAGGGAAACACCCGCAAGCCCACGCTGTGACAGTGGTCGACTAACTCGGGATACAGGCGCAGCAAGCGAAAGTCTGGATGGAGAGAGAAACACTCAAGCGCTCGCGCTCCTTCGACAAGGGCGTGCGCGCTGCCGAGCCGCGCCCCTTGCTCTAACCCAATCAGCAGTCCGAGGGGGAGGTTGTGATCAAGCTTCTGCACTACACGTAAACTTTCAGGTTGGAAACTGGAAATTAATACTCGTTCGGCAACGCCATGGTCGTGCACTAACCGCACCAGCCGTTCTTCAATACCAGGATAACGCACAACATTCGTCTTCAGTTCAATATTGTACAGGAGCGAGCGTCGCAGAGTAGAAAAGACATCAGTCAGTCGCGGCATGGTTAGTGACGCCCCATGCCAATGCCCTACTACCTTCGTAACAAGCTCATCCCATGAAAGTGCGCCTACAGCGGACGATTCCCCGCACAGTCGATCCAGGGTCTCGTCATGAAAGACGACGAGTTCACCGTCCGCGCTCTGTTGCACGTCAAACTCGATCATGCACGCGCCAGCGGCGCGCGCCATGCGAAAGGAAGGCAAGGTGTTTTCTGGACAGAGAGCTGCGGCGCCGCGATGTCCGATCACCCAACACGGCAGCGCAGAGGTGAGGAGCAGTTGGCGAGAAGGCTGCATAACACTGCATCTTTTACCTCATCGTTTGTTTGTAAAAAACCTACTGTCGTAGTCTCTGTCAGCGGGTACGGATTGACGTCTATCGCCTTCTCTCGCTACACTCCCTGGGGTGAGAGTGAGATTCTGTTCGGTAGCTCTCGGTGCGGGTCATCGGAGAGGAATGCATACATGATTATTGATTCGGAAACTTTCGCAGAGATTGAAAGCGCTATCACACAAGCTTCCCAGGGAGTGAGCGCCGCAACCCAGCTGGTTAAAGGACTGGGTCCGCAAACAGAGGAGGCGCGCGCGTATATCGGTCGTCTCCTGAACCAAATCCTTGAAGTGCAAGTCCATGTCCAACGTGCAGGAGCCGTGCTTGACGCCTTAAAAGAAGCGAACCAGGAAGAATCATCCCATCAATAAAACGCTATGACGCAGCGCCTCTGCCGCTCTTCCGTGTAATGTCCTGCTGACCTCTTTTTCCCTTCCTGGCAAATACGGCCTCTCCTCCTGGAAGAAATTTCCCTTTTCCTCTCATTCTCTCCGCTGTTCCTGTGTCGATCTGGCGGCACAGGAATTGCGCTTTCCTTGCTGAATTGCTGGAAGCAATGATGCGTTCTGTTTCTCTTTCTCC
>DATLYA010000102.1:0-13733 GCA_035575235.1 Candidatus Methylomirabilota bacterium
TCCAGAATGTCAAGCTGTGTTTTAAACAGCACCCACGCGCCCATAAATGCGACCAGGAAGCCAAGCATGGCCCCGCCCTGCTGCGCCATGGCATTGGCCAACGCCGTGGCCACGGCAAGACCTCGGATATCTTCTCCGGGTTGCAAGAAGGATGTATACAGCACGGCAGGCAAGCCCATGCCCAGCAATGCGCCGAGGAAGAACACGCCCCATTGATCAATGCGGATGATACTCCACCAGCCTTTCCATTTGCAGATGTTTTGCGGCGTGATTTTGAAGATGCTTCCCGAATGCGCCAACAAGACACTCTGACCGCCAACTGCAGCGGGAATAAAGCCCACTACTTTGCCCATGCCGAATCCCTTATCCCGCGCCCAGTTCGAGAGTGTGAGATTGGTAACCCCACCAGCGCCAGAGTAGGCGGCAAATGCGCCGATCAGGAACCAGTCGGCTCCCGCTGGAAACAGCGCGAATGAGTGTGTTGATACATTAAATCCGAAAAATCCAGCTCCAGCCTCGATCCACCGCCGGCGTTCGGCATACAGCAGACTGAGGACAAATAACGTGCCGAGAATGAAGATGATCAAAATCCAGTTGAGAATCTCTAACGTGTGTTCAATGTGACTACCACTCAGAAGAATGACGACGCAAGCGGCGAAGGTGCCGACGCTAATCCAATAGACGGCGGACGCATTCGCCGCACCGGCGATTTGACCTGTGCATACGTAATAGATTGCCCCAGCGGCAGCGCCAGCCCATGCCGGCCAGCCAACCTGGAGAAAATAGAGCAGGGTGTAGAAAACGGCCCAGAAGGCCGAGTGGGGTTTCGTGCGCATGAATCCCGTAAGCGCCGGCTCGCCGGTGTACAGCGTATAGCGAATGAGTTCCGTGTTAAGAATGGTTTGAAGAACTACCGCGACACTCGTGACCCAGAGCAAAGACATGCCGTATTTCACGAATGCGGCAGGACCGAGCAACCATTCGCCGCTGCCGATTGAGGCTCCAAGGATAATAGCGCCTGGGCCAATGATGCCTAGGAAATTTAAACCTTTGGCGATCGGTGGACTTGGGAGTTCGTCAACCGTCCATGGTTCAAGACCGGACTGGGCTTCCTTTGCTTGTTTCACGTCCGGGACTGCTTGCGCCACAATGTCGAACCCGCGCTTCATCGTCTCTCTTTTCTCCTCGTGACGCTCCCTTACAACTGGACTAGCAGATCAGCGCCGTTCCAGGTAGGTAGAGGCATATCTCACTACGGAGGCGGTTAAGTATGGAACGACTCGTGGTGTACCACAACCCTGGCTGAGGGCAATCTCGTGGAGCGCTCGATATCTTGCGTGAGCGCGGCGTCGAGTTCGACGTTATTGAATATCTGAAGACACCTTTGGATCGAGCGACCCTTGAGCGGTTTCTGACTTTACTTCCTACTCCTCCAGCGGATCTGGTGCGGAAAGACAAGAACTTTGCAGCACTTGGGCTGGACGCCAATCAGTACGTAACAAAGGAGGCCGTCATCGCGCTGCTGCTGCAACATCCTGTGCTGATGCAACGGCCAGTCATTATCAAAGGGGAGAAAGCGGTCATCGCACGACCGTCTGAGAAAGTGCTGGAATTGCTCTGAAGTCGCCAATCACTAGTAGCCTTTGTAGGGGCACGGCGCGCCGTGCCCCTACACCGAGAAGATCTTTTTCTGTCGGAGTTTGGGTTATCGATTGTGATCGCCAAAGTTCATCAGTAGCTTTCACTTGGATAGGCCCTCTTTAGGCTGACCTTCACCCTATCTTTCCGCACCACGGGAGAAAAACCCTTTCGCTGAGAGGTCTGCAAGTGAAAACCGCTGTACAACAGGTGCGTCCTGGTTGCGGACTATGCGGAGCGTACCTCTCCGACTAGGGTATGAGCGGTCGCTGAGACAATCTGGACAGGAACGACGTCTCCAGGTCGTGCGCCATTACCAGGAAAGACTACAGTTTTGAATTGCCCATTTTTTCCTGCCAGCCAGTCTTTTTGACGCTTTGCTGATCCTTCAATCAGCACCGCCACGGTTTGCCCGATGGTTCGACGGTTGAGGTCGCCGGAAATACGTTCTTGGAGCGCAATAATCTCTTGTAAGCGCCGCCCTTTTTCTGCCTCGGACACCGTTTCTTGCCATTTGTAGGCTTTCGTGCCTTCACGGGCCGAATACTTGAACATGAAAGCTGAATCGTAGCGCACTTCCGCCATAAAGTCGTACGTCGCGCGAAAATCTTCCTCTTCTTCGCCAGGAAAGCCGACGATGATGTCAGTCGAGAGTGCGAGGTGCGGGATTGCCGTCCGCAAACGTACGATCAAATCGGCGTACTGTTCGACGGTGTATCCGCGCTCCATGCGTTGCAATACGCGATTGGAAGCAGCTTGCAATGGCAAATGTAGATAAGGAGCGACTTTCGGACAGGTGGCCATCGCTTCGATGACTCGCTCGGTCATGTCCGACGGATGAGGCGAGGTAAAACGAATACGTTCAATGCCGTCAATGGCTGCCGTCTGATGCAGGAGGTCTGCAAAATCGCGGCTCCCGTCGCGGTAGGCGTTCACCGTTTGACCAAGATAAACGATTTCCTTGTAGCCTTGTTCAGCAAGGGCTCGCACCTGCATGAGCAGAGCATGCAGCGGAACGCTACGCTCGCGACCGCGGACATACGGCACGATGCAAAAGCTGCAGAATTTATCGCACCCTCGCATAATCGTGACCCAGGCGCGTACGCCTTCTGCGCGCGCCGGCGAGATATCGGCGTAGGTCTCCTCTCGATCCAGACGAACCGCAACCAATGGCTCGTCCTTCTCTTCTTGGGCTAATAACGTCGGTAAATTGCGATACGCATCCGGACCTAGCACGAGATCAAGAAATGGCGCTTTATCAAGCAGCCGCTCCCGATGGTGCTGCGCCATGCAGCCGGCTACACCGAGGCGCACCTCTGGATTTCTCGCTTTATAGCGAACAAGTTCGCCGAGCCGTTTCACGACCCGTTCTTCTGCATGTTCACGAATAGCGCAGGTGTTGAGCAAAATAACATCGGCTTGATCGACCTGTTGGGTTGGCTCATACCCGTGCGGTTTCAGCAGACCGATCATTAATTCGGTGTCAGCCATGTTCATCTGACAACCATATGTTTCGATGTAGACCTTACGCATGTCCATGGCTATTCTACGAGGGTTTTGTTGTAACCCCTCCCTGGAGCCAAGGCAATGGCCGCGTTGACATGCTCTTGTTGAGCTATGAGCTCTTGGCTCTTGGCTCTTGGCCGGATAAAACAAAGAACAGAGTCTTTTGCTTAAAGCTCATGGCTTACAACTAAAAGCTTAATTGTGAGGAGGCAACGTCAGCGTGACTCGCAAGCCGAGACCTAGTTTTGAGCAGCTTGAGGCAACGTTGCTCTATTGCCCCCGTTGCCGTCAGGCTATGCCCGTGCGCAAGCGACTCCTTTTGATTCTTCCCGAAGGGAACAAATTTGAGTATCAGTGCACGACATGTGCATCTACATGTGGGGAGAAGATCGAGCCCGATGAGCAAAAACCGCGTATTCTCATGTAGCGTGTGCTCGTATGACCTCGCCTGAACGGATCGTCTCTCTTCTGCCCTCCGCCACGGAAACCGTGTGCGCCTTAGGACTCCGTGACCGCCTGGTTGGCGTATCACATGAATGTGATTATCCCTCGGACGTTATAGGTCTACCGGTCCTGACAAAACCCAAGCTCGATCCGCATGAAGGAAGTTGGGCGATTGACGCCCGCGTGCGCGCAATCGTGCAAGAAGGGCTCAGCATTTATCGCATCCAGACAGAGCTATTGCAGCGATTGCAACCAGACCTGATCGTAACCCAGGATCAGTGTGCGGTGTGCGCGGTGTCTCTTCCCGAAGTGGAAGAAGCCGTGCGCTGCTTTCTGACACCAGGAGTGCGAGTGGTGTCACTGAAACCAGAGCGATTAGGCGACATTTGGGAGGACATCCGCCGAGTCGGCGCTGCGAGTGGAAAGGCGACCGAAGCGGAGGATCTTTTGCGTGGACTGAAGCGGCGGTTGTGGAAGCTGGAGCAACGAACTCGCCGCTTTGCCCGCCCTCGTGTGGCCTGTATCGAATGGATTGATCCCCTGATTGCTGGCGGTCACTGGATAGCGGAATTAGTGGAGATTGCTGGCGGGGAATATGCTTTGGCTTCCGCGGGCGCTCACGGTCCGGTGATCAGCTGGGAGACCCTCGTCGCGCATCAGCCTGAAGTGATTATTATTATGCCGTGCGGCTTCAGGATTCCTCAAACCCAAGCAGATGTCTCGCTTTTGACATCTCACCCTCGCTGGTCTTCACTCCCAGCCGTGCAAACCGGTCGTGTCTATATTGTCGACGGCAACGCCTACTTCAATCGTCCCGGCCCGCGTATTGTTGACAGCGTAGAAATTTTGGCGGAGCTTCTTCATCCCCACGAATGTGCAGGGATGGCGCCGGCCGGGTCATACGTTCAGCTATGAAGATCATCATGCGGTCGCGCTTATGAGAAGCGCGCCAAGAGGCGGAGTTCTTCGGAGGAGCGCCCCCCTGTGGTCGCCCGGGGATGGGGCTTATTTTTGATTTGCCTGAAGCTGACCGTCTCGCTTTGAACCGCTCGCTACTCCCCGGGTGCGACAATGGTGATCTTGCCCGCGCGAAACTCTTCGCCGCGCTCTTTCACCAGTTTGGGATACATGTGATAAAACTGTCCGCCGAGGCGGAGGAATGATTCAACATCAGTTTCTTCGAGCTCGAGCTTGCCTATTGCCTGCGTCGCTTCTTCTTTTGTCTGTGCGGCCATCAAGGCGTCGTACATCAAGCGCGTGTCTGCAATTTGAAAGTCCTCTCGACTTGGAAGATCTTTCGTGTTCTGTACGCTCTCAGGATAAAACTCTAGAAGATAACGGAGCGCTTTGAGCTCGTGCCGCTGCTGATCAAGTTTCTTAATGGTTAGCGCCATGGGTCTTCCTCCGTTCCAGGGTTGCGATTTTGCCAGAGCGGGGTATAGATAACAGCTATGGCGGTTACGGAACATAAAGACAAGGCCCACCGCCGTGTGTCGTGTGCTGTGATTACAGCGAGCGATACACGCACTGCAGAGACAGATACAAGCGGCAAGAGGATCAAAGATCTGCTTGCTGAGCACAATCACGCTGTGGCGTCCTACCAAATCTTGAGGGACGAGCCGGAGCTTATCGGCGCCGCCGTGCGAGCTCTGCTTGACCAGGCTGAGGTCGACGCCATCATTATTAACGGCGGGACGGGAATTGCTCCCCGAGACACTACTTTTGAGGCCATTCAAGGCCTTTTGGAGAAAGAGATTCCCGGTTTCGGCGAATTCTTCCGCTGGTTGAGCTACCAGGATATTGGCTCTGCCGCTATGATGACGCGCGCGACTGCCGGCGTGGCCAAGGGGAAAGTCATAGTGTCGCTGCCCGGATCAACTAGCGCGGTCGAGCTCGGCATGACCAGATTAGTGCTGCCTGAACTTGGCCATATGCTGTTTGTGTTACGCGGTGAGAAGACACATCATGCGCATTAAGCTTCGCTACTTCGCCGCATTGCGCGAACGCCTGCGCCGAAGTGAGGAAATGTTTGAGGTTCCGGCTGACGCAACTGTGGCGACGGTGTGGGAAATGCTAAAAAAACAGCATCCAGAACTGGGAGTGATGGAGCGCTCCATCGCCTTTGCGGTAGGACAGGAATACGTTGACAAGACCCATCCCCTTCAAGATAATGACGAACTCGCTTTTATCCCGCCAGTGAGTGGGGGTGGAGCGGACAGTTTCTGTACGCCGGGGGCTTTCATAACAAGGCTAGGAGGCGGTCAGCAGGACGCAGGGAGGCGATAAACAGACTGGAGAGAGTGCTTACGCATGTCGCTTTCAGATTTTTTTATTGCCTAGGGATGGACTTTATGAATGACCTGCAACAACACATTCTGTGTAAAATTACCGACCAGCCGATCAACATGCAGGAGCTAGCGGATTTTGTCGCAGATCCTGCTGCTGGAGCGATGACGACGTTTGTGGGGATGACGCGCAACACGAATGAAGGCCGCAAGGTTGTCCGTCTGGAGTACGAGTGTTATCCCGGCATGGCGGAAAAAGAAATGAGAAAAATCGCTGCGGCGGCGCTGTCCCGCTGGCCGCTTCGCAAAGTCGCTATGATCCATCGGATTGGTCAAGTGGACATTGGCGAAGCCAGTGTGGCGATTGCCGTTTCTTCTGGACATCGTCACGCGGCGTTCGAGGCGTGCCACTACGCTATCAATCAACTCAAGGAAACCGTGCCGATTTGGAAGAAAGAACTCTATGAAGGGGGCGAGTTGTGGATCGGCTCGCAGACCGGCGGGACTGGATCGTTTCATCGGGTGCCGGAGGAGGAGAGGGCGTGAGAAATATTCGGAAAGCGGTGCATGCTGGCTACTGTTGGGGAGTTGAGCGCGCCATCGATATGGTCGTACAGACTACGGAAACCCATAAAGGCGTTCCAGTGCGGACACTGGGCCCCATCATCCATAATCCTCAGGTCGTGCAAGCGTTGGCGGACAAGGGAGCGAGCACCATCGACTCCTTGGACGAGATGCCCGCCGGGGGAACCGTGATCATCCGGACGCATGGCGTGGCTCCGGAAGTCTACCAGCAGGCCGAGCGCCAGAATCTCACGGTCGTTGACGCAACCTGTCCATTAGTGACCCTTGTACAAAATCGCGCCAAGCAGTTAGTCAGCGAAGGCTATCATTTAGTGATCTTTGGCAATCCGAAGCATCCGGAGGTGATCGGCACCCTTGGTCATGCCGGCGGCCATGCGACGGTGGTGGAAAGACCTGAGGATGCGCGCACGGTCAAGCTGGCGAATAAGAAGGTCGGCGTCGTGGTGCAAACCACCCAGGAAACCGAGCGGCTGAGTGAATTTCTCTCCTATCTGGCTCCGCGCTGCAAAGAACTCAAGGTCTTCAACACCATCTGTAACCCGACGATCGAACGGCAAGAGGCGGCGCGAGACTTAGCGAAAGAAGTGCAGGTCATGATTGTCGTCGGGGGAAAAAACAGCTCGAACACGCGTCATCTTGCGACGGTCTGCCGCCAGGAGGGCGCCGCCACCTATCATATCGAGGAACCGAGCGAAGTGGACCCAATCTGGTTTGCTGGAGTCAAGGAGATCGGTGTGACTGCAGGCGCTTCGACTCCAGGTTGGCTCATGGATCAGGTGATTGCTCGGATCCACGAACTCGAACAACAAAACCTCCTTCCCGTATAACCATGAAAGAAGTGCACACTCTCGGTATTGTTGGGTCCGGTCAAATGGGCGCCGGCATTGGCCAGGTCGCCGCTCAGGCCGGATTCTCCGTGCTGCTCTACGACATCACCCCGCAAATCGTGAATCGCGCCTTAGAAAATGTCCAGCGCGGTCTCGTGCGGCTGACCGAGCGGGGAAAATTATCCGAAGAAGAACAACGCGCCGTCCTGAGCCGTTTGCGCGGCACGGCCAATCTGCACGACATGCGCGACGTTGATCTGGTCATTGAAGCCGCGCCGGAAGACTACGAAATCAAAAAAGCCATCTTTCAGGAGCTGGATCAAATCGCACGGCCAGACGTGATTCTCGCCAGCAACACCTCGTCAATTTCGTTGACGCAGCTTGGCGCCGTGACCAGGCGGCCGGAAAAAGTTATCGGCATGCACTTTATGAATCCGCCGGTGGTCATGCAGCTGGTAGAGATCGTGCGAGGGCTGGCGACGGCTGACGAGACCTATGAGGTGGTTGACGCGCTCGCCAAGAAAATGGGGAAAACCACGATTCTGGCGAAGGATTATGCAGGTTTCATTGTCAACCGGATTCTGCTGCCGATGATTAATGAGGCGATCTATGCGGTGTATGAAGGCGTTGGCAGCGTGCAGGATATCGATCAGGGGATGAAGCTGGGCTCCAATCAGCCTATGGGACCGCTGGCGTTGGCGGATTTAATTGGTCTCGATACCTGTCTCGCCGTGCTGGAGCGGCTGCATCACGGTCTTGGCGATGACAAGTACCGGCCCTGCCCGTTGCTGCGCAATTATGTCGCTGCTGGATACCTTGGCAGAAAAACCGGGAAAGGGTTCTACGATTACGGAAAGGCGTAAGGCAGAAGAGAAGCATGCTTCTCCTCTGGCTCTTTATCACTCTTCTTTCTTTGCCCTCTTTCGCCTGTGCACAGACCACTACCCCTCTTGCTGAAGTCCAGGTGCGCGGTTCAACGCCGCTGACGGGGTTGCCGGTTCCACGTGAGCAAGTCCCTGCTAACGTTCAGGTCACAACCGGCGAAGAGTTTTCCGCCAGCGGCGCCGTGAATGTGACTGACTTCTTGTCCCGGCGTCTGGCGGGGGTGAATCTCTCCCATGCGCAGAGCAATCCTTTTCAACCTGATGTATCGTATCGTGGATTGACCGGCTCTTTTCTCCTGGGCACGCCTCCTGGACTCAGCGTGTTCGTTGATGGGGTGCGCGTGAACGAGCCGCTCGCCGATCAAATCAACTGGGACCTTATTCCAATGGAGGCGATCGATCGGATTGAACTCATTCCCGGCTCAAATCCTGTCTATGGTCGCAACACGCTCGGCGGCGCGTTTGTGATGCGAACAAAGCGCGGTCTAACGCAGCAGGGGACACAGTTTGAGACGTGGGGGGGAAGTTTTGGCCGCAACTCTTTTGCCGGAGAGACCGGCGGCGTGCGCGGCGCCGTCGATTACTTTTTTTCCGGGCGTTGGTTCGCCGAGGATGGATTTCGCGATTTTTCTCACAGTCGTGTCGGCCAGGCTTTTGGAAAACTTGGCTACCAAAAAGACCGAAGCGACATGACGCTTTCGCTCTCGTACGTCAACAATCGTCTGACTGGCAATGGTCCGCTGCCTGAGAGTCGCCTCTCGCGTGATCGCGATGCGGTGTACACGCATGCCGATCATTTCGAGCCGGAATTGTGGGTTCTCACTGGCGAGTACCGGCGAGAGCTCGGAGCAGGGTGGGAATTATCCGCCAACGCCTTTGGCCGGCTGCTCGATGTGATTCAGTCTAATGTGGATGTTGACGAAGCCGTGCGCGCGTTCACCGCGCAATCTGGCTGGGGCGGCGCAGCGCAGCTCTCGTATCGCGGCGCTGTTCTGGGCTGGCCGGTGGCGCTTGCCGCTGGAGCCGATTACTCCGGCGCGGTCTTGAACCATCGCATTGGCGAGCGGGAAAGAGAAGCAGACACTCGCACGAACGAAGACGCACGATCATTTTCTCTCAGGACGCACGTACGCACGCGCACAGATGGCGGCGGTCCATTTCTCACCCTGACCATTGAACCGCTAGAGCGATTAGCGTTAACCGTGGCTGGACGTTACGATGTCACCGCTCTGCGCATCGGCGATCGCCTGGCTGGGAAAACAGCAGGAGAGACAACCAATGCGAGTGGACATCACGTCTTCACACGTTGCAATCCAGCCCTTGGCGCGACGTATTCCTTGACTCATGCTCTCAATGTGTATGTGAATTACAGTGAAAGTTATCGCACGCCGACGGCAATCGAGCTGACCTGTGCGAATCCGCGCGCGCCCTGCCCGATTCCAACTGCTCTTCTCAATGACCCCCCTCTCAAAGCTGTGAAAGGCAAAACGTGGGAAACCGGACTGCGGTGGTCGCTGCTGCCTAATATGCGCGCGACGTTGGCTTTTTTCCGCACAGACCTCAACGACGATATTCTTTTTCGCAACGATCCGGCAAGCCGCGTCCTCGGATTCTTCCAGAATGTTGACGCCACCCGCCGCCAGGGGATCGAGTTGTTGCTCCAGGGCGCGTGGAGGCAGTTGCGCTGGTACGCCAACTACACGCTGACGGACGCGACCTTTGAAGACGACATCGAGCTTTTTACCTTTGCGACAGCGGATCATGTGGAGCATGTACGCAAAGGCGATGTCTTGCCGCTCACGCCGCCGCATCGTTTCAACGGCGGCATTGAACTCGCACTTGCGACGGCCTGGCGCCTCGGAATAGATGGCGTCTACGTCGGCGCACAATACCTCCATGGCGATGAAGCGAACACCCATCGGAAGCTGGCTCCATACTTTGTCGCCAATGCGCGGCTAGAATATCAAACCAGTAATGTTGACGTCTTTGTGAGAATTGAAAATCTCTTTGCCAGCGACTATGAGACCTACGGCGCGTTTTTCGAAAACGTCGTTGATCATACCGGCATCGAACGTTTCCTTGGTCCCGGCGCGCCGATCGGCGCCTTCGGCGGAGTGCGGATAAGGTTTTGAGACGAGGTCCCCTCTCCCCCAACGGAGAGGGGACGATGAAATTCAGATTAAAAAAGTCAAATTATTAATCACTTCATCATTGTTGATCAGTATGACCTTTTTATACGCTATCTTGAAGCCGTCCCCGACCGGGCGCAATTTATGGATGACGCGCCCGGCAAACGTGTCCATCTTCTTTCGTCGTAACGCGGTGAGGTTGAACGTAGAGTGGACGATCACTTCACCATTATCCGCTTCTTCTATTTCTACATTTGCAACTATTCGGCTCAAGCGCGATTTGGGATCTTGCGCATACGCCACGCCGCTTTTCAGCCGAAAGATACGGTCCTCTAAGCGCGCTTTATTTTCGTAGACAATGGAGACATGTCGCTGGGGATCGTAGTCGTCATCGTTGGACGGCACCCAATACAAGGCGTCGTCAGTCCAGAGCGCCAACCACTCGTCATACGCATGCTCATCCATTAACCGCGCTTCGCGGTAGAGGAAACTTTCCACTTGGTGACGGTCTACAGGCATACGCGTATTCCTCGCGTCGACTACGATAACGCCGCCTGCCGCGCCACGCCGGTCCCGCGTCGGCGCGCTGGGGTTTCGACCCCTTGGGTCATCACTTTTTTCCATTGCCGCCAGATCGTGCGCTGCGTCAGTTCATCAGTAATCTGCCCTACTGTCGTGCCGTCAGTATCTTGGCGCTCCTGACCAACCCCACGCGCTAACAATAACCACGGGTCAACCTGGGCGCTGAGACCAATTTGATTGCGCTCGAACATCTCCAGGTCATCGGTTGCGCCCCCGCCTGCCGGACCATAGAACGACTCGTGCCCGCGCAAGCGCGAGACATTCACTTCTTGCGGCACCCCCTTCAGCAGAGCCGGATAGAGGAACACCTCTGTTTCGTCGATCTTTACAGGTTGGATCACGCGAATGTGCACGCCGATAAGCACAAGATTCGGAAACACCAGGAGATGCGTGCCGCCGGCAGTGAGGATCTCCTCTGCGCGCTCTTTGCCATGGCGGTTGACCATCGCGTCCAGATAGGCCTGACCGCCTGGCCGGGTCGGCAGCGCCATCTGCATGCGGCGATTGTTTTCGCGGTTGTACGGGCGATAGTCCAACATAACGTGGCCATTCCCCAGATCGCGAGTGAGGCTACTTGAACCACTGTTAAATAAACCCGTCATCTTAGCGCCAGTGTGTCGTTGGATGTTCATGAAGAAGGTCTGGTGGACGAAGTTGGGGTGATAGCCGTCCATGCTATTTTCAATCTGAAACTTCCAATTCGCCCGGTAGCCGTACTTATGCACACCGGCAGTGACATCGATCTCACCTTCGGGCGAGAGGTCGATAAACAGATCGAGCTGCTCTTTCACGGCGGGGCCGAGATGCTCATCCAGCGTGACGCCGACCGGACTCAGACTGCCGAAGACAAATCCACGATACATGTCCATACGTGGAACCTGGCGCAGACCGTAATCCTCTTTCCGGAACGAGGCGTCGTAGCGGTCCGAGTAGGTCACGCCAAGCAAGTCGCCGTTTCTGGCGAATGTCCAACCGTGATACGCGCAACGGAATTTGGCGACGTTGCCGCGTTCGACCTGGCAGACGGCGTTCGCACGATGGGTGCAACGGTTCATCAGCAGTCGCACCTGCCCGTCATCGCCGCGCACCATGATGACCGATTGCCGCCCCATCGATCGTACACGGAAGTCCCCGGGGTAAGGAATTTCGCTGGCGTGGCCGACATAGACCCAGCCGCGGTGGAAGATTTTGTCCATCTCCTCATCGAAAATTTCCTGGCTCGTATACACGCTTCCATGTACGCGGTCTTCTTTCACCAGCGCGTCGTAATCAATGCCTGTCCGTGTCGTTCTCATACAACCCTCCTTTTAGAGATACAGGGCAAAGACTGTTCTCTAATCCGTTAAAGACTCATTACAGCTCAGCGTGTTGCCGCGTCCTCTGGCGCAAAAAACACGATCGTGCGCACTTCGACGCTTTCGCGGGCCGGAGCATCGGGCGGCGCCGTGGGATCGTCGAACGCGCCGTGTGCAGTGTACCGCGCCCGGCCGTCGTCCATGGAGTCGTAGCATTTCAACAAGAGCGCTTCGTTCGGCTGCATGCGCGGGAAGTAGAACCAGCGATGGGCCGGGTTAAAAGCCGCCATGTACACTTCTCCCAGCCGGTCCCGGTAGATTAAATCCGTGGGGACGAAATCCTTTTGCGCAATACTCCGTCCATCGCAAACCGCTAACGGCGCTTCCAACACTGGTCCTGTAATCGGTCGCCAGACGTTGATGAACGCGAAGCGATGTTGCAGCCGCATCTCGGCCTCATCAGGAGGCAGGAGATCCCGCACGCGCTGCGGTCCTGATTTGAGCGTGTAATCGTTGTGCATCACTCTGACTGGCTCACGCACCCCGGGCTCCCCTTGTTTCGCTCTGGTGCGGCAGCGAACGTTGTGATCAAAGACGAGCACTTTGACCGCGCCGGTCAGATCTTTGAGCAGTTGCTCCACCTCGGGATAATAGACGCGTTTCACCTCTTGTTCGTCATAAAAATTCGTGACCTTGGTTTCGTGGCGCATCAACATGAACCCATTCTTGTCCAATGAGAGCTCGTCAAGAATCGACCGTCCGTCATAAACCGGCATCGGTCGCGGCTCGACTCGCCCCGTTCGTTCCGGCACGCCCTCCGGAGGCTTATACATATAGGTTCTTGGTTTCTCGTCCATATCCGCCAGATAGTTGAGCTGAGCGTTCACATGCGCGAGGTTCTCTGGAGTGTTTGTGCTCATGCAGGTATTCCTCCCCGCGAAAGAGTATAACGACCATACCGCCTTTGTACAGCCGGTTTTGCTGCCCACTACTCAACCGAGAGCTTGCGCCACTGCATAGAGGCAAGCAGCGCTTCCAGACGGTGCACTTCGCTCCAGGAGACAGGCTGCTGCCGCCAGAAGCTTCTAACTCCCTCGGCTCCGCCGAGCGCACGCAGTCCTCGTCGCCCGACTTCATATTCGACTTCACCAATCGCCCATGCAATGGTTCGTTCCAGGCGCTTCTCCGTGAGGGCGCCGTGCGAAAGCAGATGTTGATAATGCGAGCAAATAGCGGCGTCGAGGTCTGCAAGGTGGAGGTTCGTCGCCGCGCTCACTGCCAGGACCGGACGCGCCCACGGTCGCCGCTCGTAAGACAAGGCGGCTTTGACATCAACCATGGCTTTTCGCGCCAGGGCTTCGTCGTCTGCTTTGTTAACGGCGAGCACGTCAGGAATTTCCATGACCCCAGCCTTAATAAACTGGAGAAGATCGCCTGAGAATGGTTGCACGATTAAGACAACCGTGTCGGCGATATGGGCGATATCGGTCTCGCTTTGTCCGACGCCGACAGTTTCCACCAGGACGACATCGCAAAGATGACGCAACAGGAAGACGGC
>DATLYA010000103.1:0-12062 GCA_035575235.1 Candidatus Methylomirabilota bacterium
CCAGAATGGTTGGCCGATACTCCAACGTGGGAATGACGTACCGCATGCCGAAAAACTGGACGACTTGACGCGCCGGAGCCGGTCCCCCGTCAATCTGGGTAATAGGAATATTGATCGAGCTGCCAAGCAGGGAGAGCAGTAGCAAAGGAAAAACAAGCTGCGCGCTAATGCCGAGGCGCTCATAGGTATAACTGATAAGCCCGATCTGGATGAGAAAAAAGAGAAAGACCAGCAGCAAAAGGCTGCCGACAACCAGGAAGAGGGTAAAAGGAAAGAAGACAAAAGGTTTCATAATGACTCAAGAAGCCCCGGTGCAACAAACTACCCCTGCTATATACGAAGAAAGTTGCGGACAACGCATGCGGAACTGTCAGCAGAGCCAGGGGAGAAGTATGCTGCTCCAACATACTTCTGGTATCGTGTGCATTATAGGCGCCTGGTGCTGATTATTTCTCCGCTGATTTTCCCGCCAACATGGCGTCAAGCAAATCGCTTCGAGTAATGATGCCGACGAGCTTGCCCTCCTCCACGACTGGCAACGCGCCAAAGCGTTGCTGACGAAGCAGCCGCGCGGCCTCGCGAATCGATGTGTTTGGCGTTACCGTCACCACGTTGTAGGTCATGACCTCTTCAACCGTGTGGGAATCGCCGAATTCATCAATGTCTTTGCCGTGAAAAAGACGCAGACTTGAAGGATACGCATCTCTCACGTCACGATCAGTCACAATCCCGACAAGCTTATCGTCCACAACGACTGGAAGTTGATTAATGCGATACTTGGCAAGCCGCTCACGCGCATGACGTAAGCTCTCACGCGGCTTGATCGTCAGGACCGATTTGGTCATCCATTGCGCCACTTTTGCCGCTTCCATAACCTGATTCCCTCCAATGTTTTGCTGTCCATTAAGCGTTGTTGCACTCGCCTCTAGGACTAGTATCCTAAAAAGGAGAGCAGCTGTACATCTCCTGGCTACGAGAGGGGGAGGAGCAAGTCTCGTACCGTCGAAAAGAAGCGCCAGAATATTCTAAGGAACAAAACTGATTTCCCATCTTCAAGAAGGAAAATCGCAAAACATAGCGAAAGTAAGAAAAAATCCCTTCTTATAGTTGGCGCCGGGCTTGCTAAACGAGCATAACGTTGTCAGGCCTTGCCACTCAAGGGACGCAGAAAGGTGGGAGCATGTATCGCTTTCTCGAATGTACAGTTGGACAGTATATGACCAAACAGGTGAAGACGGTCTCTCGTCACACCACGTTGCGCGAACTCGAAACGCTCTTCGAGCGGCACGATTTCAATGCCTTCCCCGTGGTGGAAGGAAAAGAGGTCGTAGGGTTAGTGACAAAGTTCGATTTTCTTAAAGCCTTTGCGTTCACTACAGGACAGTTGCTGCCGCATTACGATGAGATTATGCAGCGCACCGTCCGTGAAGTCATGACGGAAGCAATCGTTCACGTGGAGCCGGCGGCGCCCTTGACTCGGGCGTTGCAGTTAATGGTGAATCTAAGGGCGAGAAGTTTTCCTGTGTTGTCGCCTGACAAGCAGTTAGTTGGCATGATCGCCCGAGAAGATATGATGCGCGCGCTAAAAGAATCGACCCGCGAAGGGTGATGCACGAGGAGTTGTCTCATGAACATTCAGAAAATTCTGGTTCCCTTCGACTTCTCTGAATACTCAGAGAAGGCGTGCAGTTGGGCGGTGGCTATGGCCGAAAAATGGCGCGCTCGTATTCTGCTCTTGCACGTCGTGCCCCGTCCGACCTATCCACCTGTACTCATGGGTTCTCATTTCAACGCGGCGGACTTTGAGGCGGGACTGCAGGCCGAAGCGGAAGAGCGCATGAAAACTCTGGTCGCAACCATGGAGCATGGCCGTGTGCCTATTGACGTGAAAGTCTTGCTTGGCGAGCCGTCTTGGGACATCTGTAAAGTCGCCGAGGATGGGCAGTATGACTTGGTGATAATGGGATCACACGGCAGAACGGGACTTGGACATGTCTTATTAGGCAGCGTGGCCGAGCGGGTTGTACGGCTCTCTCCGTGTCCTGTGTTGGTGGTGGGGAAGAAAGCGCCAGCCTGAGGCGTGTTCTTCTCTCAGAATCCCGCAAGTAGGGACACGGCGCGCCGTGTCCCTATTCCAGCCTTGTTGTCTGACTTCTTTGAATTATCCTCCCCGCACCGCTAGCACTGGACAAGGGGCGGAGCGGATCACCTTGTCGGTAACACTGCCAAGCAAAAGCCGACGCACGCCGCTGCGCCCGTGTGTAGACATGATAATCAGGTCCACGTTTCTTTTTTCCGCCGTCGTAATAATAGCTTCTGCGGCCGGCCCTTCTCGCACACTGAGCTCAACTTGCGCCTGCACGCCGAGAAGCTGTTGACGCAGCACGGCGAGTTTCATGTGGGCCACCTGATGGGCGTGATCCCAAAACGGCTGGGCTGAACGGGGCGGATGCTCGCGCGACTCCTCCATCAATCGCCGTATATCAAACTCGGCTTTGTCCGGATCGTAGACGTCTAACAGCGGGTTCTCGATGGCGTGCAGGAGAATGATCTCTTTCTCCGTCGCCAGTTGGAGCGCCCATGCTTCGCTGGCCGCACCGCTCACACTGAAGTCCGTGGGAAGGAGCAGGGTTTTCAGCCGGGGAGGCGTAAGAGATGCAGCCGTATTGCGCACGATCAGCGCTGGACAGGGCGCGGCGCGCAGCACCACTTCCGCCGTACTACCGAGCACCACCCGCTGATACCACGGTCGCCCATGCGTGCCCATGACGAGAAGGTCATGGGGGTGTTTGTCGAGATACTCAAGGATTGCGGCATGCGCGCGGCCTTCAAGTACGTCGGTGGCGACGGTGACATCCGCACAGTAGCGCGTGGTGAGTCGAGCAAACTCCGCCTGCGCCGATTGTTGATACGTCTCACGCCATGCTGCCACATCTTCTGCAGACCCGAGCAGGGGCTCGGGAGTGATGGGTCTCTGTTTGAAGGGTTCAAGGGACTCATTGACATGCAGCAGCGTCACGCCGCTGTGCAGCGAGCGCGCCAGCAACGCCGCCCAGGCTACTACGGGTTCCGCATTTTCATGCAGATCAATAGGGACAAGGATATGATTGACTTGCGGCATGGGCTCTTCCTTCTCCAGCGGTTTGCAAAGGTTGCCGGGATCAAGAAGGATACTCCCGCGACCGCCATCCTTCTTCACCTACAAGCGGCACGAACGCGCAGCCGCCAAGGTCTTCCGTTTCGATTCGCTCTCCTCTTTTCCTGACGCGCAGCAACCGTTGGTCGAAATGCGAGCCGACAGGAAGGACCAGACGGCCCTGATCTTTTAACTGCTTGATTAAAGAGGGAGGAATCTGTGGGGAGGCCGCCGCTACAATGATGGCGTCGTACGGAGCTTCAGCTTGCCAGCCAATACTGCCGTTCGCTACCAGCACTTCGACATTGTCATAGTGCAGCGCGGCCAGCAACGTGCGGGCGGCGTGCGCTAGCTCTGGAATAACTTCTACGGTGTAGACATGGCTGACAAGCTGACCAAGCACAGCGGCTTGATAGCCTGAACCGGTTCCCACTTCCAGTGCGCGCTCACTGCCTGTCAGCTCCAATGCTTGCAGCATGATCGCCACCATATAGGGCTGAGAGATCGTTTGGTCGCGTCCAATAGGCAATGGCCGATCGTCGTAGGCGAACTCCCGATACGTCTCGGGGACAAAAAGATGGCGAGGAACCTCTCGCATCGCCGTGAGCACGCGCTGATCAACAATACCTCGGCTTGCAAGCTGTTCTTCGACCATCCGCTGACGGAGCAGCCGGTAGTGTGCTTCCATAGTCATGCTCGGAACAGCAACTGGCGTGCCAGTAAGAAGCAGTCCGAAGAGCCCCGACTTTGTCCAGCTTTCTTAGTCATGAGAAAAGAGCAGTCTATTCTTCTCGTTTTCGTGAATCTTTGCAGATATATCTCAAATCCTTTCCTCATTCCAGACGGCAGGAATCTTGCTTATACGCACAGAGAAATGCGGTAGGGACGCCGAACACCGCGCGTCACGTAAGGAGCAGCGCCCATGAAAGTGAAAGACTTGATGCGGACCAATGTCGTTTCGTTGCGCGTGGGCGATACGCTTGGGGTCGCGGATGACATTATGAGCATGGGTCGTATCCGCCATCTACCGGTGGTGGATGACCACAACCGCGTTGTCGGCATAGTGACCCAACGCGATCTCTATCGTGCATCGATCTCTTCCGTGCTAGGGTTTGATCGTTCCAAGGAACACGAATGGCTTGGGAAGGTAAGAGTGCAGGACATCATGACGCGGAAGGTCATCATGATTAGTCCCGAGGCGGGCGTTTCAGACGCCGTTGAGAAGTTCGTGTCCGAGAAAATTGGCTGTCTTCCCGTAGCAGACGAACAAGGCAAGCTGATCGGCTTATTAACCGAAACTGACTGCTTGCGCTGTTTTCGTGATCTCCTCAAAATGGGAACGTTCAAGGAAGTGCTTTCATAAGGCGCCTCGTGCGGCCGGCAGGCAAGAGCAACACTGAACAGAAGGGGGAGTGCAATATGCAAATTAAAACTATTCTGGTGCCCTGCGATTTTTCCGAGTATGCGGAACGAGCCTACGTCTGGGCGATTGCGCTGGCGGAGAAATGGGGCGCGAAAATTATTCTTCTGCATGCCGCCCAGTTGTTTACCTCGCTTGGTTATCCCGAGAGCGTGTATTTGCTTGATCTCAAGAAGATGGAAGAAGAAATCCTGGCCGATGCGGAAAAGCGCCTGGGCGAGTTTGCCGCGAAGAAAGGCTCCAGTTCCGTGGTGGTGGAAACCCGGGCGGTTACTGGCGATCCGTTTTGGGAAATCTGTCGGACGGCCGAACAAGAACATGCTGATCTGATTGTCATGGGATCGCACGGACGCACCGGGCTTGCGCATGTGCTGTTGGGGAGTGTAGCCGAACGCGTCGTCCGTCACGCGGTGTGCCCGGTACTCGTCGCGCGGGTGCCGAAGGCGGCGAGGTGATATGAGCACCCTCGTCGAGTCCTGGATGCACGAAGTGAAAACTGTCGTGCACGATGACAACATTATAGCTAATGAGGTGCGCATCGGCGTCTTCTACACCGCCGCTCGTTTATCCACTGGGCATGTCGGCGTTGCCTTTACGCCACGAGACCTCAGCGATACTGTGTGTTGTCCAAAGTCCGCCGCCTCTGCGCCGCCCGCAGGGAAGCTCAGCGGGCAAAATTCTTGGGTGCTGGCGCACTACGCCGTCTCGCCGGGGCCATTACGGCGGGCAGTGGGCGTTGCCGTGCTGAATGCGCTCTCTGCTCTGGCGCTGGAGCGGCAGCCGCACATGGGAGGGCGCATCGTTCCTGGACTTGATGCCTTGACTGCGGCCGAGATTCGCGCCGATGATGCTGTTGCTATGGTCGGCGCCTTTGTCCCTTTCATGAAGAAATTGAAAGGCCAGGTTGCAAGCCTGCGCGTTATTGATAAACACAGAGAAGCCTTGAAAGCAGATGAAGCAGCGTTCTGGCGCCCTCCTGAGCTGGCGCTGCCAACGCTGTCTGAAGCAAGTGTAGTCATCATTACCGGCTCAGCCTTGGTGGAAGGCGGGCTTGATGCGCTGCTCGAGGCCGCGCATGGCGCACGCAGAGTCGTGCTTGCTGGTCCCACGGCGTCACCCTGGCCGCCGCCGTTCTTCGCGCGCGGCGTGCACGTGTTAGGCGGCATTCGTGTCATGGACGGTGAAAAGCTGCTACAGCTCGTCAGCGAAGGCGGCTCCGGGTACTTCTTCGACACGGCGGCGGAGAAGGTATGTGTCATCCGGGACACGGAAGTTCACGACGAACGCAAAATGAGTTGACGACTAAATCAGACCGCATGACATTCGTACACCACACTGGGAGTGTGGCTTATGGTGGCGCAGCCATCCTGGCTGCGCGCACAGGCCGAAGGCCGGCGCCACCAAAACTTGCTGCCGGTATCGCGCCAATCTCGTGTGGTGCGATGTAGAGCGGTTTTCCTTTGGATTTCCCTCATATGATCCCCCTCACCCCGCGGCCGCCTGGCGTCTGCCGCCCTCTCCCCCGAGGAGAGAGGGGTAAGGGTGAGGGGAGTCTGACCACAGAGCAGGATAAACGCGCCTGAAATTTGCCTGAGGTCGCAGTCAGACAACCAGACTGAAAGGCGGCCTGACTGAACGACTGAGGGACTGTCTTAATCTTTTCCATCCGCGCTTGTAGTGGACTGCGCCTCACTAGAGCTGCTCGCCGCGAACGCTTTCAGACCCATCGCGAGTTCTCGGAGCCGCTTACTGACGAGGCTGTTGACGGTATTGTCTTCCTCCCCCGAGCCTGCACGCACACCGGTGAGCAGCTCAATGCCCTGATCAATCGTGCGGATTGGATAAATATGAAATTGGCTCTGGGCAACCGCTTCAATGACATCCGCGCGCAGCACGAGATTCCGGACGTTGGAGACAGGAATCATCACTCCTTGTTTTCCAGTGAGCCCATGCACGCGGCAGATGTCGAAGAATCCTTCAATCTTCTCGTTGACCCCACCGATAGCTTGTATTTCTCCCCATTGATTGACCGAACCGGTTACGGCAATGTCCTGACGAACCGGTAAATTAGCCAGACGGGACAGCAGGGCGTAAAGCTCCGTTGAAGAGGCGCTGTCGCCTTCCACGCCAGAGTACGATTGCTCAAAGCACAGGCTGGCGGACAAGGCGAGCGGCTTATCCTGCCCGTAGCGGTTACGCAGATAACCGGCGAGGATGAGTAGGCCTTTATCGTGAATGGAGCCGCTCAGGCGCGATTCACGCTCGATGTTGATGATGCCTGCTTGGCCCATGCCGACACTGGCGGTGACGCGGGAGGGCCGACCGAAGCTGTGGTCGCCGAGCTGCAACACAGAGAGACCGTTGACCTGGCCGACTTTGCGTCCGTCAATATCAACCAGAATCGTCCCTTCGGTGATGAGATGCCGGATCTCTTCTTCCACGCGGTTCGAACGGAAGATGCGCTCATCGATCGCTTTTTGCACGTGGCGTGCGGACACGGCATGGCCATTGTCTTTCCGCGCCCAATACGCCGCCTCTCGCACAAGGTCGGTGATTTCCGCGTAGGAGGCTGAGATCTTCTGTCGATCGCCCGCTTGACGGGCGCCAAATTCAACCAGACGCTCAACGCCGGAGCGATCGAAGTGCGGAAGATTTTCCTGGCGGCAGACCTGCGCCGCCCACTGCCCATACGTCAGTAGATGCGGAGCGTCGAGCTCCATCGAGTGGCGGAAATCCGCATGCACTTTAAACACCTCGCGAAATTCTTCGTCTAGTGTGTAGAGCAGATAATAGAGAGAGGCGCTGCCAACGACCGCAACTTTGACCTGAATGTGCACAGGCTCTGGTTTAAGGCCTGAGGTGGAAAATAGTGCGAACGGTTCGTACGTCTCGAACTCGATGCGCCCGCTCTTCAGCGTCCGTTTCAGCGTTTTCCACACGGCAGGCTCAGTCAAGGCGTCTTCCAGATTGAAAATCAGGTAGCCGCCATGCGCGCGGAGCAACGATCCTGACTTGATGCGGGTGAAATTGGTGACTACGCGGCCGGCCCGGTCGACCACGCGCTCAATCGTGCCGAAGAGATTGAGATAAGTGGGCGAACTCTCGAGCACGACCGGCGCGCCGCGGGTATGCGTGTTATCCACGACCACGTTGACGTCATATTCAAGAAACATTTCGCGCGGCGGCAGCGGCGGCATGAACGGCAACTGCGGCGCTTGCCGTTCCGGTTCCTTGAAGTCATCAAGGTTTTCAATGATATGCGCTTTGACTTCGTTGAGATATTCCTCGACTTCGGGGTTATGCATATCCCGGTTAATCGTGGCCAACATGGGATTCAAGAGCGCTTCGCCGAAGCGCTTTTCCACCAGCCGAACGTCTTCAGCCATGGCGCGCAGCAGGTCTTGTTGTTTCGTGTTAAACGCGGCCAAGGCTTCGGCGACGGGCCGTTGGTTGGCTTCGATGCGCTGCTGCTCTTCCGGACTCAAACGGGCGAACTCTTCAGGGCTTTCCATAGGGCGGCCGTTGATAAGCGGGATCAGCAGAATATTGCCGCCGGGCCCCGCCTGGATGGCGAACCCCTTTTCCCGCGCGAAGGCTTCTATTTCGTTACTGAGTTGTTGCACCTGCGTGATGTATTTATCTTTTAATTGCGATTTTTCCTTATCAAACGCCTCTTGGCGAAACGCTTTCGGTAACTCTTCCTTAAGCGTTTTCACCATTTCATTCATTAAGCGCTTGAGGCGGCCGCCCTTGCCTGCTTCGAGCGCGATAGCGCGCGGCTCATCTGGACGAGCAAAATTGTGCACGTAGACCCAGTCTCCTGGGGTGGGCGCCTGCGCCGCTTGCCGGGCAATCCAGTTCCGTAACGCTTCAAGCTTATCGGCTCCGGTGAGCCCTGAGACAAAAATGTTAAAACCGCTGCTTGAGATGCCCAGGCCAAGCTCCAACGCGGCGCGCGCTCGTTCCTGCCCAACGAAGTCATGCCCCGGGGTGAGTTCCGCCGTCGTCTGAAAATCAATGCCTAGCGCAGCGCGAAACCGCAAATCCTCGGCGGTAAGCTCCGTTGGCGCGGCCGCCGGCTGGAGAGGCGCAGGAGTTGGTTCCGGTTGACTTGTCGCCTCCATCGTCATCGCTGAGCTTTCCTTTCTTGCTGGACTTTGGGCAGTGTCACACGCAGGACGCCGTCACGAAATTCCGCGTGAATCTTGGCCAGATTGACGGATGCAGGAAGACGGAGCCGTCTGAGGAACTCTCCGGAGCGGCGCTCACGACAATAGAAGTCGTCTTCATTGCACACCCGCTCAAATGTCCGTTTCCCCTGAAGCACAAGGTCGCTGTCTTCCACCGTGACCGAGATGTCTTTTTCTTGTACTCCCGGCAGGTCAGCTTCCAACACGAACGACTTGGCGTCCTCGTACAGGTCTAATTGCGGCGTCCAAGCCGCTTCGCTGGCGCGCCGCGAGGCTCCCCAGGGGCGATGGATCAGCTCATCAAATAGACGATCTACTTCTTGAGAAAGTTGACGAAGTGGCGGGGGAAGCCAAGGATCATTTTTTGCCATAGTAATAGCTCCCTTTAGGGCGGTTCAAAGCGAAACGCCTCTGGTTGTACTGTTAGCACAGAACATGGCGCACTGTGCAAGACCGGTTCGGCTCCACTGAGGTTGTCTTGAGGACCAATGGTGAGCGGAGCTCCGTTCATCCACGAACGCACGCTCAATTTTATCATACGCGGCCTCCCTATGTCGGATGAGGGCATGGGACATGCCAGTATGAGACGCATGAAAAGGCTCAGGAGAGCAGGGAATTTTCCAGCGGATGAGAAGAAAGCGAGTCTTATGTTCCCGAGACGGCAAGGCGGAGGCTCAACGCGCATCAAGTGCAATGCGCAGCTCATCCATTTTCCGGTAGAGAGAAGATAAGCTCAAGCCCAGAAACTCGGCGGCGCGTTTTTTGTCGCCGTTTGTCTTTTTCAAGACGGTCTCGATGTGACTGCGCTCGTAGGCTTGCACGGCTTCCTTGAGATTGTCGCTTGTCGCCAGAGGGAGGGCGTCTTGAGCCGCTTCCCATCGTGGCAGATCTGCAGGCGTGATCCACTCGCCGTTGCCCAGAATCATGGCGCGCTCCAGCACATTGTCCAGCTCGCGCACATTGCCTTTCCACGGCAGCGACATCAAGAGCTTCATGGTGGCGTTCTCCGCGCCTTTATAGGTTTTCTTCATCTCGCGGTTATGCCGCTGGATGAGATACTCCACCAGCAAGGGAATATCCTCCCGCCGTTCCCGCAGCGGCGGAATATGGAGTTCAATGACGTTAAGCCGGTAGTAGAGGTCCTCACGGAAGCGCCCTGCTTCTACCTCTTTTTTCAAGTCACGATTAGTGGCCGCCAGGATGCGGATATCAATTTTCACGGGCGTGGTCGCGCCCACCGGCAGGACTTCGCGCTCTTCGAGCGCGCGCAACAGCTTGGGTTGTAGTGTGAGAGGCAGCTCGCCAATCTCATCGAGAAAGACCGTTCCGCCCCGGGCGCGCTGCAAGAGCCCTTCCTGCGCGCTCACTGCGCCTGTGAACGCTCCTTTGGTATGGCCAAAGAGTTGACTTTCCAGCAGGGTGTCCGGAATGGCGCTGCAGTTGATGGGCAGAAAGACATGATCATGGCGCTGACTGTGAACGTGAATCAACCGCGCAATCACTTCCTTGCCCACTCCACTCTCTCCGGTGATTAAGACCGTGGCGTTGGTGGGAGCGACCTTCTGTGTTAGCTCAATCACGGCCTGCATGGCAGGGCTACGGCCCACCAGGCCGTCAAAATCAAAATGCCGCGTCACTTCCCGCCGCAGCAGCTGAATTTCCCACGCTTGTCGCTTGTGTTCCAGCAAGCGACGCACCCGATGCAGCACATCATCGAGCAACACTGGCTTGAGCAGATAGTCTTGAGCGCCCAACCGGAGCGCCTCGACGACTGTGTCGACCGAGGCATACGCAGTCATTAACACGACCATCGTTTGCGGATAGCGGTCTCGCACCGCGCGCAGCACCCCGAGTCCATCGACGCCGGGCATCTTAAGATCTGAGAGCACGACATCGACTTCCACCTCGTCCAACATGGTGAGCGCCGCCTGCCCGTCCGGCGCTTCATACACTTGGTAGCCTTCCTCTCGCAGCACTTCTGCAATGCTTTGGCGCGCCAGCCCCTCGTCGTCGGCTACAAGGATTGTTCCTGCTGTGTTCATAATGCTGCTTTCTCCACCTGCTCTCTTGTTCGGCTTGCTCCCCTAGTTGGCGCTCCCACCGTAGAGAAAACTTTTAGCACAAACAGTGCCTGCGGAAAAACCTTATTACCGGTTTGTTAATTGATGATTTTTCCTATTTTCCAGAAAAAGAACAGAAATTTTCCCAAAAATGGGAAAATCAGAAGTTTTCTCCGAGCTGTAGAATAAGACTGATATTCTTTCAGATAGGCATCGTCGCAAGCACCATCATCAAAAGGTAAGGTTCGCCAAACACATGATATGCGCTGTGGGCGATAATCACCGGAGTCAGACTCCGCCGCCCCAATATGTAGAGCGTGGCGTGCAGAGAGAACAGGACAAACGATGGCAGAAAACCAGTGATCGAAGGGTTCTGTAACCCATGGTAAACCGCTGAGCAGCCCCCTGACGCCAGGACCTGCGCCCAGACTGGAACACGCGCCCGCTGCAGCTCGGTCATGAAAAATCCCCGCATCATTGTTTCTTCGGCCATCGCCATGAAAATGCCCAGCGGCGCCAGCGCCAGTCGCACCCAACTCCACTCCAACACGTTGACCTTGGGCAAAAGGTAGTGTGCGCTGGAATAACTCACGTAGAGGTAGGCGGCGGTCAGCGCACAAGCCAGCGCTAGTGCGAGTCCTGTCGTGGGTCGGCCCCAGCCCAACTCCGCCAGAGACGACCCTCGCGCCCTCTGCCATACAACGATCACAGCGAAGATGACCGCTAGCCCGACCGTAAAGCCAACCTGCTCCCAGACGGCGGCCTGAAACAAATCAAAGCGCTCGCGCAAATACTGGCCCAAACCGACGAAGCCGCCGAGCCCTAAGACGACCACGCCCAAAAGCGTGATGGCAAGGGCATTGCGCCACGCCGTGAATACAGCGATGCTCGTGGACGCTCTGGCAATAGAGTTCGAAGAGGTCATGTGCACGAATTCGAGCTCATGTATTATGAGACCGCATTTCCTCTATCGGGAATAGACCATGTCTCTTCGTGGATGCTTCGTGGATGCTTCTATGAGAGACGAAGCGATGGGAGGGCAGCCTCGCCGCACCACCGCCGCACTGTTGGCTCTTGTCCTGCACGCCAGGAGCATGGTATCGCCTCATGAAGAAAGAATGCGCAGAAGGAGGATGCTATGAGCGCAGAGAACGAAAAGATTGTCACTGAGTTTTGTCAATCACTCGAAGCCGGAAGTCTGGCAAAACTGCTGCCGTACCTGTCTGAAGATGTAGTGTATCACAACATTCCCTGGC
>DATLYA010000104.1:0-4209 GCA_035575235.1 Candidatus Methylomirabilota bacterium
AGAGGAGGAATCGTCGATGCAGAAGCAGCAGTGGATGGCAATCGTAGGAGCTCTGGCCTTAGCCCTCAGCGTCACGGCCTGGGCGGGAGAGCGGACTGTGAATCTCAAGGTGGACGGGATGTCGTGCGCCATGTGTGCGCCGGCCGCCCGTAAGGCGCTGGAGAAGGTCAACGGCGTGAAGTCGGCTAAGGTGGAAGGCGACCGGGCGACCGTGGTAGCCGACGAAAAAGTGCAGGATGCCGACCTCGTCAAGGCGATTGAGGGGGCAGGCTTTTCCGCGACGATGGTGAATTGAAGCAAAGGCGCTGGCTTCTCTTCGGACGGTGACCTGTAATAATGAGAGATAAGGGATGGAAAGACGCGTAGCGATTTATTCGAGTCCAACTTGAGCCCCGTGCCGGGCAGCGAAGGAGTTTCTTTCGCAAAAGGGGGTATCGTTTGTGAGCTATAATGTGGCTGAGGATGCTGAAGCCCGGGAGCGGCTGAAGAAACTGACCGGTCGCCTGGCGACGCCAGTGATCACAGTTGATGACGAGATCATTGTGGGCTTCGATCGCGGCAGGCTGCAGCGCCTGCTCGGTGTATAGGAAAGCGGCGATGCCGTTCCTAACCTGTCTCGGTTGCGGAGAAGAGATCGACATCAGCGGCCTGAAAGAAGGTGACCGCTCTGAGTGCGCCAACTGTGCCAGCCTCACCCTGGAGCTTGTGCGTCGGGAAGGTGAACTCACCTTGCGGCAGGTCCACCGGGTGAGCTGTCCGCTCTGCGGCCAGATGCGTGAAGTGCCGGCGCATGTCAAAGCGGGAGACGCCATAATCTGCTGTGATCGGACGTTTCGGCTCACATACGAGTTTGGCACCTACGCGCTGGAGTAAAGAAGAGGGCTGCTGTCCCTTTCTGTTCTGGCCGCGGCAACTTCCCGTCTTTCCCCTTTGCTTTGCGTTCCCACTTCCCCTCTTGACCTTCTCCTCTACTGGAAGGTGTAGCTTAACGTTATGGAGGTCCCGCCTATGGCCGCGATGTTTATTGGAGAATTGGCCGCCCAGCTCGGGCTCAATCCGCGCACGCTGCGCTACTACGAAAATCTGGGCTTGCTTCCCACGTCCAGTCGCACCGTGAATGGCTATCGCGTGTACGGCGAGGAGACCGCTCAGCGGCTGGCCTTTATCACCAAAGCCAAGAGCCTGGGGCTCACGCTCAAAGAGATTGGCCAGATCCTGGCCCTACGGGATAGCGGGCAGCTGCCCTGCGCTTCGGTGCAACAGATACTCCAGGAACATGTGATGCGTATCGATCGCCAACTCGCCCAGCTGCAGGCGCTGAAAACAGACCTCACCGCTCTGCTCAACAGTTGGCGTCCAGAGAATCGGAGCAACGGCAAGGCCCGCAGCGGCTTTATCTGTCCCCGTATCGAGGCCAGCGGTGCGACCCCAAGAAAGTGCAACGCCACCAGGAAAGGAGATGAACGTCCATGACCAAGACTGTCTCGCTCTGCCCAAACTGTGACGCCTGCCCGATGATCGAAATCGACGATCAGGAGGTACGTATCGGTGAGGAAGGGAACCTCGTGAAGTTAACTCTGGCCGAGTGGAACGTCCTCGTGCAGGCTGTCAAAACCGGCGAATTGCACGAGCTCTAACGCTTCGGGTATGAGGTTGGCTCTTCCTCCTCCTGCACTCACGACCTGTTCAATGGCGGAGGCATGGCGCACAGCCGTATGGTCTCGCACCATGACATCACCCGGCTGGAGGGCTGGGCCCAACGCCAGACTCATCGCTTGACCAGTCCACCGCCGCCTGCCGCCTTTCTTCTGGAGACGTGGTTAAAAAGCGTACGTAAACGCATTGCGCTGGCATTGGGTCAGACCAGGGAAATCGATGAGGTCGTACTCCAGGGCCAATTCATGCTCGGCCTGTAAGTAGCGGCCGTTAAAAGCGGGGTTGTCTGTCGCCAAACAGTACGCCACTCCAGCGTCATTCAGGCGACGAATGGCCTCCTGCACGGGACGCAAATCAGCGAAGGTGCCCGTCTGGAGATAGGTGCTGGGACACAACTCGCAACAAATATCCCGACGGCGTAACTCCGCTAACAATTCAGGCCGATGGAGCGGAATCTGCACGCCATGGCCAATGCGCCGTAAATACGAAAAGAGTTCGGGATGAATATGTCGCGGGTCCGTTTCCCCAATATGAGCCGTAGCGGGAAGATACGCCGCCGCCGCGCGCTGCAAGCAGGTCTGGAAATGGGCGACGCGTTGGTCAACCAGGGCTTCGGGGCCGGCGATATCAATGCCGCGCACGAGATCGCGCCGTCGCAAGGCCAGCGCAACAATTGCCTCATTGATATGGTCAGCGAGACTGGAGTGGAGACAAAGGAGAAGGCGGATATCAACGGCAAATTCGGGCTGACGGGCCGCCTGAGCCACTGCTTCCACCACGGCTTCCATCTGCACGATGCGCTGCTCTTCCGGTAACGCCGGGTCGGTGCGCAGATACGGGCAGAATCGTAATTCTAACAAGGAGGTATGCTCAAAGATGCGTGCGCCGCGCGCAATCCGATAAAGAAAATACGCGATGGCTTTTGGCGTTTGAAGCGGTTCGACCAACTTATGCAGCTCTAAATAATCCTCTAACGTGGCGCGGCGCGCCGAGAAATATGTCCGTAAGCTATCGTAATCGGGAAACCGCGTCAGCAGCCGATGAATCCAATCACGCTCGTGGGCGGTCAGGCCGACATCGGCAGTATGTTCCTGCAGATAGCCGTAGAGAATTTTGGGATGGACGGCTCCACCAAGATGACGATGGAGGTCAGCGTAATCGGGAGTTGCAGCAAGGCGTCCAATCGCTGGCTTCATAGGCTCAAGTATAGCAGCGAGCCTAAAGCCAAAGCAGGCGCCGACTAAACGTAAGATGAGGTTCGGTCCCGGGACTGAACCTCATCCGTGGCGCGTTCTACGCCAAGAGAAGCTGTTGCTGTTAGTTTCTTTCGCCCCGCCTCGTGCAGAGGCGATCCCTTTTCCTCTCGTTCTTACCGCTCGTCCCAGACGTGTCTCAGTCTCTCGGCTCTCGACCCCTCGCTCTTGGCGGTTGCCGTTGGCAACTGGTGCGTTCACGCACTCTGGTAAGGGTAGAGCCAGGCAGAACAGCAATCACTCGAGGACCCGCCTGGGGAAGGAACCGACAGCCGCCAAGGCGGGCCATCATGGCCAGGAGGCGTACAATCTCCCATAAACACCTCCAAAACACCTGATAAACTGGGGAATTTTGACACGCGCGCTCTGTCTCATCCCCCTCGCTCGCCTCCAGGTCGCGAGCGTAATTTCTGCTTACACCCGTCTCGGATGAAATGTCAAGCGCGGAAAAATTGTCTGCCGCGGAAAGCCCTCTCTCACACTAGGTGACTTTGGTCGTCGCTCTATACAAGAAAGAGAAACGCCACGCTCCTGCGACAGCTCTCTGCTCCCGCCGCTCCGCCGCTTCGGCGGTCAGGAACTAAAAGGGGCTCAAGCAAAGAGACCAGGAAAATGCTAAAACTGCGCACGATGAGCGGGAGCCGCAAAGCGCCCGCGGCGCCGCCCAAATACCGGCGTTCGGGAGGAGAAGAGAGATGCGTTTTGACGGGAAGGTTGGACTCGTAACAGGAGCAGGATCAGGCATTGGACGCGCGACGGCGATTGGCTTCGCTCAGCGCGGCGGCGCAGTTGCGGTTGTTGATATCAACGGCGACAGTGCAAATAACGTGGTTGCCGAAATTACCCGAGCGGGCGGACGGGCAGTTGCGATCGTGGCTGACGTCACCCGGCCTGCAGATATTGACAAGATGACAGAGCAGACCACCAGCGCCTTTGGGCGGCTTGATTTTCTTCATAACAATGCATTCGGCATGCCGGCGGCGCAAACCAGCACGCAGGTCGCCGCGCGCATGGCTGATGTCGACGATGGCGTATGGAGCCACATGATTGATGTGGGGCTTACGGCGGTCTTCCGCGCGATGAAGCGCGTCATTCCTCTGATGCGTGCGCAAGGCGGTGGAGCGATCGTGAATACGGCGTCGATTTCCGGCTTGCGCGCCGACTATGGCATCGCCGCCTATAACGCCGCCAAGGCGGGCGTCATTAACCTCACGCGCGTCGTCGCTATTGAGTATGCGCGTGACGGCGTTCGCGCCAATTGTGTTTGTCCAGGAGCCATTGACACGCCGCTGCTCGCGCC
>DATLYA010000105.1:0-10091 GCA_035575235.1 Candidatus Methylomirabilota bacterium
CCACAACCGCCGAAGTTTCCTTTGGCAACAGAGAAACTCCTTTCGCTTGATCATAGCCGCCTGGTAACGACAAGCTTGCTGCTTGTCCTGCGTGCGCCACAGGTTGTGCGGGCGCGGATGTTTCTTTTTGGAACGACTGGAACGGCTCGAGCAGAGTCTCTCTCGGCGGCTCGATGCCGGAGGAGTTTTTCCACATCAGATCCGAGGTCATAGTGCTGTTTGTCATAGCCGCTTACCTGCCTTCCATCCCTGGATTGCATTGCTACACTTGCAGCTCATCGGGGAAGACTGCATGCGAGAGTTCGTCAAGCCGTCGCTCCCATTGTCGGACTTTCAGCTGCGTGCGGATACACTCGAGCAAGACCTTCCCTCGGATGGGTTTCGTTAGGAATTCACAAATCCCGGCGCGGATTCCAGCCAGACGTGTTGCGTTGTCAGCCTTCGCCGTCAGCAAAAGGACAGGAACTTCCCGTGTAGTAGGCAAAGCCTTTAGCGCAACGCACGTCTCAATCCCATCCATTCCCGGCATCACGACGTCAAGGACGATGACGTCGACCGCCCACTGGCGGGCGATCTCAAGACATTGCGGCCCGCTGTAAGCAGTTAAGACTCGCATTCCCTGCCGGGAGAGATAAGTGCGGAGGAATTCAACCATTTCAGTGTTGTCGTCTGCCACGAGAACCGTGGGGGAAGAAACAGAGTAAGGTAAAAAGCGAGGCATGCCCCCAGAGCAATAGCTGTGCCGCCTATCCTGCTTTCAGAAAATGACGTAACTTATCGATTTTCTTCTATATCTGATTCCAGAACAAAATCAGTGTAGGCAATGTCCTACAGTATTGTAGGCAATATCCTACACTAAAGTATTACTTTAGATTAAAATTTTGAAGGTGAATGGTAAAAAGTGCAATGATAGTACGATATTTTACAGGAGCGTATCAAGGAACACTTCTCTCCCAAGGAGAAGAACAACTGTAGGGAATTGCTTTACTCAGCCTTCGAGGAGCATAGTGCATGGAGCCCTCCCTCGATTAGCGAACACGCGTGATACAAAATGCGCACAATTGATGAAGGGGATAGTATAGCGCCGCAGTGTAAATTGAGGCGACCAAAAGAAAGCCGCCAAGAAACGCGAACGCTTTCTTGACAGCCGGCGAAGCGTGAAACATAGCGCTCTCCTTATAAGAACGGCACGGTAAGCAGCGTTATTTCGAGGCTATGTTTATCCTAGCATTCTCGTCTCTGCGGAGAGAAAACTGTTAACAAGAGGAGAAGTTAGCGGCAGCCACCCTATACACAACTGGTCGTGTCTAAGGACTGTGAGACAAACCCCCTGGACGAAGAAGGAGTCTGTTATGGGGAGAAAGCGCAGCCGAAGAAGCAATTTCACGAAAAAGCAACGATTGCTTCACGGAGTTTAGCTTGAGCGTATCGAAGGACTCACACTGACAGTGGGACCATCCGACAACCAAGAGGGTTTTGTCCCGTATTCCTGAGCGCTGCCATCCCATCACGTCCTTGACTTTGCTATCCGCCGCGCGCACTCTGCGCGCTTTCCCTCCTCTCTTTTTCTTGACGGCGCATTATCCAGGCAGCAATAGGCGCAAACACGTCGTGGACAGCTGTCGTTCCCCAAAGCACATCTAGATGTCCCCACTCGTGTAATACGTGATACTCGGTGTCAGACGCCGCTGTGGCCTGTGCGGTAAACTGTACTCGTTCTGACCACTCAATGCCCGCATTGTCCATAGTATCGCTGGCAAAAGCAAGCAGCGGCAAGCGGAGCGAGCGAAACGCCTGCTCATAATCAAACGCGGAGTCGGCCAGATGCTGCTTCAGGACAAAGCCGCCATGATTCTGCACACGCGGCCAATAACGGTCTTGCTGCTGCAGGATACGGGCGAGCAGGCGGATATCCGCGCGTCCATTTTTTGCGTTCGACAACCCGCCGCGGCCGCCGAAGCTGCCGTTGACGTACAACAGGTGAGCCAGCGCTTGCGCGCGGTTGTCAAACATTGGCGTAGGAAAAAAATCTGGACCAGCTGGATCGTCAATAACGTCTTGTAGAATTTTGATCCAGCGCTTGTAGGGCATAGAGCGGCTCTCAAGATCATCGGCAAACCAATTCGGCGTTGGCGTCCGCTGGCGATACAGCGATTCCGCATCCGGAGGGTCGAGCACATACCCATCCAAAAGAATGAGCCCCGCAAGGCCATCACCATTTGTGCGAGCAGCAGCAAGGGCGGCGAACGTCGCGCCAAGCCCGAAGCCTCCTAGAAACACAGCCGGCTGCTGACTTATGGTTCGCACCTGCGACAGCGCGAAGATGACATCGTCAACAAACATCTCGGCGGACCACGTCTGCATGAATTGCGAGTCAGAGATTTGCTCGCGCGGGACGAAATGCGTGCGATAATCGATGGTCCAGGTTTCTACGCCGTGTTTCGCCAGATAGAGGCGCAGGTCCCCACGCTCATCAGGAATAACAATTTCGCCGTGAAAATGCGCGCCAGGGAGAAATACGAACACAGGGCGGGGTTGTACCGCCTGCCCTTCTCCGCCAGGCGCGATACGGCGCAGTGCAATAAAATCGTAGGCTCCGAAGGGCGGCCGGGCCGCAGCCCACACTGTCTCGTTGAGGAATGGCTCATACGGCAAGGAGCGCTCAGGGGTCGAGATGGACCATGTCGTAGACGGCGCTCCACCTGCCCTGGATGGAACAGCGGCGGGCGGCGGGGGGTCAGCGGCATATCCCGGGCGGGCGCAACGTCGAGAGGAGGGAGTTAAACGGACGCAATCGTCACTTGAACCACACGCAAACAACCACGCCTCGCAGAGGACAATGATTCCGAGCCAGAATCGAGAAACCTGCATATGCGCACATCGTAAAACAAAAGGCGTGCAGAGAAACTCCTGCGGCAGGAGACAACCCTAGTCTACTGCACCACACATCACCTCACTCGCATCATGCGCCTCATTTCAAGCCTGTTCCACCTTTTTTACTTCATCGTCGGCTTCTTCTCGCCCCACATCTCCCAGACAGCCTCATATTTCGCCGGAAATTTTGCTGTGTAATTCATAAAGGTTGTCACCGGATAGCGAATGCCGTTCTTATGCGTCGCCTCGAGCCCAGCCATGATGTCGTCGATTTTTGACGCGGGCATGGAAAACGCCATTTCCTCATCCTGCGTCTGCCCAAACATGCGATCCCCTGTGCACGGTAAAATCACCTGGCACTCATCAGTCTTCATAGTCTTCACGACAATATCCGCGCAGTCGAGCCGCCCGCTAAAGGATGAGTGCAGATATCCGCCGCGTTTGAAGAGCGCCGCCTGCACGAGCCGCATCACTTGCGCTGAATTCCCAAACACCGCGATCACGTCTGGCGGGTCAAAGGGATGATTCTTCAGCGGCGAGGCAAATAACGAAGCATACTGCCCCAGCGCAAATTTCGGCGCTTCCGCTTCTGTACGCGCCCCCGCCTCCAGACTGGCGGTGTACATCCCTTCGCACGCATGCCCTTCTTGCAGGTACTCCACATCAGGCTTGAACCCAAGCGCGACTAAACCAAGTGGACAGGAATGATGCTCCGCCGAAAGCCCAATGGACCAACCATAGCGGCGCACGATATTGATCGTCTGACAGGTCGCGAAGCGCGAGCCCAGGTCGGCGGGCGTGCGGGTCTTTGGCGGCAGCGCTTCGCCAGGCTTGAGCATCTTAATCCCTACCGGAAAAGTCGCGGGTCGGACGTAGGTTTCAATTATTTCGGTGACAGCTTTAACGTCCACAGAAGCCTCCAATGAAGAATGAAGAACTCTCACAAACCCTGTTGGTCACCCTGAGCACCGCGAAGGGTCTCGTTTTTCCGAGATTTTTCACCTGCGGCTCAGAATAACAGCCATTTTGTTCGATGCTTTAAGCTAAGCGTTGCAGTCGCTTCTTCTTTATTTTTCATTCTTAATGGTTAATTTACTGCAACACCTTCCCCTCCCCCAGCTTCGCCACTTCGGCCTCGGACAGCCCCAGAATGTCACGCAACACATATTCAGTATGCTGTCCACGTAATGGCGCGGCGGCGCGCACCTCACATGGCGTTCCAGACATATGCCAGGGAATCCCAGCGTGAATACGCCTGCCCACTTCAGGATGCTCTTTCTGCACCAAGTACCCGCGCGCAGTTAAATGAGGACTCGTCGCCAGATCCTTATTGCTCATAGAAGGATACGCCGCGACGCCAGCTTTTTGCAGTAGCTCCGTCACCTCCCAGCGATCCCGCTCTTTCGTCCATGCGGTAATGATTTCTTCTAAAGCGTCTTCGTTCGCTTTGCGCGCGGTCACGTTTGCGAACCGTTTATCCGTCGCCAATTCCGGCTTGCCTATCGCCTGACAGAGCGCTTGCCATTCGGCCTCTGAGCCGCAGGCAATGGTCACCCATTTGTCAGCATCGCCTTGAGCTTTAAAGCACCCATGCGGCGCCATCCACCGATCCCGGTTCCCGTCACGCGCGGGTTGCGATTTATTCATCGCGTAATCCATGAGGCCTTCCGGCATCAGCGCCAGCAGCGCTTCCCACAACGCCAGATCTACATGGACGCCTTTCCCTGTCCGGCGCCGGTACGCCAGCGCCGCCAGCGCGGCGAAGGCGCCAAAGATCCCCGCATTGGGGTCGCCATACGAAATCCCGACCTCCGCAGGACCAAGGTCGCGGTACCCAGTGAGGGAAGAAATGCCCGCTAGCGGCACAGAGGCAGGACCGTACCCCATGTACTGCCGCTCTGGCCCAGTTTGCCCATAGCCGCAGATGGAAATCATAATGATGTCAGGTTTAATTTGTTTCAGCGTGTTGTAGCCCAAACCCATGCGATCAATAGCGCCGGCGGAAAAGTTTTGCACTACTATATCACTTTTGGCAACAAGTTTCTTGGCGATCTCGACGCCCTCAGGCCGGCCAAGATCAAGCTGCAGGCTCTTTTTGCCCTGGTTGTACTGATTGAAATACCCGGCGCGATTCGGCCCAGGGATGTCATCAGCAAAGGAAGGGATCATGCGACTCACGCATGGCCGCTTCTCGCTTTCAATCCGGATCACTTCCGCGCCCATATGCGCCAGCTGCAACGTACAATACGGACCAGCCCAAGCCCAGGTGAAGTCGGTGACGCGTATGCCTTCTAATGGTAGGCGTGCCATGATCAAGCTCCGCTTTAGTAGTTAGTGGTTAGTTCTTCATTTTCAATCAGACTGAAATTTCTCAATCAACTTCCACAAAAGACTAATGACTAAAAACTCAAAACTCTTAAATCACTCGCTGTTTCTTTAAACTGTCGATCTCTGCAGAAGAGAGTCCGAGTTGGCTGTACACTTCCGTATTATGCTGCCCTAACGTTGGCGCGGGACGATGAACCGCCCAGCCGCCCTCCGACGGTTTGAACGGCGCTCCAGGATAGGTCAGCGCGCCGGCAATTTCGTGACTGATCCGTGTAAAGAACTCTCTGGCCTTGAGATGTTCCGACGCAAACAAATCAGCCATCGTATTGACTGGAGCAAAACAGATGCGGCGCTCTTGTCCAGCCCGGTAGAGGTCCGCCACCTTCCAGGTGGACGCCCACTCTTGCAAGAGCGGGAACAACGCGTCGTAATTCTGCCCACGCGTGACGCGATCTTGAAAAATCTCCAGCGCCGCCCACTCGGGATTGCCCATGAGTTCGACCAGCCGCTTCCACTGATCTTCCTCCACATTGATGAGAAAGATCTTGCCATCCTGACAATCGAGCATGCACCAGGGAAAAATCGAGCGGCGCCCCAGCCGTGACGTCTCTCGTCCGCCATACGTGTAGTGCATGAAATTCATCTCAAGGATCGCGGCAATGCACTCCTGAATCGACACATCAACATGTTGGCCCTCGCCGGTCAGGCATTTGTGATAGTAGGCGCCGAGCGTCGCCACCGCTGCGTGCACGCCGCCCTGAAAATCGGCTTGATGACCAAACGCCTTGAGCGGCGGCAGCTCGGGATAATCCGACGCGCCAGGACTGATAAACGCCCAACCGCCCGCATTGGTTCCGGTGATCTCATAGGCTTTAAAGTGGCTATTCGGTCCCGTACAGCCGAAATACGAGATGGTCGTCATGATCAGCCCAGGATTCACCCGATGCAGCTTGTCAAAATCCAGCCCAAGGCTCGCCATCTCGGTGGGATGATAGTTATGGATAAGAATATCCGCTTGCGCGCACAGGGTTTGCAGCAAGGCCTGCCCTTTTGGGTCGCGCAGATTTAATGTCACTCCGCGTTTGTTTGTGTTGAGATAGAGAAACAAGCCGCTTTTTTCTGGATGCGGCGTGTCGCCAGGAAATGGGCCGCGCTTCCTGGCCAGATCTCCTTCTGGATCTTCCACCTTCACCACCTCCGCCCCAAAATCGGCCAGCAGTTTCCCCAGGTATGGGGCGGAAACCAGGTTTCCGCACTCAACAACTTTGATCCCGCTGAGCAGTTGATCCGCCATGGCGCTTCTCCATCATTTAATAACAATAGGATTGACCGGCGAGCCGGCCCCGTTCACCACCTTGAGCGGCGAGCCGACGAACAAAAACGTATACTGTCCATCCCTGGCGCAATCGGCGGCCAGATCAGTCAGCCAGTCAATTTCGTTAAAAATCACGCCGAGATTGCGCAACAACGCCGCATGGAGTGGAATGAACGTCCCCGTTTCAGGATGCACCGTCTGTTCAGAGGCGACGGTATCACTTCCGAGCGAAGGAATTTCCATCTCATGGAACCACTTGACCAGCTCTGGACTGTACGACAACCCCGGTTCACTCATAGATTTATTGGGGAAGAACGCTTCCGGCCCTTCCGTATAGAACCGCTTGAGCCAGCCGGTATGCACGAGCAGAATATCGTGCTTCTCGATGGGCGATTGCTGCAACTCGGCGGTGTTGAGTAAATCATCCAGGGTAATGCCCTCGTTGGCCTGGAGATGCGGCACGCCCTTATAGCGCGCCACGTCTAAGAGAATGCCGCGGCCAACGACGCCGTGCTCGGCAATCTTCTCAATACTACACTTCTGCAGACCGCCGATGGTGGTTTTGGCGTCGTACCCATTGTAAATTTTGTCGTCATACCAGACATGACCAAGCGCGTCGTATTGGGTTGTCCCCTGCAGATACATGAAAATGACATCATCCGAATATTCGACCCCTCCAGGAAAAGCATTCGCCCGGCCATTGAGGTAATGGCCTTTGTCTATCGCCATCGTGCGCGTCGGCTGACCACGCCCTGGGTAAATGGGATCGCCGCCTGGCCGAGCTACTGGAACGCCTAAGGTGAACACCTTCCCTTGTCGCACCGCCCGCACGCCGCGCAGGACTTCAGCGCTGGTCAGAAAATTCAGGGCGCCGATTTCATCATCCGCGCCCCAACGCCCCCAGTTCTTTGGGGCATCTTTTAACAGCTCAGTAAATGACTTTGCGGCCACAGAGATTTTCCTCCTTATCATTTCGCGTCCACTTCATGTCGCCTCACGCTCGCCTACGGATGCCGGCCAGCGGCCTGGGCTTTATCAGTTGAGCAGAGGCAGCCATAGGCATGAATGCATCGCTCTGTCCCTCCACAGCCGATTTCGCGGGCACCATAAGCCCAAACGCCTACAGGGTCAAGGCGTGTAAAGAGGTTGCAGAGCCAGAACAACGCTCGCTAGAGTAAGCCGCTCAATACACTGATGAAAAGCCACACGCATGCCGACCTCACGACGTTCGCGTAGAGGGCGCTCCCATCTTGAGAGACCGCTCACCGATTATTCCATCTGGACTCTCGCCTCCTGTCAGGCGGAGATGCCGTATGACGTCTTTGGCGGCTCAGGCTTGATGAGCAAGAAAGGCACGATCCAGATTCCGATGCTGTACACCGTGCTTGTCGGAGGCGCAGTTGGAGGGAAAAAGCATGTTGCGTTGGTTGACGCTGGATTCGGCAACCAGGAGTGGATGTCCCGCTCCCAATTCTTTGCTTGGGAAGATCCGCCGACTGTGCTTAGGAAAGTACGCTTGAAGCCGGAAGATGTAGACGCCATTCTCGTGACGCACCTTACTCGATTGCAACTCCCTCCTCACCACTCTTCACTATTCATCCTGTGTCACGCGCAAGACTTCAGCCACGGACGTCGTGCCTTCCTTCACCTTCCGCCACCCGTCCTCTCGCAGCGTGCGCATGCCCTGCTGCGACACCGCATAGTTTTTGATGAGGTCAGCTGAGGAGCGTTTGAGGATGAGCTGTCGCACGCCTTCATTCACCATCAACAATTCGAAAATGCCGCTCCTGCCGCGATAGCCTGTCATGGCGCACTCATCGCACCCTTTTGCCTCGTACACCGCAGCAGGGCTGCCGCTGTCGCCGTTTGGATGCGCACCGTTACTCTGAGAAGGTATGATCATCTCCACTGGCCGTCGGCACTGGCGGCACAGGTTGCGGACAAGCCGCTGCGCCATGACGCCCAGGAGCGAAGACGCCAGCAAATAATCCTCGACGCCCATTTCCAATAAACGGGACACCGCACCCGCAGCATCGTTGGTATGCAGGGTAGAAAACACCAAATGTCCGGTGAGCGCCGCCTGCACGGCGATTTCCGCAGTCTCATAGTCGCGAATCTCACCAACCATGATCACATCCGGATCTTGACGCACGATAGACCGCAACCCGCTGGCGAAGCTTAACCCAATCTGCGGCTTTACATGAATCTGATTCACCCCGCGCAATTGGTATTCAACGGGATCTTCGATTGTAATGATCTTCTTGTCCGGCGAGTTGATTTTATCCAGCGCGCCATAAAGCGTGGTGGTCTTCCCGCTGCCGGTCGGCCCGGTAACCAGAATCATCCCGTACGGCCGGTTGATGAGCTTCTCAAACGAGCCCAGCGTATCACTCGGAAACCCAAGCGAGTCCAAGGACACGGAAATGCTGGACCGGTCAAGAATACGGAGCACAACGCTTTCGCCGTACAACGTGGGCAGCGACGAGACGCGCAAATCAATCTCCCGCCCGAGCATACGCAATTTAATGCGGCCGTCCTGCGGCAGGCGCCGTTCGGCGATGTTCAGTTTCGCCATCAGCTTGACGCGGGAGATCAGCGCGGCTTGCAGTTTGCGCGGCGGCGCATCGATATCATGGAGAATGCCGTCAATACGGTAGCGGACACGGAGTTCTTTCTCAAAAGGTTCGATATGAATATCAGAAGCGCGTTGCTCTAGAGCACGGGCAATAAGGCTATTCACAAGACGAATGACCGGAGCTTCGCTCGCCAAATCACGGAGGTGCTCGACATCTTCCTGGTCATCTTCGAGGTATTCGACTTCCGCGCCCTCGCCGCCAGCGCCTGCCCGCCCCTCGGCGGCGCCATCGCCATAGTAGGAGTTCAGCGCGTCGAGGATATCGCGCTCCCGTGCAAGCCGCAGCGCGAGGCGCAGTCCAGTCGCTTTCTCGACCGCTTCAATGGCGTAGAGGTCTCCAGGGTCAGCCATCGCGGCGATGAGCTGTCCCTCATGGATCGCGAGCGGACACAAGCGCACTTGCCGGAAGAAACCAGGGTTGACGTTGGCAATTGCTGGCGGTTCTTGAGGAAAATCTCGAGCTCCGACAATCGAGGCCTGATAATATTGCGCTAATAAGGTCAGCAGATCATCCTCGGACAGAAAGCCTAATTCAACCAGGAGCCGCTCGAGCGGCTCACTGCGTTCCTGCTGGACATGCTGAACTTTGCGGAGATCTTCCGTCGAGACCTTCCCGCTACTTAACAGCAAGTGCTCAAATCGCGTCATATTCTGTTGCGTGTTACGTATCGCGTGTTACGTATAAGGCGCTCCCATTTCCGTTTAATGAGGCACGCTTCACGCTCTCCATGTTATTGAATCAACGAACCAATCCGCCACCAACGCACCCAGCTGCCGTCTTGCTCCTCCTTTCCTTGTCCGGCTGCTCCTCCTTGCTCGTCTGAGCCCTGTCCATTCCAGGACCAATAGATCAGAAACGCTTTTCCCTTCACATCGCCAATATCCACAAAACCCCAGAAGCGGCTATCATGGCTGCGGTCGCGATTATCGCCCATAACG
>DATLYA010000106.1:0-8381 GCA_035575235.1 Candidatus Methylomirabilota bacterium
TCTGTAGCTTGTACTCTATCGTACAAGAAATCGTCGCGTGAGTGAGGTCCGATCGAGAATGAAAGCGGTTGCGGAAAACCCCCGGCTTGCCGAGGTTGAACTCGAAGTGCTCAGGTTTTGGGATGAGCAGAACATTTTTGCACGAACATTAGAAAAAACCCGAGCGTGTCCTCCATTTATTTTCTATGATGGCCCGCCGTTCGCCACCGGCCTGCCCCATTACGGTCATCTGTTAGCTGGCACGATTAAGGACATCGTGCCGCGATTCTGGACGATGCGCGGCCGGTATGTCGATCGCCGTTTCGGCTGGGACTGCCACGGGCTTCCCGTGGAAATGGAGATTGAGCAGGCGCTCGGCCTGAGTGGGAAAACCGACATTGAACGGTTCGGCGTAGCGCGTTTTAACGCCGAATGCCGCAAGATCGTGCTGCGGTACACGCAAGAGTGGGAGAAAACCGTCCGCCGCATGGGGCGCTGGGTCGATTTTCGTAACGACTACCGGACGATGGACCTTTCGTTCATGGAAACCGTCTGGTGGGTCTTTAAACAACTGTGGAATCAAGGGTTAGTCTACGAAGGGCACAAAGTGCTGCCTTTTTCGACCCGACTCAGCACAGTACTGTCCAATTTCGAAGCCAATCTGAACTATAAAGACGTGCAAGACCCGGCGATTACGGTTCGCTTTGCCGTAGAAGGAGAGGAGAACACCTATATTCTTGCGTGGACGACCACGCCATGGACGTTGCCGAGCAACCTGGCGTTAGCGGTGGGGCCGAAAATTGATTATGTGAAGGTGCGAGATCATGCTGACGGCGTCCGCTACATTTTGGCTGAGGCCCGTCTCAAAGTCTATTTCCCGAAGCCAGAGACCTACACGATCGAAGAACGCTACAAAGGACAGGACTTAGTAGGCCGCCGCTTCATGCCCTTGTTCCCGTACTTTGTCGAACGGAAGAATGCTGGCGCCTTTCGAGTCATTCCAGCGGATTATGTGACAACTGAAGACGGCACGGGCATTGTCCATATCGCGCCAGCGTTCGGTGAAGAAGACTTCTTAGCCTGCCAACGTGCCGGCATTGAGATGGTCAACCCAGTTGATGATGAGGGGCGGTTTACCCAGCCAGTCAGTGATTTTGTGGGACTGCATGTAAAAGAGGCAGACCCTAAAATTATCGAAAAGCTGAAACGAGAGAAAAAACTCGTTCATCAGGGCACGATTTTTCACAGCTATCCATTCTGTTGGCGCAGCGATACGCCGCTGATTTATCGCGCAGTGACGACGTGGTTCGTGCGGGTAGAAGCCTTCCGCGACCGCCTGGTGGCGAATAATCGCCTGACGCATTGGGTGCCTGAGCATCTGCGTGATGGGCGGTTCGGCAACTGGCTGGAGAACGCGCGTGATTGGGCCATCAGCCGTAACCGCTACTGGGGAACCCCGCTGCCTATCTGGAAAAATGAGGAAGGAAGCGAGGTGGTCTGTCTTGGCAGCCTCGATGATTTAGAGCGTTACACTGGTCAGCGTGTGACCGATCTCCACCGAGAGTTCGTTGACGATCTGACTTTCCCTGCGCCAGCGGGAAAAGGGTTGATGCGTCGTGTGCCGCATGTATTTGATTGCTGGTTTGAGAGCGGCTCAATGCCCTATGCTCAGATTCATTATCCCTTTGAAAACGCGGAAACGTTCGCGCGCTCCTTTCCGGCAGATTTCGTGGCGGAAGGGCTCGACCAAACCCGCGGTTGGTTCTACACCCTGATGGTCGTCGCTTCCGCACTGTTCGATAAGCCTGCGTTTCATAATGTCGTCGTCAATGGCCTCGTACTTGCTGAAGACGGCAAGAAGATGAGCAAGCGGCTCAAGAACTATCCTGAGCCGGAAGACGTCATTGCCGAGCATGGCGCCGACGCCTTGCGTCTCTATTTGATTAACTCTCCGCTCGTGCGCGCTGAGGAGTTGCGCTTCAGTGAACAAGGGGTGCGCGATACTGTCCGGCGGCTCTTGTTGCCGTGGTGGAACGCGTATAAATTTTTTGTCACCTATGCCTTGGTTGATGAATGGACGCCTGCGCTGACGCCAACAGGCGCCTCGCCCAACACTCTTGACCGCTGGATTTTATCCCGTCAACAGACGCTAATCCGCCGTACAAGCGAGGAGATGGAGGCCTATAGGCTGTACAATGTCGTTCCTGCACTCCTTGATTTCCTTGATGAACTTACCAACTGGTATGTACGGCTGAATCGACGCCGCTTCTGGAGCGAAAACGATAACGACGATAAACGGTTTGCCTATCGTACGTTGTACGAAGTCCTGATGGGCTTCGCCAAACTGATGGCGCCGTTCACGCCGTTCTTGTCTGATGCGATTTACCGTAATCTTCGCACCTTACAGAAGGAGAAAACAGAAGAGAGCGTGCATCTTGAGTCGTTTCCTCCCTATGATGCTCAGCTTGTTGATGTGGGCCTGGAAGACGCAGTGACGCGTATGCAGCGTGTGATTTTGCTGGGCCGTAGTTTACGGAATGAGCGCAAGGTGAAGGTGCGTATGCCGCTGCGTACGTTGACGATCTTTCACCGCCAGCAACAGATCCTTGATGAGCTGGCGCCGCTGGAGGGGTACATCCGTGAGGAGCTGAATGTGAAAGAGGTGCGTTACAGCACGGCTGAAAACGAAAAGGTGATCCTTAGTGCTAAGCCGAATGCGAAGTTACTCGGTCCTCGTTTCGGCAAACAATTTGGCGCGGTGGCAAAAAAAATTGCAACGCTTACGCCGGAACAGATGCTGACCCTGGAAGCTGGAGAGACCTTACTGCTCGACGGCGAAGCCTTCCGTCCTGAAGAGGTGCAGGTGTTGCGTCAGGCGCGAGACGCCGCGCCCGATGTACGGTCCGATCGCTTTATTTCTATCGAATTGCCGTGCGACTTAGACCAGGAACTCATCGCCGAAGGACTGGCGCGAGAAATTGTCCATGCTATTCAGCAACTCCGCAAGGAGGCCGGGTACCGTGTTGAGGATCGCATTGCTATTACGTATGAGACTGATGGTCGCCTTGGCGCTGCGATCGACCAACATGCGCAGTACATTCAAGAAGAAACGCTGGCGCGCTCGCTGTGTCGGAGTCAGCCTGCTGGCGACCGGATTGAAACGGTCAATATTGATGGAGAATCGATTACTCTCGGCGTGCGCCGCCAAGCGGAATAAAACCATATCTTCATGCATACAAAAACCGCTATGGTCCTTCTGGTCGTCGGTAGTATTGTCGTACTTGATCAACTCACGAAATGGCTTATTGCACACACGCTGTCTTTGCATGAGTCTATCGCGGTGGTGGATTCCTTTTTTCACATTACGCATGAGCGTAACACTGGCGCGGCGTTCAGCTTGCTTGCCCAGGCGCCAGCCGCGTTCCGGCAGCCCTTTTTTTTGCTGACCACTGTGGTTGCGGTAGTTGCACTCCTGATGTTTTTGCGACGCGTCGAAATCTCAGACACCCTTACGATTCTGGCGGTGGCGGGAATTTTGGGCGGCGCGATCGGTAATTTCATTGATCGCGTGCTCTACGGCGAGGTGATCGATTTTCTGCTTGTGCATTGGCATGAGTACGCCTGGCCTGCATTTAACGTCGCAGACTCGTGTATCACTATTGGTGTGATCAGCTTACTGTTCGCTTCTTTTCGAGAACGTCGCAACGCGCCGTAGAGCGAAGGTTCTCTATGGCTCAGTTTGTCTTGACCGGAAGAGGAAGGGTCAGTAACATGATGGTGGCTTTACTGTTTAATAGCTTGAGTGAATGTTTATTTGGTTGCTTTGGAGGTGTAGGATGACAAACCAGTTGGCGAAACGCACAAGTCTTGCGGCGCTGGCGCTCGTATTGGCCACAAGCGGGTGCTCGCAGCCGCTGAGCACGAGGGAAAAAAGCACCCTGGTGGGAGGCGGTTTAGGCGCGGCGACAGGCGCGATTATTGGCGCGGCGGTGGGTGCTCCTGGCGCAGGCGCTGCGATTGGAGGCGCGCTAGGCGCCGGCACTGGCGCTTTGGTGGGAGACCAAATGCAAAGCCGGGAGGTGCAGCAATCTGAGCAGCAACGTCAGATCGAACAGAATCAACGAGAGCTACAGCGGCAGCGCGAGGAGATTGAGCGTATGAAACGTCAAAAACACAGGGCTGAAGATGACGAATATTGATTGTCGTAAGGAGTAGTGGAGATGAAGAAAACTCCTCTTATGCGCGAGGGCGCGGTCATTGCGGCGTTAGCGCTCGTCGTGGGATGTTCACAGCCTCTCACTACCCGTGAGAAGGGCACTTTGGTAGGCGGTGGAATCGGCGCCGCGACTGGCGCCATCATCGGCTCAGCGGTCGGCAATCCTGGCGCGGGCGCGGCTATCGGCGGCGCGCTCGGCGCGGGCGCGGGCGCGCTCGTTGGAGATCAACTGCAAAAGCGCGATACCGAACTGGCGGAAAGCCAGAAACAAATTGAACAACAGCAGCAGGAAATCGCCCGCAACCGGGAGTTGATCGAAGAGCTCAAGAAACAAAATCTGGAAGCACGGGAAACGGACCGTGGCGTGGTTGTGAATCTTCCTGATGTGCTCTTTGAATTCGGCAAAGCGAACCTCACGGGCGATGCCCGCTCGAAGATTCGCGGCATCAGTGAGGTGTTAAACAATCAGGCGCGAGGACGCCGGATTTCAGTTGAAGGGCACACGGACTCCATTGGCAGTGAAGCGTTCAATCAACGACTCTCGGAACGTCGCGCGAACACAGTGGCCGCCGCGCTTGAGACAGAGGGCGTCAACGCTGACCGTATTGTCGCAAAGGGCTTTGGCGAACGCTATCCCGTGGCTCCAAATACGATTAACGGTGTGGATAACCCTGAGGGTCGGGCGAAGAACCGGCGCGTTGAAGTCATTATCGAAAATAAATAGGGCGCGACCGTAGTAGGAGCGAGGCTGAACCTCGCTCCTCCGATTCTTTTAATCCCCTTCCTCATTGCCCAAATCTTCCTCTGACGGTTCTTCAGGCGGTTTATGCTCTGCTGGTGAGGGTGTTGTCGTTGCGGCCGTCTTCTCCGTTGGTTTTTCCCAGAAATCTGCCGGTGTTTTGTTCAAGCGATCGAACATGTAATCACGCAAGGAGAAGACCGTTTTGCCGCCGTCCGCCATGGCGAAGGTTTTTTTCGCATCGCCCTCTGATTTCTGTCCTGCTCGGACGGCAGCAAGTTGGGCATTTTTTTCATCGTACACCGTAAAAGAGATAGTCGGGGGGGACAGGTTGTAGGGTTCTAGTGTGGCCGGATTTTCTGCCGCAATCTCATAGCCGTGAAGATCCGCCAGGGCGGAAAGCAGTTGGGTCGCCGTAGCCTCTTTAAAATTGCCTTCTCCCGATTTGTCAATTATCCATTTCTTATCGGCTCCGCGCGTTAAGGTAAAGTTCTGCCCATCCTGACGCGTGACCTCAATTTTTGCCGCCTGATCTTGGGGAAAGCGCGCAATAGTCTTGTCGCGGAAATCATCGACCGACTTGTTCAAATCGCGGAACACCCAATCGCCGGCGAGAAACAACGTGTCCTTCTCTCCACGTTTCAGGTAGCGTTGCTTGCCGCCTTTGTCGGTGGTTTTTTCTCCTCCGACAAGAATAGTTTTGGTCGCACTATCTGTACCCAGCGTCAGTCCGATGGTCAATTGCGGAGGAGCGAGGCCATACTCTTTTGGTTCAAGGGCAGGCTGTTCGATAAAGTCCTGTGCTTTCAGAGATTGTACTGAAGAGAGAAAGCTTTGGACCTGGGAATCATCGGCTTTGCCAATCTTAGGCTTCTCCAGAGACCATCCCGAGTCCGCTTTTGTCAAAACAATATCCTTATCTTGTCCCTGAATTTCGATCTTTTTGACCTCACTCGGCTGGAAGGCGATGACGGTCTTGTCCCGCACGTCCTTTACTTCTTTGGTCATGCCCAAGCGGAATGCCTGCGGTGTGAGAAGAATTTTTGCTTCTCCTTCCTTCTGGATATAGACAGAATACCCGACCGGCGTGTCTTTACCGATTGAAACCTGGGGTAGGGTCTTGCCGTCTTTCAGGATCACTTGCAGTTTGACAACCGGCGCGTTGAGTCCGTATAATGCCGGATCCTGAACCGGCTCATCCAGCGTGCGGACGATTTCAGCATCAGCAATGGCATTGACCATATTAGTGACTGTTGTCTCATCAGCTTCCGCTTCTATTGGCTGCGTGACACGCCATTTGCCCTGCTCATCTTTCTTAAGATGCAATTGCCGATCCGGGTAGGTGAGACGCACTTCCGTGACCGCTGTTTTGTCAAAGGTGAAGAGCTTCTTTTTAGCGGCTTCTTCTTGCTCGTGGGGCAGCTCGACGAAATAGACGTACGCTCCTAACGCGAGGAGAACGACAGCCATGATGAGAGCTTTCACTAGACTCATAGCGAGTAGGAATCAATACTGAGTGATGGATTCGGCGTTGTCTTTCCTGCTGAGGGGGGATTTACCTCCGCTGCCACCACACCGCTAAGCCGGCGATGAGCAGCAGCTCCGGCAGGACTAATACGGAAAGATAGAAAATCAACGTTCCTTGCTGTTGAGTAAATTGGACGCGCGAAGCGCGCATGGTTCGCGCACGCACCGAGATCAGCCCCTCTTCACCGACGAGCCAGTTGACAGTGTTCAAGAGAAGATCTCGATTGAAGTACTGGCCGAGGAATTGATTGTTAGCGAAGACCGCGTTGCCGAAAACTGCTAGCCGGGCGGTTCCGTCATGATCGAGGCCTGTTTCTTTCAGATTCGCCGTGACGGCGACCGCGAGAGACACTGGTCCACGGCGATCTTGTTCATCCAGCCGGGCCGTCTGTTTCTGGAACACGCTCTCCAGGTCTGTTTCCGCCCAGGAATTTGGGCCTGTCTTAGCAAGACTCACTAAGGTGAGCCCTTTCTTGCCGTCTTGCTGCGGCTCAACCGAACGAGAGATGCCATACGTAGTCAGCGCAGCCCCGCCACGGCGGTTCAGTTCTTGGGTAATAGGGTGCGCGCCGTAGCTTGTCACAAACGGAGTGAGAGTAAAGGTCTTGCCCTTCAAGAGTTGGATCTGTTCATCCACAATGACATCGTTCCCAACCTGTGCGCCCCAGTCTTTCAAGTAGGCGACGAGCTCCGGGGTGGCGCGAGGGTTCAATAGGAAAAGCGCATGTCCGCCTTTGTCTTTCTTCAAGTAAGCGTCTATGGCCTGGATTTCGTGCGGGAGCAGCGAGCGCTCCGCGCCACCGATGATCAGCAGATTGGCGTCCTCCGGCACTGCAGCGCCTTCGGACAGCACAAGTTTCTTAACTTCGTAGCTTTCATTTTCAAGCGCAGTTTTTAACAGTCCGTACCCTTTCGGTTCTCCCAGATCATCAATGCTCGGTTCTCCGTGTCCCTCCAGAAAATAAATGATCTTCTTTTCCGCTCGTGTGACTTTAATGATGCCGTTCGTCAGTTCTTCTTCTGTTAGCTTGTTGACTACGTTGGAGCGGTCGCCGTATTGCAAATGAACCGCCGGGATAGCAGTGATCTGATATTTTTCCGCCAGGTCAGGCTGTTTGTCTGGATCGACAATCGTAAAGGTCAATTTATCGGAAGCGTACCGGTAGCTTTCAAGCATCTCGCGTAACTGAGGGTCTGATCCAGCCTCCACGAACGCGTGGACTTCCAGCGGCTTGTCGAGACGCTGGAGCACGCTCTGTGTCTGTGGAGATAAACTATAGACGCCAGACTCGGTCAAATCGAAACGGTAATGATGACGGGCCGAAAGAAAATTGACAAATACAAGAATGCCAAAAAAGAGCAGGGTGTAGAAGATAGCGCTAAAACCGTACTTCGTGGAGCGCTCGCCAAAAAATGTTGAGAACGACGCCCTGGCTGAAGCAAGAAACACAATAACCGCCAAAGCGCCAATGATGGTATGGGCAAAAACATAACTGGAGAAATCACGGGTAATGAAATAGGCGATCCCCGCAAAAAGCAGCAGAATAACGCCGACAACGCCGTAGAATGAAGCAAAACGCGACGACATGCAGCTTACCTCCAGCGCAGTGACTCAACCGAGCGCTGAGTCAGAAACAGCGCCAGCACGATTAAGCTGCCAAAATACACAAGTCCCCGGGTGTCGATGAGGCCTTTCACCATATCCGCGAAGTGCTCAGTCACTGACAGGTAACGTAAAAGCGGACCGAGGACATCGCCAGCGGCGTCGGCCGGCCATCAAATAATATACAAAAGCAGAGTGGCGACGAGGCCGCTCACCGCCGCGATGATTTGGTTTTCTGTAAAAGATGAGGTCAGCAGCCCCACCGAGACAAACACCGTGGCGAGCAACAAAAGCCCAAGGTAGCCGGACGCCATGAC
>DATLYA010000107.1:0-2473 GCA_035575235.1 Candidatus Methylomirabilota bacterium
GGCAGCGGCGTGGGCAGAACAGCAACAAACGCAAGCCAGACCAGCGCCGCCGTCCATGTCAAAGGAAGAAGTGACGAAGTTTCTGGCGCGCCCGATTATTGCACGACTCGCCACTGTTCGCCCCAACGGCACGCCGCAGGTTGTCCCCATGTGGTTTCTCTATGAAGATGGCGTCATGTACATGAGCACCCGCACGTACGCCGCGAAAGTGAAACATCTCAAAAAGAATCCCCGCGTCGCGGTCGTGGTGGATGAGATGGTCGCGCCACTGAAAAACAAAGTCGTGACCATTGAAGGAACGGTGGAGCTGTTAGACACCGGCGTCAAAGAAACCACCACCAAGATCTATAATAAATATATGGGCGCTGAAGGCGCCAAAACTCCGCAGGCCCAGCAGAGCATCAATACGCCGCGCGTCATTCTCAAGATTACGCCCAAAAAGATGGAGACGATAGATACAACGCGCTGACAATGCTGCCCTGTGAGGTAGTTGTCATGCCGCTGCTGGGTCCTCTCTCCTCTCGTGGGAGAGAGCCAGAGAGAGGGGAAGCTTCGAATGCGGAATACGGAGTGCGGAATTGGCAGAGATGAGGTACGGAGCAACGCAGCAAACATTTTCGATTCACCACTCCGCATTCACTACTCCGTATTCGCATCACCCTCTCCCTAACCCTTTCCTCTCAAGGGAGAGGGAATTGTGAGGAGAATTTTGTTTGTGAGAGTCTGAGGAACCTTCCTCATTTCCTTGACAAGGAGCGCGTGCTCGTTTTATGGAAGCGGTGGGGAGAAATACATGGCAGGACAGCAGGCGCCGCGATTTCGCTTTGTCGTCATGTTCGCGTTGTGGATGACGCTCTTCTTTCTTTTTCTTGATCGCGTCAACATTTCATTGGCGGCCCCGTACATCATGGATGAGCTTAAGTTGAGTGGGGTCGAGACGGGCGTTGTGCTGAGCGCGTATTACTGGGGATACATCACCGGACAGCTCAGCGGCGGCCTCGCCGCCGATCGCTGGAGCATCCGACGCTGGGCGACCATCATGCTTTTCTTCTGGTGTATTCTCACAGCGCTCACTGGCGCGTGCCGTTCCCTTGCGCAGCTCACGCTCGTCCGCGGACTCTTCGGCCTGTCCGAGGGAGCGGTCGCAAATCCCATCCATAAATTAGAGAACCATTGGCTTTTGCCGCACGAGCGTGGACGAGTCTATGGGCTGTCGATGGGTTTCGGGTACCTCGGGCTCATTCTTGGGACGCCGTTAGTCGCCTGGTTGATCGACGGCTGGGGGTGGCGAGTCATGTTTTACGGCACCGGCGTCTTGACTCTCCTTGGCGTCGGTCTCTTTTGGGCGCTTGTGTATGATCATCCCCACGAACACCCGTGGATTTCCGAGGAGGAGCAGGCGCTGATTGCCGAAGCGGTAACGAAAGATCGAGTCACATTCGATCCGCAGCGACAAGATGTCCACCCAGTGCCCTTTCCCGAAGGCTTCCGCATCCTTGCCGAGAACCCCGCCTTTTGGGGACTGTGTCTCGTGGGCTTCTGCGCTTTGGGTATTTTTTTCACCAATCTCAGTTGGCTCCCTGGTTATTTAGTCAAAGAACGAGGCTACGCCATGATGAGTAGCGGCGTCTATCTGATCGTGCCGTATGCCGCCGCCTTTGTCGGCGCGCTCTTTGCCGGCTATCTGGGAGACCGCCTGGGCAATCGCAGTGCAGTCGCATTGTTGACTGGGCTGTGCACTGGGCCAGCTATCCTTGGGCTTCTCCTGAGCCAAGACGTCACGTCGGTCATTCTTCTCATGAGTCTCGTGCTCTTCCTCAACGCCGCCGCGACAAATAGCCTCATCGTGCTGCTTTTTGACCTTTTTCCAGCGGAAGTGCTAGGGGTAACGGTGGCGATCTTTGCCGGTATCTGCGGCGGATCTGGAGGCATTGTCGGGCCAATCATTCTTGGCCGCGCCTATGATCAGAGTGGTTCGTTCTTTTGGGGATTCTGTAGTCTCGCGGTTGGCGCTGTTGTGAGCGCACTCGTGCTTATTCCAATCGCCTTCTATGAACGCCGCGTCAAGAGAGAGAAAGCGGAGAAAGCCGCCCTGGCGCAGCGTTTCCTCAAGCAGGAGCAGGTGGCGCTCCGCTCCTGAAAAGGTGTATATGGACAAAGAAAAGGAGGGATTATGGCGCTAACAGTATTGAAGAATGTCAGGCTGATTGACGGTATCGCTGATCAACCGCAAGATCGGGTGTCGATTGTCATCGACGGTGAACGCATTGCGAAAGTCGAACGTGGCGACCTGCCAACCCCAGCCGGCGCGCAGGCCATCGACCTCGGGGGGAAAACTGTTCTGCCAGGGTTAATCGACACGCACGTCCACGCCACGTTTATGGACAGTGAATCACTGCCGCTCTTTCTTGCCGCCGGCGTCACCACCGTGCGCGATGTTGGCGCCAAGCTCGAGAAGGTGAAACAGCTCAAG
>DATLYA010000108.1:0-43405 GCA_035575235.1 Candidatus Methylomirabilota bacterium
GGACTTAAAATCCCGTGACGGGTAACCGTCGTGCGGGTTCGATTCCCGCCTCCGGCAGGCAATGACGATAGCACATTTGATAAGAGGTCAGTCATAGAGGGTTATTGATCGACAGCAGCGTTGTAGTTTTCGGTGGATAACTACTTGGGGGATTTTTCATTGCCCAAACTCCATGACAGGTCTCACGTCCAGAGGCTTTGCGGCGCTCAGCATGACAGTGTTGATAGGCTCCAGCGTAAAGTGTCCGAATGGCATGGAGTCTGATGGAGGTGGACTTTTCCTTAAAAACGTCTGCGCCGCCGGTACTGGCGGAGATTCTGCAGAGTCGCTAGATACACTAGAGGCAGAGAGCGTGATAAGGACAATGTGACCTGGAGAGCGAGCCGAGGATGCATCATGCGCCACGTGGTGCGTCCTCCAGGTTGTGGTCGCCTCGTGCGTCAGTACGAATCCTTGTAAGCCAGGAGGTTCTCGTGAAATTCAATCTTTTTATCCTGCCGACCATTCCCGCGACGCCTGAAGAGCGCGCGCGTCTCCGCCCTATTGGGCGCAACAATGACAGGTATCAGCAGATGCTGCAAGAAGTGCGCGACATCGCGCAGATGGCCGAGGACATGGGCTTTGACGCTATGTCCACCACTGAGCACCACTTCCATTCTGAAGGTTTTGAAGCGTCGGTGGCCCCGCTGATGCTCTATACTGACCTCGCGGCTCGCACCAAACGCATTAAATTTGCTTCGCTCGGACTGGTGCTGCCGACCTGGGACCCGATTCGTGTGGCTGAGGAGATCGCCGTCCTTGATCATTTAACCCAAGGGCGCTTCATCGCCGGGTTTGCGCGTGGGTATCAAGACCGCTGGACAAACGTGCTGGGCCAACACTATCACGTCACCGGCGCGCCGATGGATGGCTCTGAGGTTGATGCGCACAACCGCGCCGTCTTCGAAGAGGTGTTTAAGATTATCAAGATGGCCTGGACCCAGGAGTCTGTGCGCTTCAAGACGAAATACTACGAAGTTCCTACACCGTACGAAGAAGGCATCCGCCGCTGGCCGGTAGCCAAGAACTGGACGGCAAAGTACGGCGCTCCCGGCGAGGTGGATGAAAACGGCTATGTCCAGCGCATCTGCGTCATTCCTAAACCTTACACCCAGCCGCATCCTCCTATCTGGCAACCCTTTTCCGTGAGTGAAAAGACTATCCGCTGGTGCGCCACGGAGAATATCCTGCCCTGGATTCTTGTGTCTTATCCTCCGTCATTTCGCCAGTTATGCGAGGCCTACAGGGAGGAGGCGGCGAAGAGTGGTCGGACCCTCGAACTCGGGCAAAACGTGGGCGCATTCCGTTCTGTGAGTTTAGGGAATTCGTACACGGAAGCCTACACTCTGGGGGCGCACACCCAAGGAGTGGGGTTTATTGAATACTTCTCGGGCTTCGGGTTCTTTGAGGCGTATCGTTTCCCCGGCGAGACCACGCCAGTGCCGTCGACGTATGAGCGCATGGTGGAAGCCAAGTACGCCTTGGTCGGGACGCCGGATGACGTCAAGCGTGAACTCGAGGCGTTGCGGAAGAATTCAAACGTTGAATGGTTTGGTTGGTATTTCGACCAGGGCTTGATGTCGTGGGATGAGACCAAACGGCAGCTTGAGCTGTTTGCGACCAAAGTCATGCCGGAGTTTAGAGATTAACGAACGGCGGCAGGAGCATGTGGGTCGCCAAACCCAGGAGTTGCGATCCTGAGCAGTAATGTGAGCGGCGTGGCGGATGTGTCACGCCGTTTCTGTTTGCGAGAGACGTTTGAGGGACCGGCGCTATGCGAATACTGTTAACCGGCGCTCATGGCCAGCTCGGCAAGGCGCTGCAAGCGGTGCTGTCTGAGCACGAGGTTGCCGCCTTCAGCCATGAGCAATTAGACATCACGCGGCTGGACGAGGTGCGAGCGGCGTGTGCTGCGCGCCGTCCCGATCTTGTGATCAACGCGGCGGCATACAACAACGTGGACGGCGCCGAGAGCGATTCGTCGGCGGCATACGCCGGCAATGCATTAGGGCCGCGTAATCTTGCTGTGGCGACTGCCGCACGACAGATCCCGTTGTTACATGTGTCCACTGATTATGTGTTTGACGGCGAAAGTCTCCGCCCTTATCACGAGTATGACCGGCCAAACCCGCAGTCGGTGTACGGGGCCAGCAAACTGGCGGGAGAAGAAGCCGTACGCACGTTCAACTGGCGTCATTATATCGTACGGACCGCATGGCTTTACGACGTTGGCGGGCGGAATTTCCCGCATACTATGCTCACGCTGGCGAAAAATAATCCTGTAGTGCGAGTGGTAAGCGATCAGTTCGGCTCGCCAACTTACGTCCCGCATTTGGCGCAAGCGCTGGTGTCGCTGCTGACATCGGAGGCCTATGGGACGTATCACTTCGCCGGGCAAGGGGGAACGAGTTGGTATGAGTTAACGCGCGTACTGTACCGCGCCCTCGACGTGCCGACCCCTGTGCTGCCTGTCTCGAGCGCCGAATTCCCGCGTCCGGCGCGGCGGCCTCGCTATGCGGTGTTGACGACGATCCAAGATCCGCGCATTGTGCTTCCGCCGTGGGAAGACGGCGTCGCGGCGTTCGCGCGCGCCTTGCAGTCGTCGCAATGTGTCGGGTCCAGAGGCAGTATTTGCGTTCAGATCATTTGAGGGCGGGAATCATACTCCCGCCTTCGGTGGGTAAAACCAGGCTTTGCCCGCAAGCCGCCTGCAGCATGGTTGTGAGCTTCCAAGGCGCAGACAGGGCTTGCGACTCCAGAGCATGTCGCTTTATCCCAGCCTGCCAATGCATCAGGAGCATCCAGGATTTGATCATGCTCCCTTTCCAGTTGCTCGCGCTGTTGATTTCTGACACAATGCCTAGCGCTTCGAGCGGCAAACATACTCCTTACGGCGTGTGGCGATCCCTCTTTATGAATGCAACAGCTTCCTCTTCGTGGCGCCGGTTTTGGCGCTACTGGTTTCTTCAGGCAACTGTGCTCCGCGCCGTGAAAGTGGCTGCTGTCGTGGGATCTATCCTTACCTTGATTAATCAACATGACGTCTTGTGGCGCGGGGAGTTTTCCCTCCACCTCTTCCTGAAAATCCTGCTGACCTTCACCGTGCCGTACAGCGTGTCCTCATTCTCGTCCGCCCGCGCGTATATGCATATGGATCGTGAGGCGGCTGCCTCGCGTCAGCGCACGGAGTTTGTGTGAGCGAGCGGCGCGGATCTCCTGCCTTCTCCACACCGGCAACAACAGTGCTGGTCCGGAAACGGGAAGGGGAATTTCATCGCGAACTCGGCATACTCGACGCCAGCGCCATTGTGGCGGGGTCGATGATTGGTTCGGGCATCTTTATCGTCTCTGCAGACGTCGCCCGGACAGTAGGATCGCCTGGGTGGCTACTGGTGGTATGGGTGGTGAACGCCGTTATCACGCTGTTCGGCGCGATCGCCTATGGTGAACTGGCGGCGATGATGCCGCGCGCAGGCGGTCAATATGTCTACCTGCGCGAAGCGTATTCGCCGCTCCTGGGATTTCTCTACGGCTGGACCTTATTTCTGGTCATTCAAACGGGGACGATGGCTGCGGTGGCGGTCGGGTTTGCCAAATATCTCGGCGTGCTGCTTCCTTGGGTGTCGGCGGAGCATGTCCTTTTTGCCGTTGGTCCTATCGCTTTCTCCACACAGCGAGTCGTGGCGATTGCCGTGCTCGCCATACTGACGTGGTCAAATAGCCTGGGCGTGCGTGAGGGAAAGTTCGTCCAAAATCTGTTTACGTCGGTAAAAATTGCAGCATTGGTGAGTCTGATCGTGCTAGGCGTCTTCGTCTCGCGCAACGAGGCCGCCGTGGCCGCAAACCTGGCGAACTTCTGGGGAACGCAGCCGCTCTCGATGGGATTTCTGATGGCGCTTGGCGGCGCGATGGTTGGTCCGCTATTCTCCTCGGACGCGTGGAATAACGTGACGTTCACCGCCGGGGAAGTGAAGAATCCCCGCCGCACGCTACCGCTGAGCCTGATTGGCGGCACAGCACTGGTCATGGCGCTCTACTGTCTGGTTAACATCGCCTATCTCTGCCTGCTGCCGCTGACCGGCTCGCCAGACGGCGCCACGGTGATGGAACGCGGCATGCAGTACGCGGCGGAAGACCGGGTGGCGACCGCCTCCGCCTACATGATTTTTGGCCCTAGCGCTGCGTCGATTATGGCGGTGGCGATCATGGTCAGCACGTTTGGTTGCCTGAATGGCCTCACGCTCGCCGGGCCGCGCTTGTACTATGCGCTGGCGCAAGACAAGCTGTTTTTCGCTCAAACCGGGCGCCTCAACCCGGCGGGCGTGCCCGCCGGAGGACTGTGGCTCCAGATGGCGTGGGCGTCGTTGTTGACGCTCTCCGGCGCCTATGGAAATCTGCTTGATTATGTCATGTTCGCCGCTTTGCTGTTTTATGTGTTGACGGTGACGGGTCTCTTCATCTTGCGCCGTCGTCGTCCAGACGCCGAACGTCCCTATCGTGCATGTGGCTATCCCTGGCTGCCTGCTGCCTATGTGCTTATGGCGGCAGGCATCATGCTTGATTTGTTGTTCGTAAAACCTGCCTATACGTGGCCTGGGTTGTTAATCGTGCTGACCGGTGTGCCCGTCTATTTTTTCTGGCGACGCAGGGCCGTTGCATTTCGCGAGACGTCCGCTTCAGGATCTCGTTCCGCTGATGGATAGGGTTGTAGTCCGCTGACGGTTGGCGGCATCGGAAGGGATAGAAGGAGCCCGGCGCTCATGACAGAAACAGCAGCCATTGTGGATACTACTGGTAAACAATCACAAGCTCCGCATTTTTCCGTAAAAAAACTGCTCCTTGGCGCCGCGGCGCTCGTCACCCTGGTTGTCCTTGGTCGTTATGCGGGCGCCTATGTGCCGCAGTTTGCCATGTGGGTGAACCGTCTGGGGGTATGGGGGCCTATCGTCTTTATCTGCGGCTATACCGTGGCGACAGTGGCGTTCGTGCCCGGGTCGCTGTTGACGCTTGCGGCAGGGGCCATTTGGGGCCTGTTTCCTGGCGTTCTCTATGTTTTTGTCGCCGCCGTGTTGGGCGCATCAGCAGCTTTTCTTGTCTCCCGTTATGTGGCGAGGGGGGCGGTGGAGCGTCGGCTGGCGGCAAATAGCCGGTTTGCCGCCGTTGATCGCGCCGTAGGAACGCAGGGAAGAAAGCTTGTCTTTCTGCTGCGGCTCTCGCCGGTGTTTCCCTTCAATCTGTTGAATTACGCCTTGGGGCTGACCAGCATCCGTTTTACGGATTATGTGATTGCGTCCGTAGGCATGCTGCCGGGGTCGTTCCTGTACGTCTACTATGGCAAACTCGCTGGAGACCTGGCGGCGCTCGCCGGCGGCGCGCCGGTAGCAAAGGGGACCGGTTACTACGCGGTGCTCCTCATCGGTTTGATGGCGACAATTGTTGTGACTACCATGGTCACGCGCACGGCGCGTCAGGCGCTAAAAGAAGCAACTGGCGAGTAGGCTTTGGGGCCGGCGCGCGGCGCACCTAACGCTGAGCAGACACCGAGAAAGCAAATCGAACAAGCGCATAATACAGAACGCGGAGGTGACTGGATTCTCGCTTCCTCTCAGGCAGGCTCGCAAATAGAGGGCTACCTCTTGTCTCAGCCTTGTTTGGTCTTCATGCATACAGGCGCGAGGGCCTCTTTGCTTTGTTCCTCTTCGTTCACTCTGCCTCAAAGCACGCCGCAAGGAGGCTGGTGAGCAGGTCCTCCACACTTCCCTCGGTAGGCAGCGGCAGAGCAGGATTTAAGATCTGCCAGACGACGATCCCCTGGACCGTTACCCCCAGGCTCACCTGGGCCTGCAGCGGTGTCGCCCCGTGTCGCGCCTCCTGAATGGTGTGTACACGCACGACAGGAGTCAGCAAATCTGGGCGAAAAGCAGGACGAGCATCGATCGCAAACTCGATCGTCTGATGGTCTTGCCCTACCCCTTTTAAGGTCAAGAGGGCGCCCCGCCGCATATAGGTTGTGGTGCCCTGCGGACTGCGGGCGTGGGTCAGTAGAGTCAGCTGCGGAAACTGGTCGGTCTGCCGCAGCGCCTGCACCAAACGGGTTAAGGTATGGACGACCTCATCCATGCCCGCCACCCAGAGGCGCTCGGCTTGGACTTGATTCAGGACAGCGGTCTGATGGCGCTGGTCGCGTTCCCGCGTTTTGCGCCGGACCAGCTCGGCCATTTGCTGCGCCCAGGCTTCGAGATGGGACTCCATAGTTCTCCTCCTAGCCTCCTCACTCTATCATTGCTTGCAGGAAAAGGCTTGAGGCAAGGCATCCAGAGCCAGGGTCTGTCCTTCTTCCTGCAGTCGCTCCGGGTGAGACTGGAAATAGGTCGCCACGACGAGGTAACTGCTGCATCAGCACCCAACACCGCTCAAAATAGTTGCGCAGCGTCGGATCGTAGAGGGTCGAGAGCACGCGCTTGTACCCGGCAATCAGGGTCTCCCGCTCCAATTGCCGCTTGATTGCGATCGAGCACGCGAAAGTACAGGACGGCGCTGACCTTCACGCCCTGGCGCGAGAACACGTATGGGGACCGCCTGCTCTCGGTGACGTTGCTCGTAGGCCTTGTCGTAGCGCCCAGCCTCCAGAAAGTGCCCAGCAAACACGAGAGCGACCATCACCGTCGCATCGCCACGACTGCGAAGAAAGCAATAGCAAATGCTATCATCATAGCTCGCCTCCATTCAGGGACGTTGCAAGTTTTTCGTTTCCTTTACTGAGAGTGGGGTTTCGTAACCCGAGTCATACCAGAATCTTCACGGGTCGCTGACGTATGCTCTAAGCGGCTCCATTGAGGCGCCTAATCGAGAGGCAGAGGCAGGCGCGGCAGAAGGCAATCTTCCACCACCGCCAGACTTGCCCTCGGCGCCCGCACTTTGCGCAGAGGCGCGCACTAGGGCGCGGCGGAATCCAAGGGACAATCTCGTTTTTTACTGTGGCTACTAATGGAGTAGGCATTGTTCGCTCCTTACTGTAGGCACGACGGTTCCTGGCGGGTACTTTTCAGAGGCGATCGGCGCTGCTCAGAGTCGGCCGGTCAAGAGCAGCATCAGGAGGACAAGGACCAGCACCCCGGCGAGACCCGAGGGCCCATAGCCATACGAGTGATAGCCAAAACGGGGCAAACCTCCCACCAACACCAGCGTGAGAACAACCAACAACACGAGGCTCATTGTCAATTCCCTCCGTGCGGCCACGCTGACCGCGTTCGCAACATCACGCCCGGTGGACGTTCCCGCCGGTGATTCAGGATTTGTTGTTATTCAGTTAACAATGTTGATGGCAATCATCCATCGGCTTCTCCTTACGGTAAACTGATCGTTCTTTTCCGCCTCTCGTCTGCTGCGACGCGGCGGCACTGCCTGACGTTCCCTGTGCCGTACGCCCGGTTTACCCCTCTGGTTTTGCGTTGACCTCTCGGTGGTGGAGGTGTGATTCCAAGACCCACAATTGCCTATCAACCCTGCGCGAGATATCGGTGTAAATCGCCGCACTGCCCGCATCCTCGACATCCGCGACGAGGGTAATGTTCTCCCGCAGAGTCACGGCATAGCGCCCGAAGCGCTCCGCCAGGGCCTGTACATGACCGTCGCCTTCCATGACGGCGTCCGGATACTCCGGCAGCTTCGACTGCCTGGCCGCCATGCGGACCGTGCCCATCACGACTCCCCCCAGCACGGTGATGCGTTGGGCCACCATGTCGGTGTACGCTTGGAGTTCGTTCAGCATAGTGGAGAAGAGGGGATGCAACAAAGAAAAATCTTTCCCCTTGATATTCCAGCAGGCCTGCCCGACTTGAGAGCGCAGATCCATGGTGCAGGCGAGGGTTTGATTTAGCAGCGTAATGACGTCCAGGCGGATTTCTGGAGGCATGCCAATCCGTGTAGGAGGGAGGACGTGCAGCTGGTCGTTCTTGTTCATAATCTATCCTTGCGGCTCTCCGCGGCGTCTCACGTGCGTGAGCGGTTGCCAAATGTGGTCCCGACGGGGAGATACGAGGGTGTCGCGACCTGTGAGAGCCTTTTTCATGTCTTTATGAGAAAGGTAACGCAGGCGCGTCGCGCCGTCTGTGAGATTCCTGCTACAAATGTCGAAATCCTGCGACAATCGTCTCGGAGGAAACAAGAAGAAACCCGTGCGCCATGGGAACGCGCCGCCATCCGCGTTCGGCCAACCCGCGGAGAGACCAGGCGTCGAGACCATCCCTCGCACGCGGGGGTTACTCTACATGAGGAGAATAGTATGATGTAAAACATGATACATCATCGCCAGCGATTGCAAGCTATCGCCCAGCGGGCCATGCGCGAGCGCGGTTTTTTGCCAGAACTCTCCCCTGCTGCCATAGCACAAGCGGAGCAGCTCACCCAGCCCGCGTCTGACCAGGATCCTGCCCTCCGCGATTTGCGACAGCTTCTGTGGTGCTCTATCGACAACGACGACTCACGCGATCTTGACCAACTCTCGGTCGCCGAATCGTTACCGGACGGAGTGGTAAAGATTCTCGTAGCAGTGGCCGATGTCGATGCGTTGGTCACTCAGGGGTCTGCCATTGATCAGCACGCACGGCAAAATACGACCTCGGTCTACACTCCTGCACAGATCTTTCCTATGTTGCCCGAAAAACTCTCGACTGATCTGACCTCGCTCAACGAAGACGCGGAGCGATTGGCTGTCGTGGTGGAAATGATCATCGACCCCGAGGGGAAACTAGTGGCCTCGGAGGTCTACCGCGCGCGAGTTTGCAATCAGGCAAAGCTCGCGTACAATAGTGTCGCCGCCTGGCTAGACGGAACAAAGCCAGCCCCGCCCCGCGTCGCCACGGTTCCTGGCCTCGCTGACCAACTCCGTCTGCAGGATCGGGTCGCCCAGCGCCTCAAGCAGCTCCGGCGCCAGAGTGGGGCGCTGAGTCTAGAAACTCTGGAAGCCCGACCGGTGTTCAGCGATAATATACTGACGCATTTCGCCGTGGAGCAGCGGAATCGGGCGAAAGAGTTGATCGAGGACTTCATGATTGCGGCGAATGGTGTAACCGCGCGGTATCTGGCAAGCAAAGGCTTGCCATCCTTTCCGGCGGGTCCTGCGCACCCCAGCACGTTGGGAACGGATCGTGGCATTGGCGACCGCGGTGGGCGAGCGCTTGCCTGCCACCCCGGATAGCGTCGCCCTGGAAGCGTTTCTGTCCCGGCGGCGCCAGGTCGATCCGCTGCACTTTCCTGATCTGTCCCTTGCCGTGGTCAAACTCATGGGCTCTGGTGAATACGCCGTCGAACTCCCGGGCGAGCAGTCGCCCGGGCACTTTGGCCTCGCGGTCAGAGATTACGCTCATTCAACCGCGCCCAATCGACGGTTTCCTGATCTGATTACCCAGCGTTTGCTGAAAGCCGCACTGGTGGGACGCAGTGCGCCGTACAGCCTCGAGCAACTCGAGGGGCTGGCGCGTCACTGCACCGAGCAGGAAGATGATGCGAACAAAATCGAACGGCGCGTGCGCAAATCGGCGGCCGCGCTCTTGTTAGAGTCCAGAATCGGCCAACGCTTTGCTGCGATTGTCACCGGGGCCTCGGAGAAAGGCACGTGGGTTCGGGTGCTGGAGCCGCCAGTCGAAGGAAAGGTGGTCCGGGGATTCGCAGGCGTTGATGTGGGGGATCGTGTGCGGGTCACATTGATCGGCGTAGATGTGGAGCAGGGATTTATTGACTTTGCAGGGGTGTCGTGAGATTGGCGAGGAGTAGTGGCGGACTGAATCCTGAGAGACGAGTACCAACGCACTATTCGCCGCCGCCTGTTCACCAGCTCCCTTAGCAGAGCAGTCATGCTCTAGCACCCCACCTCTTTACTTATCAGCGCCAGCGTCAGAGAGGCCTCGTGCAGGACCACTTCTCCTCTCTCAGTCACACAAGACTTCTGGCCTGCGCACCGCGGTTGCCAGTCCGAGCCATTCCAGCCCCACAATGACCCACCAGCCCATGTCCAGTTGTGCGGTCGTCCAGCCAAGTCGCGCTGAGCCCGGCCGGGCATGATGGTTGCGGTGCCAGTTCTCCCCTTGCAGCCCGTGCCACAGCGCGAGCCAGGGCACGTTCTGACTCGAGTCGTTTCCGGAGAGAGCGCCCGGGCGTAAATGGCACACACTGTTAACAAAACACTGCCCATGGAGCGCGAACACCAGGCGTATAGCCCCGAGCCAGAAGAAGGCTGCAGGACCAAATGCGCAGCCGCCTAGAAAAGAAATGGCGAGCAGTGGTATCTGCAGAGCAGTCCAGACGCGGTAGGACGCTCCACGGAGATCGGGGCAGTAACGCGCGGATGCCGCGTGTCCTGCCTGCCATAACCACCGGAGATGGGCCCACCAGAATCCCCCGACTCGAGGGCTGGAAATATCCGCAGCCGTATCGGCTGTAGCGTGATGCAAACGGTGGTTCGCAGTCCAGGAGTGCGGCGCGCCCGATCCATTGTACATAGCGAAAAAGATGAGGACCTCCCGGACGACTGGATGCAGCCGCACCGCCCGGTGGGCGAGCGCGCGGTGATAACAGACCGTGGTGCCCAAGCCGCCCAGCCAAGTGAGCACGCCTGCTAGAAGGAAAATCGGCCATCCAGGGAGAGGGCACATGATCAGTCCCACAGCCGTGGTCACATGAATCAGCACGACCCACACGAAAGTGATCTGCTGGCCGGCAGCCGGGCGCCACCACGGCCATGTCCAGGGAGGCCTCACAACCAGAGGACGAGTGGCGACAACAGTAGACATTCGAAAGGGTGCTCCATTCTCAGCGCAAAGCGGTGTTGGCGGCCTGAGGGCAAAGCCTGGGTCTGTGCTCGGGCGGCCTCTGCTGTTTGCATCAGAACCTTCGCCAGCCGACCTGCTTGCTCAAACGTGCTCTCCTGCTAGAGGCTGCTCTACTCTTCGGCGCTTCTTGCTGCCGAGCGTTCCATATGATGGACAACGACTTGATAATGGGCGGCGACCCGTGCTGCGCCTCCCGTCGCCAGAGTCGCGATCAGCTCGACTGCGGCCATCCTCGATTTTCGTTTGCTCCGCCTTCGCTTCCATTGGTCCGGTAATAGGTCTTGGTTCATTGAGTTGTCCTCTCTCGTCTCGTTCCTGCGCGTCGAGTTTCCACTTCTACTCGTACCGCTTACGGTCCCGATTCTGCATCTGGTCGCCGACCACTGCGCCGCCAAATGCACCAGTCGCGCCGCCGATCGCTGCGCCTGTTCCTCCACCGATTAGTGCGCCGACCCCGAGACCAGCGCCTCCACCGATCAGCGCACTCTTTTCGCGCGAACTGAGGGGCGTTGAACAGCCCATCGAGGCCGCCAGTAACGCACCGCCCAGGACTCCAATCATCCCTTGATGAAACCGACTGTATGTGGTCATGTGTTGTTTCTCCTTCAATCTGCTCAATATATCCATGCTGTTTAGAGTCGGCCGGTGAGGAGTAGAATGAGGAGGACAATCACCCCTACTCCAATGAGGCCCGAGGGCGCATAGCCATACGAGTGGTAGCCGAAGTCGGGCAGACCGCCCGCCAGGAGCACGATTAAGACGATCAACAAGAGCAGGCCCATAATAGTCGCCTCCTGGGGTCATAAGTGGCCCTCTATGAGGGACAAGAAACGCGCTGAAGACCGAACCAATTCCGATCGTTCTCCAAAAAGATAACACCCGCGCCCCACGCCGTCTGTGACATTCCTGCTACAAATGTTGGAATCGTGCGACAATCGTGCAGGGGAGAGGGAAGGCGTCCCCGCAGCGCTTGGCGTCCGCTTCGTGACGCGCACTGTCAATAAAGCTATAATGCCCTGCGATGAACAAACACCTACGAGAGTTTGCGAAGAAGCGTTTTAATGCTGACCTCGATGCGCTCCCTGATTCTGAACAGCGCGTGATCCACCAGTAGGGGGAACGCTTACCTATGAGCCGCGATACGAATCAGGAGTTTGAAAAATAGTTAACTTTTGGGCAAAGACTTGCCGATCAAGTGGCCACATTTGGCGGCTCCTGGCTGTTTATCATCATGTTTGCTCTCAGCTTGCTGGCGTGGGTTCTGCTCAATTTTTTCCTTCTTGTGCGTCGCGGCGAAACATTTGATCCATACCCGTATATTCTGCTGAATCTCTTCCTTTCCATGCTTGCCGCCATTCAAGCCCCGGTAATTTTGATGTCGCAGAGTCGCCAAGCGGAAAAGGATAGAGTGGACGCGGCGCATGATTATGAGGTCAATTTGAAGGCGGAGCTGGAAATTCTCAGTTTGCACGAAAAGCTAGACGAGTTGCGTGAGAAGAAATGGGGAGAGTTGATTTTGCTGCAACAAGAGCAAATTCAATTATTGACCCAGCTGGGGCAAGAGCGTAACGGCAATCAAAGGCTCTAAACCGGAGCGCCTCACAGTCGTCCACTTTCCGCCGTGCTTTTGCCGGACTGTCAGGCTGAGCGCAGCGAAGCATCGCTCTTTGAGACCCTTCACTTCGGTCAGGGTGACAACCCTGGTGTGCCACTCTCGTGGCGTTTGGTTCAGGGGTCGGGAGCTCTCTTCGAAGAAAGCGTCAGGATGGTTGTCTGACCGTTTTATGGCCGGCACGTTGACCGATCATCCCGGCCTGCCTCAATGGCAAGCGTTGGTAAGAACGTGTCACCGTGGGCTTTCTTCTCCGATGGATCAGGAGAAGATAGTCTATATCTATCGGTGCAGGAAGAATAAAGGCGGCATTCCGCCAGGCTTTCTGCACGAGCGGAGTCGCTGGCCTCATGCACGCAGGAGGGAGGTGCAGCTTGGAGCACGAAGAGTCTCTGCTCCAAGGACAACGCGCACCTGGTGCGCGACGCCGTCATCGGCAAGCGGGATATGCGCGCCCTCACCTGTGAGCGGTGCACCATCGAGCGTAACAGACGACACCCCCCGCGCCGCCCCATGTGGATTCTCGACGACAATGTCGTAGCGCGCCGAGTGATAGCGGAACGTGATCGCAAACTTCGGCCATGTGCGTGGAATACACGGGTCGAGATGCAGCAGCGCACCGCGTACGCGCAATCCTAAGATCCATTCGATGCCGGCGCGATACATCCACCCTGCCGCGCCGGTGTACCAGGTCCACCCGCCGCGCCCGACATGCGGCGGTTCGGCATACACATCCGCCGCCACCACGTAGGGTTCTACTTTGTAGCGATGAATACCGACACGGGTGTTGCTATGGCTAATAGGATTCACCAGCGTGAAGAGTTCGTAGGCTTTGTCCCCATCGCCGAGGGCGGCAAATGCGAGGATCGACCATATGGCGGCGTGGGTGTACTGGCCCCCGTTTTCGCGAACGCCGGGAAGATACCCTTTGATATACCCGGGGTCCAGGTTCCCGCGGTCGAAGGGCGGGGTGAAGAGGAGGACGAGGCCGTCGTCGCGACGCACAAGGTATTTCTCGATCGCCGCCATTGCGCGCGCCCCACGCGCCGGCTCGGCAGCGCCAGAGATCACTCCCCAGGACTGGGCGAGCGAGTCGATGCGACATTCCGCGTTCGTGCCAGAGCCGAGCGGCGTCCCATCGTCAAAGTAGGCGCGCCGATACCACGCGCCATCCCACGCCTCGCGTTCGAGCGCCGCCTTGAGTGCGCTGACATGTAAGCGCCACATTTCGGCGCGCTGGTGTTCCCCGCGCGCGTCGGCCAGCCGCGCAAATTCCCACAGTATGGTGTGGAGGAACCAACCGAGCCAGACACTCTCGCCCTTGCCTGCATGACCAACGCGGTTCATCCCGTCGTTCCAATCGCCCGTGCCGATCAGCGGCAGCCCATGGCTCCCGACGGCGAGACTACGGTCGAGCGCGCGCGCGCAATGCTCGAACAGGGTCCCCGTTTGTGCGGAGACGCGTGGCTCGAAATATGACTCATCCTGCCCCTCCGCCAGGATCGGTCCGTCCAGAAAAGGTACGATTTCATCAAGGAGACTAATGTCGCCCGTGACTTCCAGATACTGAATGACCGCGTAGGGCAACCACAGCAAGTCATCGGAGATACGGGTGCGCACGCCTCGACCAGACGGCGGATGCCACCAATGTTGCACGTCCCCTTCGACGAACTGCCGCGCCGCAGCGCGCAGCAAGTGCGCCCGCGCCAGGTCTCGCTGCGTCACCGTCAGCGCCATCACGTCTTGAAGTTGATCGCGAAAACCATAGGCGCCGCTCGCCTGATAAAACGCCGCCCGCGCCCAGACGCGGCAGGCAAGCGTCTGGTATAGCAGCCAGCGATTGAGCAACACGTTCATCGCACGATCAGGTGTCGTCACCTGTACCGCGCCCAGTACATTCTCCCAGTGTTCCGCGACCATGCGTAGGGTCGCATCAAGGTCAGCCGCGCGGTAGCGCGCAATCAATACCCGCGCTTCTTCTGTGGTCGCCGCCTCGCCGAGGAAAAAGACGATCTCAACACGGCCTCCCGCACGGAGCTCAACTGTCGTCTGCAGGGCGCCGCACGGGTCGAGGCCGGCGCCAACCTTTCCTGAGAGTCGGTCTCCTCGTTCAAGCGCTACTGGATGATCGAGGGTGCCGTTGCGGCCAAGAAACTCTGTCCGATCACCCGTCCACGTGGTCTGACGTCCGTTGAGGTCGGCAAAGGCGACCCGACTACCAAACTCGCTGTTCCAGGCGTTACGCGCGAGCATTATCCCCGTTTCCGCGTCAATCTCAGTGACGACGAAGGGCGCGGAGGCGCTACGCGCAACGCCGAGCACCCATTCGACATACGCTGTCACGGAGAGCCGTCTGGGTCGGCCTGAATGATTCTCGACTGTGAGGCGGGAAATCTTGACCGGGTCTTCAAGTGGCGCGAACTGCAGAAGGTCAAGCGAGACCCCGTGTGATGCATGCTCGAAGCGGCTGTAGCCCTGGCCGTGTCGGGCGATATAGGGCCAGGCCTCCTCGCGGATCGGCAGTACCGTCGGACCCCACAACTCGCCGCTGTCTTCGTCTCGGATATATATCGTCTCGCCCGGCGGGTCGCTAACCGGGTCATTCGACCACGGCGTGAGCTGATTTGCGTGACTGTTGAGCGACCAGGTATAACCCGAGCCGGACTCAGAAACCTGGAAGCCGAAGGAAGGATTGGCGATCACATTGATCCAGGGTGCTGGCGTCCACTGTCCCTCGCCCAAGATCGTCACATACTCACGACCATCCGCAGCGAAGCCGCCGAGGCCGTTGAAGAATTCGAGGTCGGACCGTGGGGGCGGGACAAAGTCCAACGGCTTCGCCTCGGGCAGCCGCCGCGGTAATGGCGCTGCTGCGGTGGGGGATCGATGCTGACGTATGACCTGCTCGCTCAGGGCGCCGCGGTGGCTCAACAGCACAGCGCGAGCGGCAGTCTGGAGAAGGAGGCGATCTTCGACTGAAATGAGATCCGCTCGCAGAATGAACACATTCCCATGCGGGGTGTGCCCTTCGTGCTGCAGCTGTGACTGGCTCGTTCGCACTAGCGCCTCGAGGGAGACCTGAAGATCTTGCACGTAGGACGAGGCCTGTTCATTCAAGATCACAAGATCGACTGCTAACCGTTTCATCCGCCAGTATTCGTAGGCGCGCAGGAGTTGGCGGACAATCCCCTGATCCTCGGGTTCGTCGATGCGGACCAGAACAATCGGCGGGTCGCCGGAAATTCCGTGCCGCCAGAGTGCCGAGGGCCCCTGGATATTGCGTGTGAGCACGGCGGACGAAGGCCGCAATGTAGGATCCGAGTACAGGATCTGGCTGGCGAGCTCTTGGAAAAGATATGCCTCATCGGGATCAATGCCCAGGTGGTGTAACTGGAGCTGGGCCTGCGTCCACGCCAGCGTGGCCGCACGCTCAAATGTCGCCGGATCGTGATACTCGTCGGCTAGGGCGAGCGCGTCGTCGCGTGATGACGCGATGAGCGTCGAGAACGTGACCCGGGCGCTGCCGCCCGGCGCCAGCCGGACGCGGCGTCGGAGGCTGACGATGGGATCGAGCACCGCACCGACCGTGTTGGAGAGTGGGCGGCCGTCGATGACCGACATTGGCGTCCGGATCCCGCGCCCGCGGCCGAGAAACCGGGCACGGTCGGTCTCGCATTGCACGTCGCCGACGGTTTCCCCTTCGGCGACGATTACGTGCGCCGCCCAGACCTGGGGCTCGCCGTGTGACCGTGGCCGGCGCGTAGCGAGCAGGGCGCTGAGTTCGGGAGCAAATTCCGTCTGGACGAACAGATTGGAAAACACCGGGTGGGCCCCGTCGGCTGCGGGCGGCGCCAGCACGATCTCGGCGTACGAGGTCAGCTCGATCTCTCGGGTGCGCGTCCCCAGGTTCGTGATCGACACCCGGCGAACCTCGGCGTCATGCTCCGGCGACACGACGACTTCAAGCGTAGTGGCAATGGCGCCATCACGCCGCCGGATCTCCACGTGATCCTCGGAAAAAGCCACTTCGTAGGTGTCCGGTTCGACTCCGCTCGGTTGGTATGCGGCCGACCAGACCGCGCCGCTTTGTCTGTCGCGAAGGAACACGTACGTTCCCCACGCATCACGCGTGCGGTCCTCCCGCCAGCGTGTGACCGCAAGGTCTCGCCACCGGCTGTATCCGGAGCCCGCCGCCGTGACCATTACCGCGTATCGTCCGTTGGAGAGGAGGTGGACGCCGGGAGTCGGGTCGTGTGCGGAGGTGAAGCGACGGAGGACCGGCGGAATGAGATCGCGGACGTTCGCGGCCGCTCGCACCTCCTCGACCCTGGGGCGGGCAACCAGGACGTCCCGCGGAGTGCGTTCCTGCAGCAGCAGCTCGGTGGCCTGTATGATTGGTTCGGCGTGAAAGCGCCCGCGCATGAGGCCCTCATAGAGGACGTTCGCGAGCGCCACGAGCGCCATCCCTTGGTGATGCGCCATATAGGCGCGCACGACGGCCACGCGTTGGTCCTCGGGGACCCGTGTAGCCGTGTAATCGAGCGCCTCATAAAAGCCATAGCGACCGCTCGCGCCAGCTTCGCTGAGACGTACGAAATTCTGCGCCGCCGTCCTCGGGTCGATCATCGCCGCCAGCGCCGTTGCGTAGGGGGCAACGACCACGTCTTCGCTCAGCCCACGTTTGAGCCCCAAGCCCGGCACACCGAAATTCGAGTACTGGTAGGTCAGCTCGAGATCACGCGCGTTGTAGGCCGATTCTGAAACTCCCCACGGCACGCCACGCTCGGCTCCATACTTCCTCTGCCGGCGGACGATGAGATAGTACGTCTGGTCTAGCAGGCTCCCTGACGGAGAGCGCATCACCAGCGTGGGCATGAGGTACTCGAACATCGACCCGGACCAGGAGACGAGCGCGGAGCCCCAGTCTACCGGCGTTAACGGGCGACCGAGGTGAAACCAATGCGACGACGGGACGTCGCCCTTCGCAATGGCGACGAAGCTGGTGAGTCGCGCCTCGGACGCCAGCAGGTCATAACAACTCGGGTCGAGACTGTTGTCGAGAACACGGTACCCGAGCGAGAAGAGCTTCCGCGTCGGGTCGAAGAGAAAGCCAAACTCCATGGCGTCGAACATCGTCTTTGTCAACTGAGCGAGGGCCGTAAGTCGCCGGACAACCCCGCTGGCGGAAGCGGCTGAACACCCTAAGCCCTCGACTAAGGCATCGATGCGTGCAAGGGCATCACCCTGTGTAGCGCCCTCGGTCGCCATACGCAGGCGGAGAGTCGAGAGTTCGCGTATGGCGACCTCACAGTGATCCGGCGTGTCGGCCAGGGTCGGGAGCGAGCTAAAGAAACGTTCGATCGCCATCCAACCCAACGCCTGCTCTGCGGTCGTCTCATGATTTGCGGTAGCATTCCCAAAGACAGGCCGTGCCCAGGGAAATGCCACGTCAAGATCGTGCGCGTGACTCTCGATGCCGGCGCGCACGGCCTCTGCCCAAGCGAGTATCTCTGCGTCGGCGCTGTCACCCCGTTCCGCAGTCAACGTGCGCGCAATGTCTACCATGGTATGAGCGCGGGCCTCGAGCTCGGTGAAGCGCACCGCCCAATCAACCGGAGTCACGGGAACCGGACTGAGTAAAGCGGCGAGGGCGTCAAGTGCTTCGTCCAGGTGTTTGCGGGTGACCGTTTGGGTGCGCCGGTCGTCAGCGATCGCGCGTGCCGACGCGCGGACGAGGAGCACGGCGTCTTCAATCCCGGAGAGCGCCTGCGGACCAAGCAACGGGCGGGTGATGAGGTCCTGACACGCCTGTCCAAGTGCGATGAGATGACCGGCGAGGTTGCCGCTGTCTACCGAGGACACGTATTTCGGGTCGAGCGGGCGAAGGTCGCGCGTGTCATACCAGTTATAGAAGTGACCACGAAAACGCTCGAGGCCGTTCATCGTCCCGAGCGTCGCTTCGAGCCGTTCGACTGCGGCCACGGCGCCGAGCCATCCGCAATCGCGTGCGGCGATGACGGAGAGGAGATACAGCCCGAGGTTGGTGGGTGATGTGCGGTGCGCCACGACTGGTGTTGGCTCTTCCTGAAAGTTGTCGGGAGGAAGAGCATGGTCCTCCGGGCCGACAAAGGTTTCGAAGAACCGCCAGGTCCGGCGCGCGGTTAACCGGAAGATACGAATATCACCTGCCGAGAGTGGCTTAGCCCCGGCCGTGCGCGGTGGAAGGCTGATCCAGCGCGCCACCACGGGGGACAGCGCCCAGAGCAGAACGAACGGCGTTGCCACCAGCCAGGAGGCCGGTTGCCCAATCGCCACCAGGATGCCTGCTATGGCGGCGAGTGCTACAGTCCCCCTCATCCGATAATAGGTGCTGCCAAGGGTCAGGTCGGACCCGGATTTCGCCTGCGCGGCAGTCATCCACTCCAGCAATTTTCGGCGTGTAACATATACGCGAACAAGCGCCCGGACGATCGCGTCGCTCATCAGCCATGCCTGGTGGGCCAGCAACGTTACCGTGAGCGCCACCTGCGACACGGCAAGGACCAAGTCCGTGCCGGCGGCACGTAGGTGACTGCGTTTCGCAATCCCGCGGCGATGCGGGATCAGGCCAGTCAAGACGGGCAAAAGGGGAGGGAGGGCGATGGTAGCGAACACAAACGTCGTCCAAGTCACCGGCGAAGCGAACGGCAGCGTCCATCCGGCAATCAAGGCCAGGAAGGCGGCCGGCGCCGACAACGTACGCCGGAGGTTATCGAGCATCTTCCAGCGGTTGATCAGGGAAATCGTGGAGAGGACCCGAGCGCCGCTCGCGTCGCGTGCGTGCCCGAGGATCCACGGTAATAGCTGCCAGTCACCGCGGGCCCAGCGGTGTTGGCGGGCCGCGGCGACCTCGTAGTGCGAGGGAAACTCGTCGAAGAACTCGATATCAGTGACGAGCCCCGCCCGCGCGAAGATGCCTTCAAAGAGGTCGTGACTCAACAGGGCATTCTCCGGCGCCCGCCCCGCGAGGGCCGCTTCGAAGGTATCGATGTCGTAGATCCCTTTCCCGATGTAAGAACCCTCGCCGAAAAGGTCCTGGTAGACGTCGGAGACGGCGGAGGCGTACGGGTCAATGCCACCCGGGCTCGAGAAGATGCGCTGGAAAAGAGAGCTCTCGCGATCAGTCGGGAGCGTCGGCGTGACACGCGGCTGCAGCACGGCGTACCCCTCAACGACTCGGCCTACGTGAGGATCAAACCTCGGCCGATTGAGGGGGTGCGCCAGGGCGCCGACCAGTCGACACGCGGCCCCCCGCGGCAGCCGGGTGTCGGCATCGAGCGTGATCACGTACCGAATGCCAGACGGGACAAGGGCCGCCTGGCTACCCGTCAACAAAAAGGTGGTGTCTGTGGCGCCGCGCAGTAGGCGGTTCAGTTCATGGAGCTTCCCCCGTTTGCGCTCCCACCCGATCCACTTCTGTTCGCTCTCGTTCCAGCCGCGCCGCCGGTGGAACAGAAAGAAGCGCTCACCCCCGTCCGGGGCGAGCCCGTAGCGACGGTTGAGCCGCGCGATGCCCTCAACCGTCGCCGCGAGCAATTCGTCGTCTCCCGGCATGGTTTCCAGGGGCGCGTCTGTCCAGTCGGAGAGGAGCGCGAAACGAAGATCACCATCTGGATTCGCTAAGTAGTGCACCTCCAGCCGTTCGATCTGTTCCGCAATCTGGGTTTGCCCTGTCAGGAGAGTCGGTACGGCGACCAATGTCCGTAGCTCCGCCGGCACTCCGTCACGGAGCGCCAGCCTGGGCAGCGCCCGGGGTCTGATCAGCGCCATGACTTCGCGATTCACCAAGGCGATCGCCAGGTCCGAGGCTGGGACGAGAGCGAGAAGCCCGACGAGAAACAGGCCCATTGCACTCACTGCCGCTGCGCCGGCATTGAAAAGGAACAAGGCGAGAATGAGCCCGCTGACGATCGCGATGGTTCCGAGGTATCGAGAGGTTGCTTGCGTAAGGTAGAAGCGAAGAAGCCAGGTCTTGATTGGTACATGGAAGCCGAGTTCCCGCTCAAAGGCGACACGCCCTTGCGCGATGAGGTAGTAGCCGGGGTCCTCTCGACGGTCGCCAGGAAGGTTGCTTGCTCCTTGTGCCGTAACCCGACAGCGTTTCGTGTGGAGCACGGTTCGCCGGGCAACTTCAAGCTCCGTATGCTGTGAGCCCCGCGAGAGTTCCTCGATCGCGTGCCGGTACGCATCGCGTGTCGCAAAGTCCAGGGCGGCGAAGTCAGTGTCGGCCCGGAGCATGGCGTCGACAAGACTGACGCTCTCGAAGAATTCCGCCCAGTCGAACGTAGACATCAGGCGCATACTAGTGATCACGTTGCGGACGGTCACGTTCATTGCTCCCTGCTGCTGGTGCTCGACCCGGACAATCTCATCGGCTGTCGTCCCTTGAGCCGCTAGGCGTTCGTCGAGCCAGTGGAGAGCCGGCGTGACCACCGGATCCTGATCGCGCAGCCGCTGGACGAGCTGGACCGCAAAGGCCGTCGCCAACGGGGCGCCCTCGAACCGCCGCAGGGCCGTCGCCGCCGGCTCGATTGAGCGGCCGCCGAGTCCGAGCAAGCTGTCCGCCACCATGTCGGCCTCCTGCCGTGCCGCCCGTCCGTGCACGATCCGCTCCGCCAGGCGTCGGAGATTCTCGACGAGTACGATCCGCAAGGTGATAGCAACGGCCCAGAGTTCGCCGATCGTCAAGGGCTGTACGCGCTGGTAGGCGCGCACGAACCGACCGAGCGTCTCCGGGTCAAACCGACTATCCGTATGGGCGACAAACGCCCACGCCAGCCCATAGACGCGCGGATACCCCTGGAGTGGACCATCGGCCAGCTTTGGCAGATCTCGGTAATAGCCGGGTGGCAGGTCGTCATCGATCTCACGCAGTTGCTCCTCCACAATGTAGAAATTATCGACCAGCCATTCGGCTGCGGGTGTGATCGCGCGCTCTTCTCGGATGGCTTGGGCAATGGCACGATACGAATCGAGCAGTACCCGCCCGTTGCCCAGCACGCGTGGCAATAGCCGACGACCCTTCTGCAGCGTGGTCGTGACGGGCTGAGCGGCGGCGAGGCTCTCGGCATGGTGCTCCAGACGTTCACTGCTAAAGAGTTCCCCCCGGATCGGTTCTTCGAGTTCCGGAAGAGCCAGGGCCTTGGGACGGACGTTACGGAACAGGTTCATAACGGACCCAGCTAAAAAGAGAATGAACAAGAGCTGACAATCTGACTGGCAGACCCGGCTACGCCAGTCGCCCCCAGCACGCCAGTAATCAGGGCAAAAATGAGGAACATCATCGCCCAAAGGTAACGCAGACCTCTCACACCGTCTGTGAAATTTCTGCTGTAAATGTTGGAATCCTGCGACAATCAGACCAGCAGCGCCGCTGTTGCCCTTTATCTCTTCTCTGGCGATTTGCGACAAAAGCAAATTTTCTACAGTTTTCGGTCGCACTGCGAAAAGGGCGATGGCGCCGCCACCCGCTTGCCCACTAAGGCTACAGCTGTCATGCTTATCACTAATAGCTTACGCCATCGCTAGGGAGGCAACAATGGGCGATAAGTCCCTCAAGTCGAAACAACGCAATCAAAAGCAGAAGGACGCCGCCAAGGCAGGAAGCGCAGCCGCGGCAAAGTCCAAACAAGACAGTTACATCCGTCTGCAACAGCCTGTGGCGAAGGGCAAGAAATAGCTGGGCGGGATGGACGCAACCCGGGGTGTGGGCGTCCCGCCCGATTGAGTCGTTGTGTCTTACGCCAAGGAGGAAGGCGAGCAAGCACTGGTATTTCTGATGGCATGCTTAATGTCTGGTGCTAAGGCTGCGGGCATGCTGAATGACCTGAGTCCTGCGCTCACAAACGAGGGAGCGCCTCGAGCCTGCCCGCTAGCTCTCCGCACAGCGACACCGACGTATTTCCGGATTCCCTAATCGCTAACTCAAGGAGCCGGAGAATGGGTGGATGGTCGTCAAGGAAATACGCCGTCACTAGGGGATTCTCTCGCCTGGCAGCCAGGTATAGTGGGTGAGATCATTCTGGAAACATGCCTCTGGAGAAGACACGGGGAAACGGAGAATCGAGGAATCTGAGAGGAGTTTTCTTTCTTCGGTTCTCCCCGTCCCCGCTTCTCCGATGTGGCCAGGGCGAACGGAACGGTCAAGCCGTCCGACATGCCGAAGACGAGGTCACGCACCGTGTCCGTTGCGGTGAAATGCCGCTCGAGATGGGGAGTCGTAGGCATCGTTCTTGTGGCAGGTGTTAGCTCTGCTTACTTGCAAAAAGCAGGAGTGCGCCGCCAACCACTATCGCCCCCACCCCAGCCCAGATCGGGACATTGACTGTTTGCTTCTCTTTCATCGACAGCTCAAGCGGACCCAGCTTGACCTCCTGCGTCTCCTTGGTGTAGCTGAAACTGCCATACACCAGCCCGAGGACGCCGGCCGCGATCAGTACGATTGCCACCATCTTGACTGCGCTCATCTCGTCTCCTCCTGCAAAAACTCCTGCCATAATCTGGCGACGATCCAAATCTTCTACTCAGCTGCCCATTGCTGTCTCCCGAGAAGTAGACGTCCTAATGAAAACCGCAAACCTCGCAGCTCCTCCCCATGGTCTTCCATGAGAATCGCTTCCCTTCTTCTCCACGTCTAGACTGGTAGGGGTTCAGTTGGGATCATAAGGGTTCCTCTATCCTCCACGGACGAGAGCCGGTGGGAATATCCCGGTTTTCATAACGGGCCTGTACCTGAGTAAGAGGCGGATACAATGCCGCGCCCTCCCCAAGAACGGCGCACACACCACCGAGTGGCCCCGTCTGCGCTGCGCCGACCCGGATGCCTCGGGCGTAGTCAAGCACGCCGAACACCCTCAACAACCAGAGCACCACGGCCACGACCACGACGATGTTGATGATCTGCCGTATCTTTGGGTCCATCGGGATGTACGTGTTCATAGCCCATAGCAGCACCCCGACGATGATGAGTGTGACAACGAGTTGTATGAGCGGCATGTTATCTTCCAATCTAGTTTCTAAACGTTTCCGCTCCCCCTTGGAGCGTCCTTGACGGCCAGGTTTCCGTTTTCGGAGAAGACGGAATACGGTCCGTGCGGTTCGGCATTGAATTTCAACTCCGGGGTGGACAACCCGTGTTCGGGAAGCACGCAAGACGACCACACCGTGGGACCCAGCTGTCCACTGAGGAGCGCATCAAGGAAACACCCCGAACTCAAAAAAGTTGACTGAAGGTCTTGTCTCATTGCACCACCATGATTTCAGGAGAATTGCTTGCTGTTCAGGTTCCGGCCCGAGTCCCCCTCTACCCTTCGATAGAAAAAACAGCTCGGCAGCCCCGATCCACCCAGATCCCGCCCCCATCCCGATCCGTACCCCATGTTTCATATTCGCGACACGGGGCGTCACTGAGTTGTCGGTCCAGTCGGACATCTCCCCGGCTGCCGGTCGGACAATACTCGGATCTGCCTCCTCGAGATTCACACGTCACGGTTTGGCGCCTAGATGGCTGGTAAGAGCCACCGCTGTATCCGTATCTATCACCATACCTCTGTCCGTATCTGCTCCCGGGAAAACAGCCAGACGACAGTAGTGCGCAGACCAAAAGGGAAAGAGACAAGAAAGAAGAGAATTTGTCCATACCAACGACCTCCGATCATTACCAGGATGATAACGCCGAGGTCTCGCGCCGTCTGTGAGATTCATACTCAAAATGTTGAAATCTTGCGACGATCGTACAGGAGGGTTTGGCGTACGGCGGATAGTTACCGAAGGGGGGCCCTGCTGGCGCCGCTGGCGCGGCTTGCCAGCGGGCCCTGAGAGCGGCGCACCAACAAAACCTAGCTCTTTAGGCTGTCGCGATAGGCTTTGGGGGTCAGGCCCACATGTTTGTGGAAGAGCGCCGTAAAATGACTCTGGTCTGCACACCCAACTTGAAGCCCAATACTGCTGAGGGTCTCCTCGGTCTTGGCTAACAACCGCTTCGCCTCTTCCATCCGGCACGTAATCACATACTGGTGGGGAGCCAGCCCGGTGACCTGCCTAAACAGACGGGCAAAATGGGCCGGGCTTGTCTTTTCCACGGCGGCCAGCGTGCCTAGAGAGAGTTCTTGCGCCAGATGCGCTTTGATATAGGCGATCGTATGCCGCAGTTTATAGAGAGACAGCCCCTCGCGCCCTTGATGCAGAAAGTGGCGCGTAGCGCCAAAACGTCTGAGAAAGTGGACTGCGAGTGCATCGACCAACGACTTCGCGTACAGACGCCCATCAACACCGTCTCCTTCAATTTCGGTCTGTAGAACCAGCGCCATGTGGTGGAGCAAGGGGTCCTGTCCTCTCAAGTGGGGCACGATCTCAACACGTTCCACTGGACATCTTTCGTGAAATGAGTGGACGAGCAATACCGGATGCACAGGAGGGGTAAAGGACGCAGACTGATCCTGGCAGGGCGTCCACACCAACTCGCCAGTGGCCCTGGGAATCCATTCGGCGGCGCTGTCCGCGAGGAGGATAGGATCAAGGGCAAAGGTCAAGAGCATCGCCTCCTGTTCCCACAGGATCTTCCGGGAAGCTCCCGATGAAACGAGACCAGTCTTATCCAGAGTCAAATAGGGGTGGATGCGGAGTGAAGGGGGCTGACCGCTTGCCTGAAAAGAAGATAAGAATGCAGGCGTCAAGGGCGTGTGGGGTCCCTCAACGTGGCGTACGTCACTATGACCGTCCCAATGGAGGATTGCCCCTTGATTGAGCGCGGGTCGTGTGGAACTTCCCGCCTCGACAAGGGGGACAAGGCGATTGTCATTCATTGGCTCCTCCTTAGCCGGCAATCGCTGTCCGGTCTGCAGGTACACTGCCCAGACCGAACAGTCAACCGATCGCTGCTCGGGTCAAGTTACGACCACTATCGGGTGCTCTACCAGCGGCGCTCGCGACCCCCACCGCCACGGTTCTGCTGCGGTTTCGCTTCATTAACGGTCAAAGCGCGCCCCTGCAGCTCATAGCCATTGAATCGCTCGATCGCGGCCTGTGCGTCCTGCGTACTGCCCATTTCGACAAAGCCGAACCCGCGCGAGTGACCCGTGAACTTGTCAGCAACCACATTCGCCGACGTCACCGCGCCAACCTGACCGAATAATCCTTCCAGCTCCGTCCCGGTCGCGCTAAAGGGCAAATTTCCAACAAACAATTTCGTCGCCATCATAACCTCCAAGAGTATACAACAAGGCCCCAGAAACCATGAGTACGGTTCCAGGGGCCTGTATAGTCTCGAACCAACTCGCTGTCAGGGAAAAACAAACAACTACAAAAACACTATAGTCCTTTCCCGTCGGAGATACAATGCGGGTAGCCGCAGCGCGCTCTCTCTATGCATTTTGCACCGACGACTCGACCTTGTGGAGCGACAATATCAAGAGGTGAGAGGCGGAAGACAACGCCATCCCATGAGCAATGCCGTCCCGCTGGAATTATCAGTGTCACAGCACGGCTATATTTCCGCGTCGGTCTCCGCTATCAGGAAGGTGGAGCTGTCGATAGCTCTTCATGACGGGTTCACTCACCCGGGAAGGGATGACACAGTGGCGCTTCCAGTTCATGCGCCAGCATTCAAGAGAAGGGGCTCCCTATGAATAAAAGAACCCAACTGAATATGGCGTACGCGCTCCTTGCTTTTCTCGCCATTCTATTTTTTCAATATTGGTTGACGGAACGCCCAGTCAAGGTCCTTTCCTACAGCGAATTGGAGCAGCTCCTGAAAGACAAGCAGATCGCAGAGGTCTATGTGCGTCAGGACTCTCTCGAAGGCAAGCTGAAAACGCCGCTCCCGGACGGCCGAGCACTCTTCATCACGACCCGCGTCGACGCGCAACTGGCCGATCGCCTGGGCCAGGCTGACGTGAAATTCACCGGGGTGATCGAGAGCGCCTGGGTGCGGGATCTGTTGTCCTGGGTGCTGCCGGTGCTGTTTTTCTTTGTGCTCTGGCGGTTTGTTTTCCGTGGCCTCGCCGAAAAGCAAGGGCTCGGCGGCCTGATGGCCGTCGGCAAGAGCAAAGTGAAAGTTTACGTCGTCAAGGATACCAAGGTGACCTTCGACGACGTAGCCGGAGTCGAGGAAGCCAAGGACGAGTTGAAAGAAATCGTCGCCTTTCTCAAGAGTCCTAAGGAGTACGGCCGTCTGGGAGCCCACATGCCCAAGGGGGTGCTGTTGGTGGGGGCGCCAGGGACGGGGAAGACTCTGCTTGCCCGAGCCGTGGCCGGCGAAGCCGGGGTCCCGTTTTTCTCTCTCAGCGGCTCCGAGTTTGTCGAAATGTTCGTCGGCGTCGTGGCCGTCCGCATGCGCGATCTCTTTGCCCAAGCCAGTGACGCCGCGTGCGGTTCCTCATGAGCCGCGGCGAGTTACACAATAAAATGGTGGTCCTCATGGGTGGGCGCGCCGCAGAAATGCTCATCTTCGCCGAGGTCACCACCGGTGCGGCCGACGACTTCGATAAGATAACGACTATCGCCCGCGCTATGGTGACCCGGTACGGGATGTCCGACGCGCTGGGCCAGATGACCTACGAGGAACAGCGCCGGTCGCTGCTCGGTCAGACGCCCTTCCCTACGCACGAACGTCAGTACAGCGAGGAGACCGCGCGCGAGATTGACTGCGCCGTCCGCAAACTCACGGACCGTGCGTGCGAAACGGCGCTCCATATTCTCACCACGTTTCGTCAGGAACTCGAAGACAGCGCCGTCCAGCTATTAGAAAAAGAGACCCTGCGGACCGAGGACCTGCCGCGGCTCGATTTGCGTAAGCTCACGGCTCCCAAGAGCGCACTTCACAACGGCGGGGAGCAAGCGGCTGCTCCGGCGCGGGAGAGAGACGAGGCTGGGGCTCTCACTCATAGCGAGAGCCCTCACAATACGTCGCGCGCTTCCTGAACTTCTGGCAGTTGCTGCAAAGCCTGGGAAAAATGTTCTACGAGTTCGCGCCGATCCGGGTTGGCCAGAAACGCTTCCCATTCTTTGTGATGGGTCTGTAGAAAGGCTTCCCCTTTCGCGGTGAGTTGAAACGGCGGCGGTCCGACTCGGGCGCAAATGAGATCTCTACGCCAGAGGGCCGTAGTGGCCGCGCCGACGGCCGCCTTGCCGCGCACGTCGCCCCAATACCAGGCTGAGGTGCGGGAGTCTGTTTGCACGGCGTGGAGGACTTCTAGGCAGTGCCGGGTCTTTCCGACATCCATCTCTCGTGGTTGGTTCATCATCGATCCTTTCTGTTTCCTTGGTGTGTTGAAATACTTGCTAAAGTAACTGGTGCCTTCCCGACCCCTTCTTCTTGTGGACAGGGGCCGGACAGAGACCAGTTTTTGTTAAGAATGTAAACAATAAGCGGTAGGCTCCGAACTTCTTCACGTTAGTACGGGAACGAGGCGACGCCGTGGGGCCGCCTGGAACATCCCGCCAACGAGCGCGCCATACGCGAAGTGGAGCGCAATGAATCCGAGCACGGTCGTAGCGCCAAAATTCACCGCGAACAGTCCAGGTGCGAGGAGGTGACCTTCAAGGAGGGGGAGCGGCGGTCGGATCAGCAGTGGATGAATGTCTCCCAACGCATCCATGACGAGACCCATCATGCCCACGTGCACGAGGGAAAATAACAGTCCAAGAGCCCAACTGGCCCGTTGGGTCACATGCACAAAGCCAACGGCGTAGAGGCAGGCAATCAGCCCAGCAAAGAATAGGTACAGCACGATCCCTATGGCGTCCGCCAGGAGAGAAAGATCGCGTGTAACCATGCTACCCAGGAGCAACTCCATATTCAGGTCGGTGACTCCCGCGCGACGACCGACGATCATCGCGAATAAGGTGACAAAGCCACCTATAGCTCCACTATAGCATGCGCGTTTGTAATACACAGTAATTCCTCCTGCGCGATGCGCCACAGATTCAGTCACGCCGTGACGTATTCTGAGTATGAAGCATACGCGTTTGTGTTTTTCGCATTCCCCACGTGACAAGCATGGTGCGGCGTTGATTCTCAAACAGAGAGAGCCTGTCGTATTCACGCCTCGACAGCGAAGGCGGACTTGCCGTAATCCGCCGTTGTTGCCGGGTTAGCCTTGTGGTCTGTATGGCGTGTCGTCGTCTTTCTTTTCTCAGCTAGGCGTTGCGTCCACGCGCGGTGGTAGTGTGGCAGCTCGGTCGCCCATTTGAACTCCTGCTCCCCCGCCCATTCGGCCCAGGGTGTTTGCTTTCCTCCAGCCCGCCATGCCGCCTGCTCGTGGTCCAGCCAGGCATTCTTCCGTTGCTCAAGCCAGGCGTGTTCAAGCTCCTCGTCCTGGGCTTGCGAGGACTCCATCGTGGCAAGGGTGTACGGGTCGCTTTTCATCCACATCGCACGGCACTCTTCACGCTGCCTCAACTTGTCCGTGCGGATGCGCCGGAGGCCCCTGGCGAGTGCGGGCGCTTCCCGTTCGACGAGATGGCTCCACTCCAACAAGCGGAGGCAGCCACGCTGCGCTTCTTCCACGGCGCGGCGGAGGCACTCCCAGCTGTTCCCCTCCGGGGTCGGCAAAGGAGCGGCGGAGGGGAGGCTCCCCCCCAAGGCGACGATCTGCTCGTGCAACCAGGGAAGATGCGCCTGCGCCTCAGCGGCAATGCGCAGCAACGCTACACGGAATTGGGGATAGCACATTCGGTGCGCGTGCTGGGTGCACAAGGTCGCTAGATCGACTTCCCCGCGGTATGCGTTGCATACGCTCTCCAGCGGCGTCTGGCGGCCACCCACGTTAAAAGCCGCCCGGACACGGCGCCAGCCGCTAAACATCGTATGGAAGATAGACATACTACACCTCTTTTGGTCTGCCCCAGAGGGAATGCCGTGCATCCCTCGTTCGCCTGTATGTAAGAATGATAATGCCAATGTTCCGCGCCGTCTGTGAGATTCGTGCTGGAAATGTTGGAATCGTGCGACAATCGTGCAGAGGAACGGAGAGAGGTCTCTCTACGGCGAGCCTGGCGCTCCCGCGGAGATGGGACACGGAGCGCGCGGACGACGCGTGAAGGCAGAAGGCCCTTAAGATTCCTTCTGCCTTCCGGATCGCCCTCCTCCGCCTCTCCTTGTTTGCCTGCTCCTGTTCTTCTGATCTCTGGCGCCAGAGATCAGAAGTGCGCAACATCATCCACGGAACGGTGGTCGCGCATCCTCGCCTCCGTGTCAAGCCGCGAGAGAGAAGACCCCCAGCATCGCATCAGAGCGCCGGCTCAATCCGCGACGAGGCTTTCTCACCGCCAGGCAGCCGCACCCGCTTTCCGCCGCCACCGTACCGCCGAGCAATGCCACTAGCCGCTGCACAATATGTAATCCAAGCCCGGTCCCCTGTTGTGTGTCTCCTCCCTCTCCTGCCACTTGCCGAAACGGCTCGAAAATCATGGTGAGCGCGTCCTGGGGCATACCAATGCCGGTGTCGGTGACACAAACCTCGACGCCCGCCTCGCGGCGTTGCGCCCGTACGGTGATACGGCCCTGGGGTGTGAACTTGAGCGCGTTGCCCAGTAGATTCTTGAGGATGATTTTGAGTTTGCCTCGGTCTGTGTGCAACGAAAGTAGGGCGTCCTCTACCTGCCACACCACGTCCGGCCGCGCCTGTTCGCAGATCGCTCGAGCTTCCATCTTGAGTTCCTCGAATAGCGCCGGGCTCCTGACTTCTTGCCCATGCACGGGCAGCCGCCCTGCGTCCAGGCGACTCACGTCGAGCATGGCCGTGATGAGGGCGAGCAACGCTGAAGCGCTCTGACGCACACGTCCTAAGATACTACGCTCCTCTTGCGTGACCGCGCCAAACTCGCCTTCCATTATCAGATCAGTGTACCCTACGCTGACACCCGGCGGGGTGCGCAGTTCATGGCTCATGGTGGCTGGCCATAATGCATTGCCCTCCCGGGTGTCGGTGCTTCCGCCGGCGCAGCAGGAGAGCGCCCCTGCGCTCCTCACTTTTTCACTACCACCAGTTCCAGTCTCCGTATCCGTCCATCTTCTGTATCTTTCGCCGCTACAGGCGTTTCCCGGCCATAGCCGGCCGTGGTGATGCGGGTCGCGGCAATCCCGCTGCGTATCAAGAGCTCCTTGAGGGCGACTGCCCGCCCCACGGATGCCCTCTGGTTGTCTTCCATGTTCCCGACGCCCTCGGTATAGCCGTCCAGTCGCACGTCAGCGGTGGGGTAGGCTTGCAGAATGGCGCTGAGATCAGTGACCGTCCGCACGGACTCTGCGGTCAAACGCGTCGTGCCGAAGTCGAACTTCAGATGGTCGCACACAAAGGCCTTGGGCACAGTCGTATCGGCACGGTCTCCGAGAAACCTAGCAACGTTATACGTGAAGGAACCCTCCGGGAGAGCCAGGACAGCGCCGTCTGGAAGAGTCACGGCCGCGACGCTCGGAGCGGCAGCCGGCCCCGGTTTCACCGGCAATAGCGGCGTCACCGCAGAACCGCGTCCCCACAAGAAGCACAACAACCCGACCGCTCCGACGCCACATATGAACCGGAGCCATCTCTTCAGCGGACTTTTGTCTTTCACGGGGTCAGTCGCTATACGCCGCACCGGGCCGGGCAAGCGCGCCGTGTTAGTGTCCGTCAATTCAGACCCTAGAGTCGTTAGTGTGCTCACGCCAAGCACCTCAGCCAATCCTGCCGGCGCCAGTTTGGCAATGGCCTCTTGCTGACCCAGCAACACCGTGGTGAGGCGCGCCGCATTCAGTCCTTGCATGGCTCGGACCCGCCCGAGCACCCCAACGACGACGGGCGCCGTAAGACTCAACAGAGAGGATGCAGAGAGACGCGAGACGCCGCTAGCGGCAACAATCAACTCACATACAGTATCGAGCTTTTCGGCGAACACCACGCGGAGGATATCCTGGCCCGCAGTTATCACATTGTGTGTGGTATTGCCTTCGTCACACAGACCGGAGAGATTGTTTAACAAGCGTCCGTAATTGTCGTGCGTGATCACGTCCAAAAGTCGGGTCGGTCCATGTGGTAAAGAGGACAAGTGTATGAGACCGGCAAGAAGAGTGGGCATGGCTCCGTCGATGGCTTGTTGCGTCTGGGCCTGAGTTTCTCCCAGGAACAGGCTTACGTGTCGTACCATTTCCGGCGTCAACTGTTGGGTAATGCTCTGTAACAAAGTGGTTGTCATCGTTGCTCTCCTTATGAACAGACTTTTAAGTTCCTGCCTTCGCTGGGGTGGCTGCGTGGCGGGAGCCTGTAGTTTTCCGTGCGCCTTAGCGTTGGAAGTGTGCTTCCAAGACCCAGAGCTGTGTGTCAGCCCCGCGCGAGATGTCGGTTATAGACTGCTGCACTGCCGGCATCTTCCACCTCAGCCGCTTGCGTGACGGCGCTGCGCAGCGCCGTGGCGTAGGCAGACATGTTTGACGTGGGAGCGGAGATCCACAGTGTAGGCCAAGGTCTGATTCAGCAGAGTAATCACGGCCACACGGATTTCCAGGGGGAGATCGATCCGTGTGGCGTGCAAGACGGGGGCATCATCGTGTATGCTCATAATCTATCCTGGCGGCTCTGTGCAAGGAGCGCCTGCGTGCGCGGGCGCCGACTGCCATGCCGCTGAGCGCGCGAAGCCCCTGACCGTGGTGAGCCTTTTTCCCCTTCGTTCACTCAAAAGATAACGCAGGTGTCCGGCTCTGTCTGTCAAATTCCTGCTCCAAATGTTGCAATCCTGCGATCATCGCGCGAGTAAGGAGGGGACGATCGTGGTGTGCTCCATCAACGCTGACCCGCGGAACGTGTGGATACGCAGCGCGGGCCGCCCGCTGAGCGAGAACGAAGCGGCGTAGGCACGGAGAAACAAAGACAAGCGCAGCAGGAGGACATCTTCCACCCCGACCGGCGTTGTCCTCGGCGGCCATATGTTCCGCACGCGCGGGCGCGTGGCGCAGACCGCGGCGAGCCCGCTTTCTCCATAGACAAAGCCGAGACCAAGGGGGCTTTAGTAGCGGGCCAGCGCCTCACGCCACTGTACTGATAACGCTTGGCTTTCGCCCTCCGAAAGTCGCTGCAGGCGCGGATGTCCGTCGAGCAGCACGCCATCGGTGGGGTGGACATAGCGACGGATCTTTGTCGAGAAAAAGACCACTGAGCCAGCCGGCAAGAGATGCTTGGAGGAGAAGTAATACGGAGACTCCGTCAAATAGGCTTGCATCGCGTCGTGCTCCTTTCGGACTAAAGTAGTCTGGGTATATCGCCTGTGAGGGGGAGGAGACGCCGGGGCCGCCGCACCCTGCGTACTCCGGGGCAACAGTTCCGCGAAAATGCCCTGCCAGAGTTGTCGTACCCGCCGTGTATCCGCGGCGGAGGAAAAACGGTGACTTCGAGGCGGGTGAAAGTGCGGGTCATGCGCGCGCGCCATAAGCTCTCCTTTCGCGTGGTTTCAGCGGATGGGTCCACCTGAACGCGGACGTGCGTGGGGTCGTGGCCGTTCCTTTTACACAAAATCTTGGCTTCTGCACCGAACATCAGGACACGTAGGGACGATTCATGAATCGCCTCCACAACCAATAGACAAACCAGGAAATGGTTATGCACCTAAATGAGCGACTATGCTTGCTTCTCGCGCGACGAGAGAATCGCCTGGAGCAATTCCTCGGGTACGTCCATAGGGACTGGCTCATCGGTTGGCGCCAGCGCGACTTTGCTGATCTTAATCGTTGCTCTGTAGCTCTGTAGATACCGCACACAGGGTGCACAGCGAGTGAGATGATCGTCAAATCGCGCGCGTTCCTCTGGCGAGAGTTCGTTTGACTCATATTGCCACAGAAACTCAATGAACTCGCGACAGGTCATGCGGGTCATGTAGGCTCCTCCCGGAAGTGGGGATCCAGCAGGGTGCGCAATGCTTGACGAGCCCGATGCAGGCGAATTTTTACGGCGTTAGGCGTGATATCAAGCAGCTGAGCGGTCTCTTCCGTATCTAGCTCTTCAATGTCTCTTAAGAGTAAGACGGTGCGATAGGCGTCCGGCAACCGACTGATGCACTCATGTACGAGGACGCGCACCTCCTGCCGTTGGAGGGTGGTTTCAGAAGTTTCTCTCCAGGCTGGACCCGGATTTTCCCGGTGCCCATCGGCCAAAAATGTCGGAAGCAAATCCTCAATAGACTCCTCTGGCCTGCGACATCATTCAAAAGCACGCCGGCGTCTATGTCATTACAGCGAAGCAAATCCTCAATAGACTCCTCTGGCCTGCGACGGCGGGTCCGGAGTTTCATAAGGGCGGCGTTGATGACAATGCGATGCAGCCAGGTGGAAATGCGCGCGCCCTCTTGAAAACTACCGATCGCTCGGAACGCAGAGAGAAAGGCGTCTTGCAGCGCATCGCGCGCGTCCTCTTCGTTAGGTAAGAACCGTCGCGCAACCGCCAAAAACCTTCCGCCGTAGGTGCGCACGAGCCGCTCATAAGCGTGCCCATCGCCCGCACGCAGCCCGGTAAGCAGGGCTGTTTCCTGAGGATCCTCTGGGAGGCCACCGGCGAGGGAACTGTTAGGGGTCGTCATGGCGGCAGAGGTATCATATTTGCACCATTGACGTCCATCCCGGTTGATTGACAACTGTGTGAAGTCGCAAGCCGGGGGAAGGCTGCAAGCCGCGCCTGGCGTGGGCGGCTTTAGAGTGCAGCGACATGTCGCTGTTTTGGAAAGCGCGGTCACGACCGCGCGCTCCACATATAGAACTTAGGGCTATGGGACAAAACTCTCACTGCCTGGCATACGGTGATGGTGTCAGGGCGAGCCCTTCGATTACGCTCAGGACAGGCTCTGCGAAGCAATCTTTGCCCGAAGACAGAGGTTCCTTTGTCGCTCTCTGCTCCTCGCAATGACAAGGGTCTCCTCTGCAACCTAAGGGTTTTGCCTCAAGGGCATTACTTCTCTGCTATCGCCGAGTCCATTGTAGCCAGGTTGTGAAAACTTTTTTCACCAGCGGCGTAAGGCGGGTGCGGTTGTACGCATCAGCGGCTTTGCGGATCGCTTCGGCTTGCGTAGGGTAGGGATGGATGACGGACGACAGTGCGCCCAAGCCGATATTCTTCTGCATGGCCAGGGTAATCTCGTTCAACATTTCTCCGGCATGCCGGGCCACAACGACGGCGCCAATAATCTTGTCAGAGCCCTTTTTCACATGAATCTTGACGAACCCTTCTTCCTCCCCGTCGGCGAGGGCGCGGTCCACCTCGTGGAACGAAATGTGAAAGGTCTGCGCCTCAATGCCGCGCTGTTGCGCGGCACTTGCAGAGAAGCCGACATGGGCAATTTCTGGGTCAGTGTAAGTGCACCAGGGGATAACCTGCATATTGAGTCGTTTGCGGCCGAAGAATAACGCATTCTGAATCACTATGCGCGCCGCCATGTCGGCTGCGTGGGTAAACTTATAGTCCAGGCAAATATCGCCCGCTGCATAAATGCGCGGGTTGCTCGTTTGCAGACGCTCATTAACGCTGACGCCTCTTCTCGCGTCGTAGGCGACTCCGGCTGCCTCTAAATCGAGTCCTTCAATATTGGGGGCGCGACCTGCGCCGACGAGAATAGCGTCGACTATGATAGACTCCCTCCGTCCATGGCGCTGATAGTGAAGAATCTTTCCCTCAGGAGATAAGTCAATGCGCGTGATCTGCGCTTCTAAGGCAAGACGGACGCCGTCGCGCTCGAATACGCGTTGGAGTATGGCCGCCGCTTCATCGTCCTCACGCGGCAGCAAGCGCGGCAGGTCTTGCAAAAGCGTGACCTCACTGCCCAAACGGCGAAACGCTTGCGCCAGTTCGCAGCCGATTGGTCCCCCGCCAATGACCGCCAGCCGTCGTGGCCGTTCAGTCAGGTTGAACACGGTTTCATTTGTCAGAAAGCCTGCTTCCGCCAGTCCTGGGATTGGTGGATGGGTTGGACGGGCGCCGGTGGCGATAACCGCTTTTTTGAAGCGCAGGGTCTTACCCGCTACTTCCACCGTATCACTTCCAGTGAATCTTCCGTGTCCGAGAAAAACATCCACGCCAAGTTGCTCGGTGAAGCGCTGAACGGAATCGTGGCGACTGATATGCGCCCGCACCCGGCGCATGCGCTCCATGACCGCGGCGAAATCAACCTTGCCATCACTGGGCGTGTCTATTCCCAAGGCGGCGGCGGCGCGCAGATCGCCGAGCACGCGCGATGAGCGAATGACGCATTTTGACGGGACACAGCCCACGTTCAGACAATCCCCGCCCATCAGCTGCCGCTCGATCAGCGCCACTTTCGCTCCTAGTCCAGCAGCTCCTGCTGCTGTTACCAATCCTGCCGTGCCTGCGCCGATGACAACCAGATTATAACGAGGCGCGGGGTCCGGATTGCGCCAGGTAGGCGGATGGACGTTGGCGATGAGGGCGCGATTATATTCATCGTCGGGTTGCAGGAGTAAGGGGGCGCCGTCAGTCTGACCGTAGGCATGCCTGTCGGCGCACTCGGCGGCTTCCTGGTCTTTCCGTGCAGAGAGGGACGAGTTGTGATTCATGAATGATTTCCTATTGCGTAATCGCCGGTAGCTTATCGGAGCCAAAGGCGCGCTTGAACCGCTCTTTCTTTTAATCGCAAGAGAGAAAAGAAAGTTCCCGCATGGAGTACGCGGAGAGAGCGTCTGAAGCGGTCGTGTTGCTCCGCGGCGCCCCCTCTCTCTATCTCTCTCCCACAAAAGAAGGGGGGACCCATAAGCATACATACCTAACGAGGGCCGAACAGCATTGGCGTCTCTGCGAAGAGACTATAGATAAGTCGGCAACTGACAACTGCCTCCTCATTCCCCGCTCTGCTGCAACAGCTTCGCCACTAATCCTGTCCACCCGGTTTGATGGCTGGCGCCAAGGCCGGCGCCATCATCGCCGTGGAAGTATTCGTAGAAGAGCACCAAGTCTTTCCAGTGCGGGTCGCACTGAAACTTTTCGCTTCCTCCGTACACTGGCCGCCGTCCCCTCTCCTCTCGCAGAAAAATGCGTGAGAGCCGCCGCGAAATCTCAGCCGCCACTTCCCATAGCGTCAATTTGTGACCTGAGCCGGTGGGGAATTCTACTTTGTACGTCTCACCAAGATAGTAATCAAACTTTTGCAGCGATTCAATCAAGAGATAGTTGACGGGAAACCAGATCGGTCCGCGCCAGTTGGAGTTGCCGCCAAACAGGCCGGTGCTCGATTCCGTGGGCTCGTACTGGACGCGATACTCCGCGCCGTTCACGTTGAGCGTATAGGGATGTTCAAGATGATAGCGCGAAAGCGCGCGGACGCCATAAGGGGAGAGAAATTCCTGTTCATCCAGCATGTAGTGCAGCACGCGGCGCAAGCGTTCTCGATTCACCAAGGAGAGAAACCGCAGAACGCGCCCATCGGCGGTCGTCTGGGTTTCCAGGTGTTCGCTCAGCGCCGGGCGGTTTTCCATGAACCACTGCATGCGCCGCTTGAACCCAGGCAGTTTATCGATAATGGTCGAATCGAGTGTTTCCACCGCGAACAGAGGAATGAGGCCGACCATTGAACGAATTTTCAAAGGAAACGGTTTGCCCTGGCTTGGGTGGAGGACATCGTAATAAAAACCGTCTTGCCAGTCCCACAAAGAAATGCCTTCGCCGCCCAGGTCGTTGATCGCTTCGCAAATGTAGACGAAATGCTCAAAGAATTTGCTGGCGACATCTTCGTACGCTGAGTCCTCGCGCGCCAGCTCCAGGGCGATCGCCAGCATATTGAGACAATACATGCCCATCCAACTGGTGCCGTCGGATTGCTCTAGATGTCCGCCGGTCGGTAGCGGCGCACTGCGGTCGAACACCCCGATGTTATCGAGGCCCAAAAACCCGCCCTGGAACACGTTGCGCCCTTCAGCGTCTTTGCGATTGACCCACCAGGTGAAATTCAGCAGGAGTTTATGGAAGACGCGCTCCAGGAATTTCCGATCAGCGACGCCGCGCCGCTTTTCCTCGATTCTGTAGACCCGCCATGCCGCCCAGGCGTGCACCGGTGGGTTAACGTCGCCAAGCGCCCACTCATAAGCGGGAATCTGGCCATTGGGATGCATATACCATTCGCGTAGCATGAGGATCAGTTGTTCTTTGGCGAAATCAGAGTCAATTAACGCAAGCGGGATGCAGTGAAAGGCGAGATCCCATGCTGCGTACCAGGGATACTCCCATTTGTCGGGCATGGAAATCACGTCGGCGTTATAGAGATGGGTCCAGTCATGGTTGCGTCCGCGTCGTCGCTCGCGCGGCGGCGGCGGCTCCGCCGGATCGCCGCACAGCCAGCGGTCCACCTCGTAATGATAGAACTGTTTACTCCATAACAACCCTGCAAACGCCTGGCGCATGACAGTGCGAGCATCGGCGGAAAGACCTTCAGGCGTGACGGTAGTGTAAAACTCGTCCGCCTCGCGCTGCCGGGCCGAGAAGACGCGGTCGAACTCCGCGTCAAACGGATCGACGCCGTCAGGCGTGACATTGGTGAAGCGCAGCCGCACGCTCACGGTTTCCCCTGGGTTAAGGAGTAGCGGGTAATGCGCCGCCGCCTTGGTGCCGGTCTTTCTTGGATTGACGGCGTCCTGCACGCCATGCACGATATAGTTATTGACGCCGTCTTTGACATAGGGCGTCGCGTTCTCTACTCCGTAGAGACGCTGAAGATTGGTCTCATTATTTGTGAAGAGTAACTCGGTCGGACCTTCGCAACAGAGCCAGCGCGGCCCGTAGTATTCATGATAGACCTGAATGGTTCCACCATCCAGCGCCTGCATACGAGGGCGACGCACGTCGAGCCCGCCGGCCCAGGTGTTGCGGAACCAGATTGTGGGGAGGAGGTGTAAAGGGGCCGGATCCGGTCCGCGATTCGTGGCGTAAATCCGGATTAAAATGTCCTCGCTCGTCGCCTTCGCATATTCGACAACCACGTCGAAATAGCGATTGTCGTCGAAGACGCCGGTGTCGATCAACTCAAATTCAAGCGCCTGGCGTCCACGACAGCGATTCTCTTCCACCAAGCGCGAGTAGGGAAACGCGGCCTGAGGGTATTTATAGAGGAACTTCATGTACGAGTGGGTCGGCGTGGAGTCGAGGTAGAAGTAATACTCCTTCACATCCTCGCCGTGATTGCCCTCATTTCCAGTCAAGCCGAAGAGTCGTTCTTTCAAAATGGGATCACGGCCGTTCCACAGCGCCAAGGCGAAACAGATGAATTGTCGCCGGTCGCAGATGCCGCCCAACCCATCTTCGTTCCAGCGATAGACGCGCGAGCGGGCGTGGTCATGGGGAAAGTATTCCCATGCCGACCCGTACGGACTGTAGTCTTCACGTACAGTGCCCCAGGCGCGTTCGCTCAGGTATGGGCCCCACCGTTTCCAGTTGACTTTCCGTTCGCGGGATTCTTGCAGTCGGAGTTCTTCAGGCGTCATCGTGTGTTCCTCAAAGCTATCAGCTATCAGCGGTCAGCCTTCAGTCAGAACGGCGAGATTAGTCCATTTTTCACTTTCTATTGTCTCCTCTGCGCTATTTCTTGGCCCCTTTTCACCGTTCACTGTTTGCTGTTCACTGTTCACTAAACAGCAGGACATGTCCGTCCGGATCTCTCACCAGGAACGCCTTTGTGAAACCGAGCCGCGGTTGCTGGAGAGACACCGCGCCAGGAGAGACAAAGGCGTACGCGCCCAGGCGGAGGCGCTGCGCCGCCGCGTCCGCCGTCGGCGTCATCAGCCGTGTTTGCCAATGCAACAGGTCATTCGCCTTCTCATCCGTAGGCATGGAGCGGCCATCACGCGGTGTGAGATATTCAAGAAACTCAATGCCAGGGCCGGCCGCCGCGCGCAGGCTGGTGATGCGCAGCCGCGCGCCAAAGACATTGTTTAAATGTTCTTGTTCCACGCCGTAATTTTCGCTCTGGCCGGCGACTCTCAAGCCAAGCGTGTCGCGGTAAAATTGTAAACTCTTCTCTGTGTCATGCACGACGATGGCGGTATGATCGACGCCGAGGAAAAGTTGTCCATGCCCTTGCCGCCATTTCGGATCGCCTTTGCCCGGGGGAAATTGCAGAATCTCCAGGAAATGGCCGTCTGGATCTCTAAAGTAGAAAGCGGAAATGCCGCCGGCGTTCGGGTTCCAGTCAGGCAACCGTTGCGGCCCTGTTGAGACATGCTGCACTTTATTCTTCCTCAACCACTCATACGCTTTGTCCATATCGGAGACGATAATAGCGATGTGCTGAAACCAACGATCATTGCTGCGGGAATCCGCCGGGAAGGATTTTCCCTTGGGTGTGAGATATTCAGTCAACTCGATGACCTCGCCGCCGAGGCGCAGACGCACCACACGCATGCGCAGCCCGAACACTCCTTGTAACTGCTCATACTCGGCGCCCCACACTTCGACATCAGACACTTTCTCGAATGATAACACGTGCGCATAGAATGCGACCGAGCGATCCATGTCAGACACGGTCATACCAATCGCATCGACCGCCGCTACCAGCGGAGTTGCGGATTCCTGGGCGCAGGCGGTGGTTGACCTTACGACCGCTGCTAGACAGAGACAAAGAGAGAAATAGAAAAAAGGTCTCCTGATGAGCCTTCGGCTGATTGCTTGTCTTTTCCCCGATTCTCCGATTCTCCGATTCTCCGACTCCATTGCGCATTCTCCTGTTCGCTCTTTTGCTCTTCCTCTTTATCCCTTAGCCGAGTCGTGTGAGGAGATGCTCCCCGACGCGCAACGCATTCGCCATGATCGTCAGAGCGGGATTCACCGCACCACAGGAGGGGAAGAAACTGCCGTCTACAACGTAGAGATTATCGAGATCATGGGCTTTGCAATTGATGTCGAGCACGGAGGTGTCCGCATCGCAGCCAAAACGCAGAGTTCCATTTTGATGCGCCACGCCGGCGAGGGGGATGCGTCCCGGAATATACGCTTGCAACGGAATGACGTGCTCCTCGAATTCAATGCGCTTCAGCAGCGCTTTCAATTTGCCGAGCAAACGAACGTGCGCCTCTTCATTGTTCGGCGTGTACGAGAGTCTAATCTGACCGTCGCGCGTAAGGGTCACGCGATTGTTGAGATCGGGAAGATCCTCGGAAGTGACCCAGAACGGTACGGCGTGTTCAGCCATCAATTCGAGCGACCAGCCCGGCGCAATACGCGGCGCGCCCGCACGAAGCACATTGGCGTCGGCGTTGCCCATTAAAGAAATATGCCCCATCGGATACTCCCATTCCTTCGTTGGAAAATAGAAGTCATTCAGTCCGAGCGTTTTGTTGAATTGGGTCTCGTTCTTATGCCGGGAAAGCGCCAGGAACATGGTGTTGATATGACTCATATAATGCCGTCCGACCAGGTCGGAGCTATTAGCCAATCCCCGGGGATGTTTGTCATTGGCCGAACGCAGCATCAACGCAGCTGAATTAATCGCGCCGCACGAGCTGACGACGATGTCGGCGGAGAAGACGACCGGCTCGCCTTTATAGATCACTCGTACTCTCGAAATTTCGCGCCCAGAGGGGCCGGTTTCCAGCCGTTCAACGTAGGCGTTGGTGAGGATCTCGACAGTGGGGTGCGTCAGCGCCGGCTCAACACACACTACATGGGCGTCGGCCTTAGCCTGGACGAGACAAGGAAATCCGTCACAGGTGTTGCAGCGAATGCAGCGGCTCTGACGTGGATTCTGCTCGTTGAGCATAATGCCCACAGGCATAGGGAAGGGCTGATGGCCCTGCCGTTGCAACCCGTCGTAAATCTCCTGGATTCGAGGCTCGTGACTAATGGGAGGATATTTATAGGGCGCGCCGGCCGGCGGTTCCGTAGGGTCGGCGCCGCGTAAGCCATGCACATGATACAGATGTTCTGCTTGGGTGTAATACGGCTCCAGGTCCTCATAACGAATCGGCCAGGCAGGGGAGACGCCGCCGACATGGCGGATTGCGCCAAAATCTTCTCGGCGCAACCGGATCAACGCGGCGCCGTAGAACTTCGTGTTTCCCCCCACATAGTAATGCGCGCCGGGATGGAACTTGTTGTCGTTTTTGTCGAGCCAGGCCTCTTTGATATGGTAGCGGTTCTCAGTCACGACCGCGTGGGAGTCCCAGTTTTCCTTCTCGCGCGGTACAAAATCGCCGCGTTCGAGCAGCAGGATGCGTTTGCCTGACGGCGCGAGTTTGTAGGTGAGCGTGCCGCCGCCCGCTCCCGTGCCGATGATGATGACGTCGTAATGGTTGGTGTGTGTCATAATCCCCTCTTCTTTTGGGGCCTCAGGCATCGGGGACCAGGGGTCGGTAAAAAAGGAGGTTGCTTCTGTCTGTACCGATCCCCGACGCCTGAGGCCTGCTCCCTATGGCGTGATAGTTACACCGAAAGATACACCGCTTATCGTTGTGATGATGGAATTTCGCGCAGAATACTTTGTGAATACCGTGCTGTCGGACGTAGAGTTCCGCGGCGAGCAGCATGCCCAGTGGCGGCGCAGTAAAGTACATCCACCAGGCGGTCCAGAGATGCGCCGGAAACGCCGAAGCAAAGGTGCGCGCGGGATTCATACTCATGCCGGAGTAGGGCGCTTCGACGCTAATGTACGTCGCCACCATGACGCCGGCGAGTACGCCCGTGAAGCGAGCGAGCTGCCTGGTATTCGCAACGCGCAACACCAGGGAAATTTGCAGAAAAGAGATGAAGGTCTCAGCGAGAAAGGCGACCAGAACTCCGTGTGGGCCAGGGGCGGTAACGGCATAATTGACCGAGGGATCGGCGATGATCTGGCCCAGGAGCAGCGCAGACAGAAGCACGCCGAGGGTCCCGCCGAGGAACTGCGAGAGCGCATAGAACGCAGCGTCCCAATGTTCTACTTTCCCAAGCCGCCAAAAAGTCAAGGTGACCGACGGGTTGAAGTGAGCGCCGGACTGTTGACCTATGGATGAGTAAATAATGCCGATGGCGGTGGCGCCCATGGCGATGCCGACGAGTACGCGTCGGAGTGTCGGGTCTGGCAGGAGAGCGTGAACCGGTGAGGCGGGATACTCCAACAACGCGACGAACAGGCAGGCGGAAATCATGAAGAGCCCGAGTTCCGCGCCCTCCATGAGATACTCTGGCCAGTGTCGCCGCAGCGCGGTGGAGAATGAAACAGCTAAAGAACGCGTCGCCTGCATAGCTATGGCTTGAGCGGGGGGAGCTGTGTTTTCCATACCCAGTTCGATGCTGCATGAAAGCAAGAGTTTCACCGCTGTGCCGCGTGTTCGTAGACAAGCGCGCCAAGACACCAGTAACCGGATCGCGGCATCGAAAGATAGATGGCATTAACCTGTCGTGAACTGATCGAGCTGCTTGGCGCGCGCCACTCTGGAGAAGTAGGGCCTGGCCTGCGTGCGAGCGTGGATGCGCATCTCCTCGGCTGTATAGAATGCACGGATTACCTCCGTAGCTACGAGACAACCATCTCCCTCGCGAAAGCGTCGGAGCGTTCTTCTTCCGAACCTCCAGATGCGCCTGATGACCTCGTGCGTACAATCCTCTCTGGTTGGAGCAAAAAACGGCCGCCACACGGAACACGAGCCGACAGCGCTGATTACTACCCCATCCCTGCACAACATGATATGGCGGAACGAAAAAGGAGGATCGTTATGAGTAAATCAGCGACTGGCTCAGAAACTCGTCCCGCGTCAAGTTCATACAGGGAAGCCAATCCACAGTTGTACGCGTTCCTCGACTGGATGGCTCAGCAAGACCCCGAGTATTCACAAGCGTTCCAGAAATATACCGCGATAGCGACTGGAGAAGGCCAGGCGCTGCCGGTCAAATATCGTGAAATGGTCATGACCGCGATTCTTGTCTTCATGGGGCGTAGAGAAGGAGCCGAGGCGCAT
>DATLYA010000109.1:0-6130 GCA_035575235.1 Candidatus Methylomirabilota bacterium
TTCTGGTCTGCCTGAGCCTTGTCACCTGTTCTGACGTCCAGGAGGAAAGGTAATGATATGGACTGAAACTACCCTCCGCGACACCGTGCAGGCAAAACTCGGCGCCGCGCGTCTGGTCGTGGTCGCGAATCGCGAGCCCTAATGAATTTTGCCAGCCAAGTTCGGTCATTGAGTCTCTGGTGGCACGGGCTTCCAGCCCGTGCTGGAGACAGGCTGGAAGCCCGTCCTCCCAAGGCTTGATCGGCAATCGCCTGACCGATTTTGCTCGTCAAAGTTCATCAGGCATACCTATGCGGTTGGTGGAAGACCTCAACTGGCGATGACGACGGATTGAGCCGGGCTACGTCACTCTCAGCGCAACCGCCGGAGCTGCCACTTGTACGCCTGGTGAGCGGCGACGTACTCCGGCCGGACGAACACCTTACTCAATATCATGCCGGCCACGAACCCACCCACGTGCGCCCAGAACGCCACGCCACCGCCCGGCTCGCTGCCGAGATCGGTCAAGCCGCTGACGAACTGGAGCAGCGCCCAGTACGCCAGCATCATCGTAACCGGTGAGCGATCGACGTTATTGACGCAGGCGATCCAGATCAGAGCGAAGAGGATTGGCAGCGAAGAGCTCTTTCCACAAGCGAGGGGTCAGGAGCTGGACTTCCAGGGCGGGATGGGTATCGACGCGTTGCAACACATCCACCAGATAGACGTAGGGATCGACGCCTTGCAGACGACAGGACGCAAGCAAACTCTGGATGATGCCGACATGGCGCGCACCCACCTCGGTCCAACAGAACAACCAGTTCTTGCGGCCCAGCGCAATGGGCCGAATCTCCCGCTCCAGATGATTGGTATCGATTGGCACGTCGGGATCGGACAGAAACACTTTCAGCTCCGCTTCCCGCTCTGGCGTGTAGCGCACCGCTTGACCGAAGGGATTGGTAGGGAGGAGGATTTCTGTGGTCACCGTCTGTTTGAGCCAGGCAAAGAAGGCTTCGACCAACGGTTTGGTGACCTCCCTACGATGCGCCAGTTTGGTCTCGCCTGTTAAGCCCAATTTCCGGATCACCGCTTCTTCCCGATAGAAGCCCTCAATGTGGTCGAGGGCAGTGGCCACGAGGCGCGGCTCCGCCCCGGCCACATCGACAAACTGCCGCCGTGTGTGACTCCAGCATTGGGCCTGCACGAGCCCCTGCACCTTCTGAGCAAACAACTTGTAGACAATATACCCCTCGGTGAGTAAGATCCCGCAGAACTTCCCCAACGCCTCCCGCGCCACCGCTTGGGCCCGGGAGGCCGCGAAGGGAAAGGCAACTTCATCCTTGTCCCCATACAGCGGCCAGAAATAGCCTTTATGCAGTTTGCCTTTGACAGAACGCCCCGCTTTTATCCCCGTTTCATCCATCGTCAGCACATGACTTTGCAGAATCGAGGAGAGCAAGGCGTAATATAACTCCGCCGCGCGCTGCACCCACTGTGTCAACGTCCCGCGGCTCAGCCGAATCCCCGCCTGCTGCAGCCGTTGGTGTTGGCGATAAAGCGGCAAGTGATAGACAAATTTATCAATCAGCAGCCCAACCAGGACACTGACGTCAGCAAAACTCTTCTCGAACACTGCCGGTGGTGCAGGCGGACAGCTCAACGCTTCCGTGTCTTTGCGGTTGATCAGTGGGCGCCGGTATTTGAGAATGACATACGCCCCGGGCCGCTGCGCTAAGCGATACGTGACTTTCTCCCCAATCACCTCATACGCATCTGGAGGCAGCGTGACCACTTCAGGATTGGTCAGCACGATTTCTTGCACGGGGACAGAGTCGTCGAACCGCAGCTCACTCTCATCGGCGAGATCCGCCCCCGTCAACCGAAAGCGGCGCTGATAGGCTTTGACGGTTTCTGTGGGAGGCGGGGGCTGATCGGCAGGGGCCACGGGAGTCGTGAGCATGCCCGCCAAGGAAAGCTGATCGGGATCCGGCTCCCGTAACCGCTTCTCAGACTTCCGCCCAAAGAGTTGGCGCTGAAACTACTCCAGTTGCCGTTTGAGCTTTGCGTTCTCGGCTAACAACGCCACAATGTCGGCGGGACCTAAGGTCGCGGCCTGTTCCTCCCACGTCATGGCCGCGGCCTATCACATTCAGTGCCGTCCTCCAAGAGCAATCCCATCTAAGAGAAGTTGGAAGACTTGCAGGCTCAGTTCCTGTTTGGTCTCCGCCTGCGGAAAGTGAAAGCGGCCGTGCTCTAAGCGCTTGGCAAACAAACACCACCCCGTCCGATCCCAACTCACCAACTTCACGTAATTCCCCCGCCGATTCACAAACACAAACAAACTGCCCGATAACGGATCTTCCGCTAACACGCTTTTAACCAACCCTACCAACCCATCTATGGATTTGCGCAAGTCCACCGGTTTGCTGTACGCCAAAATCCGGCGAACGTCTGGGGTAAACCACATGGTCCTAGCCTCGTACTCGGAGTCGCACGCCCTTGGGAAACTCGACCTCCAGCGCCCACGGCCCGCTCACGCCGTGCGGTGAGGAGAGTTCGACAAACTTCCCCTTCTGCATTGCTTTGCGCCGCAACCGCCGCTCCCATTTCGCGAACGTCCGCGGCACCAAGCCTTCCGCGGCACAAAAGTCCCGACTCCCCAGCCCACTCTGCCGATATCGCGCAATAATCTCGCTCCATTGTCTGGCATTCCGCTGGATCGGACCACTACCATTCAATTGCATACGTTCCTCCTCATCGAGAGAGACACAAATTCTCGCTCCGCGTACGGAACAATTTTCCTCATCTTGCGCGTCTCTGATCGAGAGGAAAGAACGTCGTCCGATGACCGCTTACGTTGACGTGCGTTCACCGATTCTCTGGAGAGCGTCGCCCTGCTTCGTCTGGGACAGGGCGCTCTCTGGATGGAATTATTCTTTTTTCTCCTCTTGGGTTTCTCCGACTGCTTGCGGTTCAGCTTCGGCCGTCTGCATTGCTGGCTGTTCTGCCGCTGTTTGTTGCGCCGAGGATGATTCAGACGCAGCCTCTGACGTTGTGGCCTGGGCTTCGGACGTGGGGGTTGTGTCCTGCGACGAAGCCGCAGGTTGTTGCGCCTCTGCGGTCTGCTGAGCTCCTTCTGTTTCGCTCGCTGCAGGCTCGTCGCCTGCGAACGAGAACGGAGAGAACAGCAGAGCGACGAGCGCCGCCGCCACAGCAAATGGGAATGTTTTCATAGGAGTGCCTCCTTCAGGGATCCGAGGGTCGTTGGCCTATGCCGATATGGGTGACAGTTGAAGCGCTTCCACACCGCAGGCGGTGCCCGGCTCGCCGTGTTCGTCGCTGAGCCTGTGCTGTACTGCCAGTGACAATGAGTGCTGCCGCGTGTGGGGTGTTTCATTTGTGGCCTCTCCGGTTTGCTCAGGGTTGCGATGCAAGGGGCGTGTCGCTGTCCGCCAGCTCGAACCGCTTGTGGGCTTCCATGGCCCGTGCTGTGTGAGGTGCTTTACTTTTGTAACGGCAAAGGTTGGGCCAGTCACATCGCCAGGAAAGTTGCCTGGTGGACGCGAACGACAGTGCGGCGCCGCGCCACACAGTCAAGCGGCGTGGCGCGGTTTTCCCCACCCGCGTTCATCATCATGGACTGGAGAGCTTTGGGCGGTGGATCGGATGGGGCATCATTGGTGTCGCCAACTTGGTCGTGCTGGCGCGCCATCGCTACAACCGTCGTCGCCGTCATAGACATTGAGAAAATGGCTTTTTCCGACAAGAACTAGACTACTTGTGGGCAAAGCGCGGCTTTACCCGCTGAAGGCAGGAGCACGGCTCCCGTACCCCCAAAGGGTTGGCGCACAAATCTCACACATGAGCCAAATCTTCAAGACGCTGGAGGTCCTGGAGTGCAAGATCAATTTCATCAATACGTTCTTCTAGTGTTGACGGACCCTCGATGGGGAAAACTGCTCCTTGAGAACGATCCGGATCGCGCAGCCAGGCGGCGAGGATTACGCTCGAATCGATTTCTTCCGGCCGTAATGGTCGATCCTGATCCTGCGTAAACCGTTCCTGGACCAGCGTAACGAGCGGCATGAGGTCTTGCCGAGAGCGGACGAGCGGGTTGGCAATCAGCCGTCCGTTCAGCACCAGATACGCCTGCGCTGCGCCGGGCTCGCAGCTTGGCAGGAGCAACAACGCATGAGCGCGCGTGACAAGCCACTGCCAGCGGCTGTGGACCTGGACGATTTGCTCAAGCAGCTGCAGATCCTGTTGGACGCGAGCAGCACCCTCAAAGCGAAGTGCCGCCGCGAGGCGGTCACGTTTTTTGCCCAGCGTCTCTCGCAATTCACTGTCCTGACCAGTGAGAAAGCGCAGAAAGGCGTTGACCTGCGTCTCGTAGGCCTCACGCGTGACGCTTTCGTTGCAGGGCGCTGTGCACGCGCCTATCTGCCCACTCACGCAGGGCGAGAAAGCAGGATCTGGCTGCAAATTCGCTTGACAGGTGCGCAGGCCAAACAAGCGGACGAGCAGCCGTTGCGCCCGCTCGGCAAACTGACGACTGCGAAACGGACCAATGTACAAGGAGCGATCCGCGCCGGGTTTGCTGGTGATGGCTAAGCGCGGATATGGATTCATGTGGGTCAATTTGAGAAACGCTACGCGCGGTAAATGTTTTGCGAGTGTATTGTACGGCGGCTTGAGTGCGCGAATCAGCGTGGCTTCACGCAACGCGGCTTCTAATGCGGACCCTGTAAGTTCATATGCGACCTCGCGCACTTTGCGCACGAGCTCCAGCACCTTGTCACTATGGCCTGAGGAATTGGTAAAGTACGATGACACACGGCGACGCAGATTTTTTGCTTTGCCGATGTAAAGCAACCGCCTCTCGCCGTCGAGCAGGCGATAGACGCCGGGCTTGTCGGGTAGATTGGTGAGGAACGAGCGGGAAATAAAGCATTCGAACCGGCGACCATCCCGAGCGCTGTACTGAAAATCGAGCAGTTCTCCGACCGAGCGGATTCCTAAGGTTTCTGCTTTTTCAAGTAAAATGAGCAGGATTTCGGCGGTCATGCGCGCATCGCCCAAGGCGCGGTGGCGCCCTGCGTTGGCAACGCCCAAGTGGGAGGCGACAACATCAAGCGAATGCGAGTGTAGATTGGGCAGCAGGCGCTTGGCGAGGCGGGCTGTACAGATCGACAGGTTGAGTAGCGGAGAAGAAAGCAGGTGGCGCGCCGCGACATTGAGAAAGCCGAAATCAAAATCTGCGTTGTGCGCCACCACGATCGAGGAGCCAAGAAAGAGTCGCAGTTGCGGAAAAATAGCGTCGATGGTCGGTTGGTCTCGCACTATGTCGTCGGTGATGCCAGTTAAACGGCTAATTGCTAGCGGAATGCGACGGCCTGGATTGATCAGCGTGTGAAATTCCTTGGTCAGCCGTCCGCTTTCGATGCGAAGCGCAGCAAGTTCGGTGATGCCGGCGACGCCGGGGTTCACGCCAGTTGTTTCGATAGCAATAATGGTAAACGGAGCGTGCAGCCCTGGTTGGAGCAGGGCCTCATGCGTCGTGAGACGCCAGCGATCGACGGTGGAGTCGTAAGAAAAATGCGGATCAGCGCCAAGCGTCGCGTTGAGAATGCGCGCACTTACTTCTGGCGTACGCACCGAGGAGTGCTCGAAAGGGAAGAGCAGGTGAAGCAACTCGCTTGAGGTTGCTCCGCCGGGACGTTGTGCTAAGTACTCGAAAAGTTTTTGCCGCACGTAGAGAGAGTCTAGCGCCTGCGGTGATGCTTGGCAAAGCGTTGAGGCCTATTCCCCAGCGATGGTCATGCGTGCAATTTTCAGTGTGGGTGCGGCGATAGTTCCTCGCAGTGCGAGATCATTGCCGATGACTTCGATGTTTTTCCACATGTCAAGTAAGTTGCCGGCAATGGTAATTTCTTCCACGGGGTAGGCAAGTTCACCCTTTTCTATCCACAGCCCAACCGCGCCGCGTGAATAGTCTCCAGTGACCGGATTCACGCCAAACCCGGAAAGCTCTGTTACATACAGTCCAGAGCGTACGGAGCGGATAATCTCTTCCGGAGCAGTTGATCCTGGTTTGAGAAAAAAATTCGTCGGACCTGGCGCCGGGGCGTCAGCAAATGAACGAGCGGCGCTG
>DATLYA010000110.1:0-12802 GCA_035575235.1 Candidatus Methylomirabilota bacterium
GAGATGGTGATGCCGGGGGACAACACCAAGATGATTGTCGAATTACTGACGCCGATTGCGATGGATGAGGGGTTACGGTTTGCGATTCGGGAGGGGGGGCGCACGGTCGGGGCCGGCGTCGTCACGAAAATCCTCCAGTAAGGTGTAATAACTGTATATTCGATGAAGAAAGTGAGACAGGCTGATGCGCGACCTCATTGCATTGTCTTGTGAGCAGTGTAAGCAAAAAAACTATACAACCACAAAGAATAAGAAGACAACGCCTGATAAAATTGCTTTGCGAAAATTTTGTCCTGTCTGCCGTGCGCACACCTCTCACCGTGAGACCAAAGTATAAGAGGGTCAGTAGCTCGAATTGGTTAGAGCACCGGACTCCAAATCCGGGGGTTGCAGGTTCGAATCCTGCCTGACCCGTTTCTCATGAGGAGCCGTAGTAGAGAAGCCCATGGCGGTACTCGTGCAAGGAATAAAAGACGGAATTGAGACGGCGCGTACGTTTGTCCAGGAGGCGTGGGCCGAGCTACGGCGTGTACAGTGGCCGACGCGCAACGAAATTCGTGCTGCAACAATCGTTGTGATCCTTCTGGTTGGCGCTGTCTCTTTATTCCTCTTTTTCGTGGATTCCATCCTCTCCTGGCTGCTTCATGCTTTTCTCGGGAGTTAACTCCCAGGCGGTCTCTCGTCTATGGCGAAACAATGGTACGTCGTCCACACTTACTCTGGGTTTGAGCGGAAGGCAAAAGCTGCGCTCGAAGAGCGCATTAAACTACTCGGAAAACAAGAGCTCTTTGGCGATATTCTTGTCCCGGAGGAGCAAGTTGTTGAACATGTAAAAGGAAGAAAGAAGACTTCCGCGCGGAAGTTTTTTCCAGGCTATATTTTGGTGCAAATGGAGCTGAATGACGACACATGGCATGTCGTGAAGTCAACTCCGAAGGTCACAGGGTTCGTGGGGGGATCTAGTGATCCCAAAACGATCCCTCCTGTTTCGGACATTGAGGTTTCTGAAATACACCAACAAGTACAGGAAGGGGCGAAAAGTCCAAAGCCAAAGGTCTTATTCGAAGTCGGAGAGGGAGTAAAAGTTACTGACGGCCCCTTTCAAGACTTTACTGGTGTTGTAGAAGAAGTAAAGCCAGAAAAGGGAAAGCTTCGTGTATTGATTAGTATCTTTGGTCGAGCCACTCCTGTAGAGCTTGATCTTGGACAGGTCGAGAAAGCATAGGGCCAGAGTATATGGCGAAGAAAGTTGTCGGAGAGGTGAAATTGCAAATTCCAGGCGGACAAGCGACGCCAAGTCCCCCTGTTGGCCCCGCTCTCGGTCAGAGAGGGGTCAACATTATGGAATTCTGTAAGGCGTTTAATGCCCGGACACAAGCACAACAAGGCCTGTTGATTCCGGTTATTATCACGGTCTATGCGGATCGCTCGTTTACCTTCATTACAAAGACGCCGCCAGTGTCTGTTCTGATAAAGAAAACACTTGGACTAGAGAAGGGCTCTGGAGAGCCGGCCAAAAAAATCGTCGCTTCGTTGACTCGCGCTCAAGTCAAAGAGATTGCTTCGACGAAACTACCTGATTTGAATGTGAAAGATTTGGACGCCGCCATACGAACTGTAGAAGGAACCGCCCGCAGTATGGGCATCGCAGTAGTGGATTGATTTATGGCAAAAACAAGTAAAGGCTATCGTTCTGTAGTAGAAAAAATTGACCGCGCGAAACAATATCCTCTTCCTGATGCTATGAATTTAACTCGAGAAGTCGCACGGGCGAAGTTCGATGAGACTGTGGAGCTTGCTGTGCGCGTGGGCGTAGACCCACGCAAAGCTGATCAAAATATTAGAGGGACGGTGGTGCTTCCTCATGGCACAGGGAAGTCGGTGCGTGTTGCTGTCTTTGCTAAGGGGGAAAAAGCACGGGAAGCCGAAGCAGCGGGGGCGGATGTGGTCGGTGGTGATGAATTAGTGAAACGCATTAGTGAAGAAGGTTGGCTTGAGTTTGACAAGGCTGTGGCGACCCCAGATATGATGGGGTTAGTAGGGCGCCTGGGTAAGATTCTTGGTCCGCGCGGCCTTATGCCTAACCCCAAGGTTGGGACGGTCACAATGGACGTGGGACGAGCTGTACAGGAATTAAAGGGGGGGAAGGTTGAGTTTCGCGTTGACAAAGCCGGAAACATTCATGTTCCCGTGGGGAAAGTTTCTTTCGGTGAGCAGAGATTATTGGACAATGCGAGCGCAGTCTTGGACAGTATTGTAAAAGCAAAACCAGCCTCTGCTAAAGGAACATACCTGTTACGCATCGCTGTGAGCACCACGATGGGGCCCGGAATTAGAATTGACCCAACAACCATTCACAAGACCACGTCAGCGTAACAGGAATCGTGGAAAAATATACAATTGAGGAACTATGGACCGTCAAGGCAAAGAACAAATCGTAGCCAATCTGCAGGACCGCTTTGCAAAGGCGACTGCTGCGGTGGTGGCGGAGTATAAAGGGCTTACCGTTGCTGAACTGAATCAATTGCGTCGTGAACTGCGTGAAGTCGGCGGGGAATATCATATTGCGAAAAATACGCTTGTTGAAATCGCGATTGAGGGTTCTCCTTATCTTTCGCTGAAGGATTTATTGTCCGGACAAAACGGATTAGTTTTCGGGTATAGGGATCCTGTCAGCCTCACGAAAGTCGTAACTCGCTACGCGAAGGAACATGAAAAATTTGCGGTAAAAGGCGGGGTGTCTGACGGGCAGTTTCTTACAGCGGCTGGAGTCGAAGCGATTTCCCAATTACCCAGTCGAGAAATTCTCCGCGCGCAGCTTTTAGGTATCCTTTCGCGTCCCGCAGCCCAGTTGGCCAGTCTTTTAGCGGAACCAGGCTCGCGACTGGCTCGCATCCTAGACGCCAGAAAATCCCACGTAGAATAAGCTTAGCATCATCTGCACATCTGTTGAGGAGGAGTTATGGCCCTTACGCCTGAAAAAATGGATGAGATTGTTAATACTCTGTCGGGTCTCACTATTCTGGAGATTGCCGATCTTGTGAAAAAGCTCGAAGAAAAATGGGGGGTCAGTGCGGCGGCCCCAGTGATGGTGGCAGGCGCTGCGGCGGCGGCTCCCAATGCAGCCGCCGCGCCTGCTGCCGCGCCGGAGAAAGAGGACTTTGATGTTGTTCTAACCAGCGCCGGCGATAAGAAGATTCAAGTTATTAAGGTTGTTCGTGAGTTGACTGGACTTGGGCTGAAAGAAGCGAAAGACTTAGTGGACGGCGCTCCGAAGACTGTGAAAGAGGCTGTGCCGAAAGCTGAAGCCGAGGCGATGAAGAAAAAGCTAGAAGAAGCTGGAGGCGTAATCGAGCTGAAGTAACCCTCAGCAGAAGAAGAGGTTTAGAATGGCTCTACAGCTGGCAAACAATTTCCGTATCAGGCGGTCATTTGGCCGGATTAAGAAGACGATCGAAATTCCGCATTTGCTGGAAATTCAGCGACGCTCGTATGACGAATTCCTGCAGCGAGTGCTTTCACCAGAAAACCGGACGGATTCTGGCTTGCAAGGAGTTTTCCGTTCAGTCTTCCCGATCAAAGACTTTAACGAAACGGCCTCTCTCGAATTTGTCAGCTATACCCTGGGGGAGCCAAAGTATAGCGTCGAGGAATGTCACCAGCGCGGCATGACGTATGCGGCTCCGCTGAAAGTCACCATCCAACTCGTGTTGTGGGAGGTGGACCAGCGTACGGGCGCCAGGACGATCAAGAACGTGAAGGAGCAGGAAGTCTATTTCGGAGAAATTCCACTCATGACTGCCCATGGCACGTTCATGGTGAACGGTACAGAACGAGTCATCGTCAGCCAGCTCCATCGGTCGCCCGGCGTCTTTTTTGATCACGATAAGGGGAAAACCCACGCGAGCGGAAAACTCCTGTACTCTGCTCGCATTATTCCCTATCGCGGCTCTTGGATCGATTTCGAGTTTGATCCGCGTGACATCTTATATGTCCGTATTGATAGACGCAGAAAGTTCCATGCGACTGTTCTCCTTCGTGCTTTAGGAATGTCGGCGGAAGACCTCCTGAATTACTACTATCGGAAGGACACCATTCTGCTCGATAGTAGAAAGCCGGCAAAGCTGTTCAAGCCTGAGCAGTTATTAGGGGTGCGAGCGAGTAAGGATGTGCGGCATCCCGTTACAAATGATCTGCTTTTGAAAGAGGGGCGGAAATTTACCAGATCCGCTCTTAAACAAATTGAAGCAGCCGGACTGGAACAGATCCCTATTGCACTCGAAGAAGTGGTCGGGTGCGTTGCAGCGCACGATATTGTCGACCCATCGACCAAAGAAGTGCTCGTTGAATGTAATCAAGAAATTTCTCAAGAGAAACTGAACGTATTGCTCGAGCGCGGCGTGACGTCGGTCGAAGTGTTATTCATTGATGATTCTCATGTTGGCCCTTCGTTACGCAATACGCTGTTGCAGGATAAGATTTCGTCCCCTGAAGAAGCCGTGCTGGAAATTTATCGGCGGCTTCGTCCGGGCGACCCCCCGACACTCGAAGCCGCGACGACATTTTTTCACAATCTCTTTTTTAATCCGGAGCGATACAACCTCTCGCGCGTCGGTCGCCTGAAGTTAAACCACAAACTCCGCGTCAACGCGCCTCTGGATCAGGGAACGCTGCGCCGTGAGGATATTCTTGAGGTTGTTCGCTATCTGATTGAACTCAAAAATGGCAACGGTGTTGTTGATGATATAGACCATTTAGGAAACCGCCGCGTGCGTGCGGTGGGCGAGTTGGTGGAAAATCAGTTCCGCATTGGGTTGGTGCGCATGGAGCGTGCGGTGAAGGAGCGCATGAGTTTGCAGGATGTCGAAACCCTCATGCCTCAGGAGCTGGTGAACTATAAACCAGTCTCAGCTGCGCTGAAGGAGTTTTTTGGTTCTAGTCAACTCTCACAATTCATGGATCAGACCAACCCCTTGTCTGAAGTCACTCATAAACGGAGATTGTCCGCGCTCGGCCCAGGCGGACTGACGCGTGAACGGGCAGGATTTGAGGTTCGAGACGTCCATCCTACTCATTACGGCCGCGTGTGTCCGATCGAAACTCCAGAAGGTCCGAATATCGGGTTGATTTCCAGCCTTTCTACCTACGCTCGGGTCAATGAATTTGGCTTTATTGAAACCCCTTACCGTGAAGTTGAGAACGGTAGAGTGACTGATCGGGTGCGGTATCTGTCTGCGCTTGAAGAAGAGAGCCAAACTATCGCCCAGGCAAACGCTCCTGTTGATGCGCGCGGTTTTCTCGCTGGAGAATTAATCTCTGCGCGGTTGGGTGGCGAATTCATCATGGTTCGACCTCAACAAGTCCAACTCATGGATGTCTCTCCAACTCAACTGGTGAGTGTTGCTGCTGCTCTTATTCCCTTCCTTGAGCATGATGACGCCAATCGAGCTTTGATGGGGTCAAACATGCAAAGACAGGCGGTGCCTCTGCTGAGGACAGAAGCTCCATTAGTGGGCACTGGGATGGAGCAAGTGGTCGCACGTGACTCTGGCGCGACGCTTGTGGCCAAGCGAAGCGGCGTAGTGGAGAGCGTTGATTCGACGCGGATTGTGGTAAAAGCTGATGCTCCTGCGGCCCAAGGCGACGCCGGAGTTGATATCTACACATTAACAAAATATCAGCGTTCGAATCAGAACACCTGTATCAACCAAAAACCTATTGTAGTCGTAGGAGATAAGGTTCGAGCCGGCGATGTCATTGCTGACGGTCCGGCGACAGACATGGGAGAACTTGCCCTGGGACGGAATGTCTTGGTCGCGTTTATGATTTGGGGTGGGTATAACTTTGAAGATTCTATTCTTGTCAGCGAACGCTTACTGCGAGATGATGTGTTTACTTCCGTGCACATCGAAGAATTTGAATGCGTAGCCCGCGATACGAAATTGGGCCCGGAGGAAATCACGCAAGATATTCCCAATGTGGGTGAGGAGGCGCTGAAGGATCTTGATGAAAGCGGCATCGTCCGTATTGGTGCAGAAGTAAAACCTGGCGACATCCTTGTTGGGAAGATCACGCCAAAAGGAGAAACCCAACTGTCTCCTGAGGAGAAGCTGCTTCGTGCAATTTTTGGTGAAAAAGCTGGAGAAGTCAGGGATACCTCCTTGCGCGTTCCCCCTGGTGTGGAAGGGACCGTTATTAATGTTCGAGTCTTTTCTCGTAAAGGCGTGGCGAAGGACGAGCGAAGCCAAAGCATTGAAGAAGAAGAAGTGCTTCGCCTTGAGAAAGACCGGGACGAGGAAATTCGTATAGTGCATGAAGGTACGAGCAGTAAACTCAAAGAGCTGCTCGTTGGAAAAGTGACAAGCGCGCGGCTTGCTGATGATGATTCCCGTCGGGTGTTGTTGCCGAAGGGGAAGGAAATTACGGAGGAGATTCTCGCAGAAGTCCCGCTCGCCCATTGGGGTCGCATTAAAGTTGAGGATGAGGACACAAACGAAGAGGTGTCGCGGATCGTTGAAGCGATGGAAGATCAAGTCGCTGATATTCGCGAGGAATTTGATAAGAAGGTGGAAAAACTGAAAAGTGGCGATGAATTGCCGCCAGGCATCATCAAAATGGTAAAAGTGTTTGTCGCGATCAAGAGAAAGCTACAAGTTGGCGACAAGATGGCTGGACGGCATGGCAATAAAGGCGTGTTGTCTCGTATTCTGCCGGAGGAGGATATGCCTTACCTCGCAGATGGAACGCCTGTTGATATTGTCTTGAATCCGCTTGGTGTTCCCTCACGTATGAATGTAGGTCAGATTCTTGAGACCCATCTAGGGTGGGCTGTCCGGGTTCTTGGCGAGCAGATTGCCGCGGAGAGTGGGGGTAATGGAAAAGCCTCAGACGAAGGGTTGCGAAAAAAGTTAAAAGAGATTTATGGCAATGGAGATTCTGCTTCTACGCTGAATAATCTCAGCGGGGCGGATTTACGTCGTTTGGCTTCTCGTGTGAAACAAGGGGTCCATGTCGCCTCCCCGGTCTTTGATGGCGCTTCGGAAAGCGAGATCTTTTCATTTCTGAAGCAGGCGCACTTACCAGAGAGTGGGCAAACCATTCTGTATGATGGTCGCTCAGGAGAACCATTTGATCAACCTGTGACCGTAGGGGTCATGTACATGTTGAAGCTCCATCACTTAGTGGAAGATAAGATTCACGCCCGCTCCACTGGTCCATACTCGTTAGTGACCCAGCAACCCTTGGGTGGAAAGGCGCAGTTCGGTGGTCAACGACTAGGCGAGATGGAAGTGTGGGCGCTTGAGGCGTATGGAGCCGCTTATAGTTTGCAAGAAATGTTAACTGTCAAATCCGATGATGTTGCAGGACGCACTCGTATGTATGAAGCCATCGTGAAAGGCGAGAATGTACTCGAACCTGGGTTACCTGAATCGTTCAATGTGATGATAAGAGAACTGCAGAGCTTAGCGTTAAATGTTGAGCTCCTTGAGGAAAAACGCTAGTCGGGCGTGAGGAGGGAAAAATGGAAGATTTTCTCGGCCTCTTTGAAAAACCGCAAAACCCACTTCGGTTCAACGCGATCCGAGTGTCTCTGGCGTCGCCAGAAATGATTCGTTCTTGGTCGCATGGCGAAGTCAAGAAACCAGAAACAATTAATTATCGGACCTTCAAACCAGAACGAGACGGTCTCTTCTGCGCGAAAATCTTTGGCCCGACGAAAGACTATGAATGCAATTGTGGGAAGTATAAACGCATGCGCCATCGGGGCGTCGTATGTGAAAAATGTGGCGTTGAAGTCATACAGTCAAAAGTCCGCCGTGAACGAATGGGGCACATCGCCCTTGCGAGCCCCGTGGCGCATATTTGGTTTTTGAAGAGTTTGCCAAGCCGTATTGGCACTCTTCTCGACATGACCTTAAAGGAGCTGGAGCGAGTTCTTTATTTTGAATCCTATGTGGTGATTGATCCCGGAAAAACTCCACTACGAAAAAAAGAACTGCTCACGGAAACCCGCTATCGTAAACTGATAGAGGAGTACGGTCCAGGCAGTTTTCTTGCCGAGATGGGAGCTGAATCCATTCGCAAACTCCTCCGGGATCTCGATTTGGAAAAGCTTGCGGAAGAATTGCGGATTGAGATGAAAGAGACCACGAGCGAGGCGCGGCGCAAGAAGATCGCAAAACGCCTTAAAGTTATTAATGCGTTCCGTAATTCCGGCAACTCCCCTGAGTGGATGATTCTTGAAGTGATCCCGGTTATTCCGCCTGACCTCCGTCCTCTCGTTCCTCTTGATGGAGGCCGCTTTGCAACCTCGGATCTCAATGATCTCTACCGGCGGGTCATCAATCGCAATAATCGCTTGAAACGACTCATCGAGTTGAACGCTCCAGACATCATTATTCGTAATGAAAAGCGCATGCTCCAGGAGGCGGTAGACGCCCTCTTTGACAACGGCCGTCGAGGACGACCCTTGTCTGGACCAAATAAACGCCCGCTGAAATCTTTGTCTGACATGCTGAAAGGAAAAGGCGGCCGTTTTCGCCAAAACTTGTTGGGAAAACGAGTCGATTATTCCGGTCGGTCGGTCATTGTCATCGGTCCTGAGCTGCGCCTCCACCAGTGCGGCCTTCCTAAACATATGGCGCTGGAGCTGTTCAAGCCGTTTATCTACAACAAGCTTGAGGAACGAGGCTACACCACCACCATCAAAAGTGCGAAGAAGATGGTGGAAAAGGAGCGGCCAGAAGTGTGGGACATCCTGGATGAGGTCATTCGTGAACATCCTGTATTGCTCAACCGCGCTCCCACGCTGCACCGGCTTGGCATTCAGGCATTTGAACCGATTCTAATCGAAGGGAAAGCCATCCAACTGCACCCGCTGGTCTGCATGGCGTACAATGCGGATTTCGACGGCGACCAGATGGCTGTCCATATTCCTCTTTCGGTCGAGGCGCAGGTTGAAGCGCGAGCGTTAATGATGTCAACCAATAATATCCTCTCTCCCGCGCATGGAAAGGCCATTATCGGACCGACTCAGGACATCGTGCTCGGACTCTATGCTATGACGAAAGAGCGGCCTGGGGCGCTCGGAGAGAATAAAATTTTCAGCAGCCCTGAGGAAGTGCGTCTGGCCTACGATCAAGGAGCCATCCACTTGCAGGCCCGTATTAAAGTTCGCATTCATGGCGAATTAGTACAGACGACAGTTGGACGAGTGTTGTTGTCTGAGATCACACCCCCGGAAATTCCTTTCTCAGAAGTGAACCGTGTCATGAAGAAGAAAGAGCTCAGTGCTCTGATTGATACGTCTTTCCGGAGATCTGGCAATAAAGCGACAGTCATTTTTGCGGATCGCTTAAAGGACATGGGTTTCGAGTACGCCACGAAAGCTGGCATTTCGATCGGTATTCAGGACATGGCTATTCCTCCGGCAAAGGAGAAATTGCTTGAAGCGGCGCAAAAGTCTCTGGAGGAAATTCAAGACCAATACACCAAAGGGCTCATCACCGATGGTGAGCGTCATAATAAAGTGGTTGACACCTGGGCTGCCGTGACCGATGAAGTCGCAAATGAAATGTTTAATGGTCTACGCGAAAATAGAAAAGGCTTTAGTCCAATTTATATGATGGCGGACTCTGGCGCGCGTGGGAGCGCCCAGCAGATCCGGCAGCTTGCCGGCATGCGGGGGCTCATGGCCAAACCGTCTGGTGAAATCATTGAGACTCCTATTACGGCCAATTTCCGCGAGGGATTATCAGTTCTCCAATACTTTATCTCCACTCATGGCGCTCGGAAAGGATTGGCTGACACGGCGCTTAAGACTGCTAACTCAGGCTACTTAACTCGCCGTCTCGTAGACGTAGCTCAGGACTCTATCGTTAGTGAAGAGGACTGCGGCACGATAGACGGCATTGAGATGACGCCCCTGGTGGAAGGCGGGGAGATCATTGAAGGACTTGGGGAACGCGTGCTTGGCCGAGTCGCGCTTGAAGACATTCGCGATCCTTTCTCAAATCAAGTGCTCGTACGCGCAAATGAAGAAATTGATGAAGAGAAAGTGGCGCTGATTGAGGAGGCAGGGTTAGAGAAAGTACGAATCCGTTCGTCTTTAACCTGTCAGGCGCGTCGCGGCGTCTGCATTCGCTGCTATGGTCGTGATTTGGCTCGGGGTCGTATGGTAAATATGGGAGAAGCGATTGGCATTATTGCCGCCCAGTCTATTGGAGAGCCTGGCACGCAGTTGACCATGCGAACCTTTCATATTGGTGGGGCAGCCAGCCGTCGCGCAGAACAGACTACACTGACCGCTCGCAATGACGGCGAGTTGCGATTCGTCAACTTGAAGACAGTCATTAATCGTGATGGCGATCTCGTAGTGATGAACCGGAACGGAGAGGTCGCCATTATCGATTATCCGGAAGCTGGACGCGAACGTGAGCGTGAACGGTATCCATTAGTGTATGGAGCCAAACTGAAGAAGAAAGATAAAGCAAAAGTCAAAGCCGGGGACCTGATTGCTGAATGGGATCCTTACACGGTGCCTATCCTGACGGAAGTCGGCGGCACAGTGAAATTCGGCGATATCGACGAAAAAACAATGCAAGAGAAAGTCGATGAACGCACTGGCCTTTCAACCAAAGTGATCATTGACTTTCGCGACCCCAGTGTCCGGCCTCGTATTTCCATCAAGGACGAGACCGGAAAAACTGCAAAACTGCCCAATGGGCTCGATGCCCGGTATCAACTGCCCGTCGGGGCCCATATCAATGTCAGTGAAGGGCAGCGTGTTGAGGCCGGTGATATTGTGGCAAAGATTCCGCGAGAGACGACAAAGACTAAGGATATCACTGGTGGTCTCCCGCGGGTAGCTGAACTCTTCGAGGCGCGGAAGCCAAAAGAGTTTGCTGTCATTAGTGAAATTGAGGGTACTGTTTCGTTCGGGAAAGATACAAAGGGGAAGCGCAAACTTATTGTCACCCCAGAGATTGGCGAACCTCGGGAATATCTGATTCCGCGCGGGAAACACATCAGCGTGCGTGAAGGCGATGTCGTGCGCGCTGGCGAGCCCTTGATGGATGGATCTTCCAATCCGCATGACATTCTTGGCGTGTTGGGAGAAAAAGAACTCGCCAAATCGCTCGTTGACAGTATTCAGGAAATCTACCGACTACAAGGCGTACGCATCCATGACAAACACATCGAAGTGATTGTGCGCCAGATGATGCGCCGAGTAAGTGTCACAGAGGTAGGCGACTCTGAATTTCTGGTTGGCGAACAGGTGGAAAAATGGCGATTTCAAGAAGAGACAGAAAAGGTGCTTGCTCGTAGAGGGAAACCGCCAGAGGCAAAGTCTTTGCTCATGGGCATCACCAAAGCAAGCTTGTCGACTGATAGCTTTATTTCGGCAGCTTCATTCCAAGAAACGACAAAGGTCCTTACAGAAGCCGCCATTCACGGCAAAGTTGACATGCTCCTTGGGCTGAAAGAAAACGTCATCATGGGTAGACTTATTCCTGCTGGTACAGGAAGTCCAATGTACAGCAAGATTGAAGTGAAGACGGTGGAGACTGAGTCCGAAGAACAACAGGAAGCGCTCTCGCAAGCGGTTGAGGCTTCGTGAAGTCGGGATGTAATGTATATAGTGGAAGGAGGATGAATGCCAACGATTCAGCAGCTCGTTCGTTTTGGGCGAGAGCGACAACGGAAAAAGTTAACAGCACCAGCGTTGCAGGCGTGTCCACAACGGCGAGGCGTATGCACCCGTGTATATACGACAACCCCCAAGAAACCAAACTCAGCGCTGCGCAAAGTCGCTCGTGTTCGCTTAACAAACGGCATTGAGGTCACTGCATACATCCCAGGAATAGGACACAATCTTCAAGAGCATTCTGTCGTTCTTATTCGAGGGGGCCGGGTCAAGGACCTGCCCGGCGTGCGGTATCATATTATTAGAGGGACCCTTGATTCAATTGGGGTGCAAGAACGGAAAAAAGGACGTTCAAAATACGGGACAAAGAAACCTAAGTAACGGGTAAAGAAGAGGAACGACTATGCCGCGTAAAGGGCCGGTACCGAAAAGAGAGGTGCTTCCGGATCCAAAATATCACGATACTACAGTGACGAAATTCATCAACATGATGATGCTTGATGGAAAGAAAGGCGTTGCAGAGCGGATTCTGTACGGAGCTATGGATCTCATCAAGCAACGGAGCGGAGAAGACTCGCTGGAGGTCTTTCGACGAGCTATGGAGAACGTGAAACCTATTGTTGAGGTTCGTTCTCGGCGAGTTGGCGGTGCGACTTACCAAGTGCCAGTCGAAGTGCGAACTAATCGTCGTAACTCACTGGCAATGCGCTGGCTGGTGCAATCGGCGAGACAAAGACCGGAAAAGAGCATGCGGGAACAGCTAGCTGCCGAGTTGTTTGAAGCCTCGCAGAATCGCGGTGGAGCGGTAAAGAAACGTGAAGATACGCACCGTATGGCCGAGGCGAATAAGGCATTTGCACACTACCGCTGGTAAGGGCCGATAGACTGCGGTTGACTCTTTCGAAATACACTTTAGAATTGCACATCCCCAAGCACTGCAGGAAGCGGCGATTCAAGCTGTGAGGACAGACCTGGATCACCTCCCCAAAAAGCTTCCTTTCACTGATTCTACGTAGAAGGAGCGGAGCGAGTTATGGCGAAGGCGCGGTTTGAGCGGACGAAGCCGCATGTAAATGTTGGGACGATTGGGCATATTGATCATGGCAAGACGACGTTGACGGCGGCGATCACCAAGGTGTTGGCCGAGCGCAAGCT
>DATLYA010000111.1:0-4641 GCA_035575235.1 Candidatus Methylomirabilota bacterium
GGAGGAAAAGATCCATCACGTCTGGATGAGGCTCTGCAAAAGGTGTATGAGCTAGTCAGAAAGGGAGCGTAAAGGAGGTCTGTGCCACATCTTGAACAGTTGAATGGAGACACTGCCCGTCTCCAATTTGAGAACCATCGCTTTTTTCATGACCTACTCGGCCATCAAGATGAGCATCTGCGTTGCATTGAGAAAGCGATAGGAATCAAACTTTCTGCCTCCGGAACTTCGCTCACTCTTGCGGGTGACGAAGCGCAGCGTGAGCTCGCGAGCCGAGTGGTGATCCAACTGTACAGTTTGCTCCAGAATGGTTATCCGGTCTATCCAAGCGACGTTGACTATGCGATACGCATCTTGAGCCGGGATCGGTCCGCCAATCTGCGCGATATTTTTCTTGACACGGTCTATATTTCGGCGCACCGCCGCACTATCACCCCTAAGAGTATTGCGCAGAAAGCCTACATTGATGCGATTCGTAAGCATGACATTGTTTTTGGTATAGGTCCCGCCGGCACAGGAAAAACATACCTGGCGATGGCGGTCGCCGTAGCTGAGCTCATGAAACATAAAGCGAGCCGTGTTGTGCTCACGCGTCCCGCTGTTGAGGCGGGAGAAAAGCTCGGCTTCTTGCCTGGCGATCTGGCGGAAAAAATCAATCCCTACTTGCGGCCCTTATACGACGCCTTGCATGACATGGTGGACTACGACAAAGCCAGCAAGATGATCGAACGCGGGGTGATCGAAGTCGCCCCGCTCGCTTTCATGCGGGGCCGCACCTTGAATGATTCTTTTGTTATTTTAGATGAAGCGCAGAATACGACGCCGGAACAAATGAAAATGTTCCTCACGCGGCTGGGCTACGGCTCGAAGGCCGTGATTACAGGCGATATTACGCAAATCGATCTGCCCACAGGCGCCCGCTCCGGCTTGAAAGAGGCGCAACAGATTCTTCGTGATATCGACGGCATTCAATTTGTCTACTTCAGTGAAAAAGACGTTGTTCGTCATCGCCTCGTGCAAGACATCATCACCGCCTATGAGCGAGCGCAAGAAGAGCGAGAACGCCTTGAAGAAGAAAAACGCGAACTCCGCCGCCAGCGGGCGCAAACGCGGTATGACGATCGACATCTTCGGCCAAGCGCCTGGAGTGAGTCTGATCGAGCTGCGTCGTTGGGTGCGGACAATCCTGCGCTCCTTGAATCAACCACGGGCGGAACTCAGTCTCGCGCTCGTGACGGATCAAGAGATGCATCAGCTGAATTATCACTACCGCGGGAAGGACAAACCGACTGACGTGCTCTCCTTTCCGCTCGCTGATGAGCTCCACCCCTTCTTGCTCGGCGATGTCATTATTTCTATCGACACCGCCTCACGCCAGGCGCAACGTCGGCGTCATTCGCTTCGAGAAGAACTGCAGGTCCTCCTCATTCATGGCGTCTTGCACTTACTTGGCTACGACCATGAAGTCTCCCGGAGTGAAGCGATCCGTATGCATCGGAAGGAACGGGAATTAAGGACCATGCTGGACTGTTAAGCTGTCTCTTGGGTAAACCGGATAACTGGGATGCTTATCGTCCGCGCCCCCCTGTACCCGTTTTTTATCTTTCACCAGGGCTGCAATTCTTTGTCCGACCTTGGCGTTGACTACTTTTTCGCCACACTGCGTGCAGACTCCTGCGGGAATATCTTCGAGGAGGATCAACTTGCCTTTGATCCAGAACCCCTGATTGATCCGTCTCTCTTCCATCCGCTCCCCGCACCCATGGCGCTCGCCATAATTGTCTGAGGATTTCTCTTTTTTCATAAATGCTACTCGGCAAGATAAGTGGTGATAAAAAGCAACTTTCCCTAAGTGTGTTGAGACAATAGCTGAATCGCGCATGCGGGCACAAGGACAGAACAAGCTTGTTATGACCCGAGCGAAAAGCGTCAGCGCAGCCAATAGTTTTTCAGAGTGCTCTTTCCGTACTTTCCCTTACGCCCTCGTCGCGGTACAGTGCTCCCCTTTATGAACCGGCTCAAACTCTTCACTCTCGCCTTCATTAGTGGAGTGATCCTCGCCCTTGCGTTCCCCAAAGTTGATATTGGTCTTCTCGCTTGGGGAGCATTCATCCCCTTGTTTTGGATCATCCGAGATAAACCCCCACGACAGGCGTTCGCGTACGGCTGGGTGTCCGGCATGGGCTTTTATCTCTGCACAGTGTATTGGGTGGTGCAGACAATCGGGTTATACAGCAACATTCCAACTCCCGTCGCTATCATCCCGCTGCTTTTGATGTGCGCTATTCTAGCTTCCTACACAGGCGCATTTATGGCTGGGCTTCGTTTCTACCAAGCAGGCGGTCGGTCAATACTTCTCATCGGCCCGCCATTATGGGTAGCGCTCGAATGGCTGCGTTCGTTTTTCTTTATTGGTTTTCCTTGGGTCAGTTTGGGGTACTCGCAACATACGTTTCTCAATCTCATCCAATTTACCGAAATGACCGGAGTCTACGGTCTTTCTGCTCTCGTTATTTTCGGAAATCTTGTGTTGTGGACACTCCTCGACCAACAAAGACCTCATCGAGGTCGGTTGCTTCTCATCGCCGGGGTTCTCGTACTTACTCTGGTAGGCTGGGGAGCCTGGAGACGGAGCCAACTTGCAGCCCTTCCGCCTGCTCACCGTTTGCGTGTCGGTCTTATTCAAGGCAACATCGCGCAAGATAAAAAATGGGATAAAGATTTTCAGGAAGAAACGCTCGCTCGTTACGAGCGGCTCTCTCGTGAGGCGGCAGCCAAAGGGGCGGAGGTGATTATCTGGCCGGAAACTGCGGTTCCGTTCTTTTTCCAATCCGACATTCCCTATCAACAACGACTGCTCGCGATGGTCCGTGACATTCATACGCCGTTGCTGTTCGGAGCCGTAGGTTGGCAGCCGAAGAATATGAATGAGGTCACGTTGTTCAATCGCGCTTATCTCGTCTCCGCTGCCGGGAAGGTGCTTGGGTTCTACGACAAAATCAAACTCGCGCCGTTTGGCGAGTATATTCCGTTCCACAACAGCTTCCTGTTTTTTCTCGACAAACTGGTCGAAGGCATCGGCGACTTCGCGGCTGGAGCAGAAACAAACGTATTGGCGCTTCCCAAAGGGAAATTTGGCGTGCTCATTTGCTATGAGGGAATTTTCCCCGATCTTGCTCGCCGTTTTGTCGCCAATGGCGCTGATCTGCTTGTAAACATCACCAATGACGCCTGGTTTGGCCGTTCTTCCGCTCCATACCAACATCTTACGATGGAAGCCATGCGTGCAGTGGAGAACCGGGTTCCCTTGGTGCGAGCGGCCAACACCGGCTTCTCTGCTGTGGTCTCCCCTGATGGCGAAATTCGCGCCCAGACATCACTGTACGAGACAACTTTTCTTGTGGAAGACCTTGCCTGGCCGCATGTGACCAGTTTCTACACGCAATATGGCGATGTTTTTGCCTACCTCTGTGCCCTCGTGGCGGTTGGTATGCTAGGATACGGCTATTATCAAACGTTTATTATTGCTCATGGAGGTAGTCATGCTGGCAGAGGCAAAAGAGAAACTCAGTAATTTAACTGCCCGGGTCGAAACGCTTGGGAGGCGTCTTTGACATTCCTGGGAAGGAAGCGCGCGCGGCGGAACTCGACGCCATTACTGCAACCAGTGAATTCTGGCAGGATCAAGAAAAAGCCCAAACACTCCTCAAAGAACGAGCCTCCCTTACTGAGCTCATCACTCAATGGAAAAAGCACCTTAAAGGGCTAGAGGACGCCCAGGTGTTCCTCGAAATGGCTGAGGCTGGAGATGAAGAAGCCGCCCACGAGTTCGAGCAGCAAGTAGCGGCTCTCGACACAGAAGTACGCCAGGCCGAGATGCAACGGATGCTTGGCGAAGAGCACGACGCCGGCAACGCTATCGTCAGCCTGCACCCTGGCGCCGGCGGGCTTGAAGCGCAGGATTGGGCGGAAATGCTGCTGCGCATGTACCTGCGCTGGGCGGAACGCAAAGGCTATAAAGTAGAAATGGTGGATTACTTGCCCGGCGAGGGCGGGGGCGTCAAGAGCGCTACTTTTACGGTTGCAGGCCCCTATGCCTATGGCTACTTGAAGGCCGAAGCCGGTATTCATCGTCTCGTGCGCATTTCTCCGTTTGACGCCAATGCCCGTCGGCATACCTCATTTGCGTCTGTTTTTGTCTATCCCGAAATTGACGATACGATTGCGATTGAGATTCGCGATGAAGATCTGCGCATCGACACCTACCGGTCCGGCGGCGCGGGCGGACAACATGTTAACAAAACCGACTCAGCGGTCCGCATTACCCACCTGCCGACCGGCATTGTTGTCGCGTGTCAAAACGAACGGTCGCAGCACAAAAATAAATCCACCGCCATGAAAATCCTGCGCGCCCGGTTGTATGAGCTTGAGATGGAGAAGCAAAAAGAGAAGATGGAAGACCTTCACAAAAGCAAGAAAGACATCGCCTGGGGCAGTCAGATTCGTTCCTATGTTCTTCACCCGTACCGCATGGTAAAAGATCATCGTACAGGCGTGGAAGTAGGCAACGCAGACGCCGTCTTAGATGGAGATATCGATGGTTTTATTGAAGCGTACTTACTGCATCGCATTGCCGCATAA
>DATLYA010000112.1:0-5693 GCA_035575235.1 Candidatus Methylomirabilota bacterium
AACGTGCCATAGACCCAGAGCACAATAAAACCGTGCGTCAGTTTCCCGAGATCATGGAAGGCTTTTTCCGTCGCCACCTGCGAGAGCGGCTCATACCGCGACAGCCAGGTCGTCACCGCAATCATGAAGGCGAGCGTATTAAGTCCCTGGTAGACGATAAACAGCAGTCCATAAATCGTCGAGTACCAATGCGGGTCCAGCGACATCACCCAATCAAACGCGGCGAAAGTGGACGTCAAAAAATAGATCACGATGCCAGGACCGCTTAGATTCTCCATGCGGCGCACGATGGCGAGACTCGGGCGCTGCTCCAGTTCGCTTGACCACTTGGAGAGGAAATTCGCCAGGGTAATCCAGATCACGAAGTAGACAACAGTGCGGATAGTGAAAAACGACGGGTTGAGATACGCGGACTTTTGTTGCAGCACAGCGCTGTGCGCCACGTGCTCGGGATTGGCCCACTCATAGAGTTTCGGCAAGCCGAGGAGAAGAGGAAGAAACAACAGAGCCATCAACGGTAAGACGCGCATGCCCGCTTCCAGTTGTCGTCTCGTCGCCACGCCCCAATCGCCGCCCGTCAAGTTATGCGCCATGACAGCAGCCAGACAACCGAGTGATAAATTAAACCAGAACATATAACCGAACAGATACGAGCGCAGAAACTGTTCAGTGTTCGCAAAGCCTCCGACAGCACAAAGCGCAGCGCCAATGACGCCAACGGTCAGCCAGCGTTTCTGGGCGTTGTCGAGAACAGGATGAATCGACTCAACATTGTTCATTAGTGCGATCCCGCCAATTGTTGACGTTGTTCAGCAGGCACGTCTTCCAAGGTTGCATGTTGGCTGAACTGCAGAGCGCGGATATAGGCGATGATTGCCCAGCGATCCTTTACTGGAACTCTATCCGCATAATCAAACATGACGCCAAAGCCATTCGAAATGACCGTGAAAAAATATCCGGGAGGCGCTTCGCGCAATCGGTCGATGTGGAAAGACGGCGGGTGCTTTAAGCCGCGCTGCACGATCATTCCTTCTCCATCTCCTAAACGACCATGACACGGAGAGCAATAGATGTTGAAGCGCTCCTGCCCGCGCTGCAACACCTCTAGCGTGATGGGAAAAGGAAAGGTCGTGGCAGGCGCGCCGTTCTCTCTGCCTTTGTAGAGGTGCTCATCCTCCTGGAGGTCGCCGCGCGCCACAACGCCTTCGACAAGCGGTCGAGCAGAGCGATCATCGGCAAAAAAAGAATTCGCCCGGTATGGTTTGAATTTTGGTTGGTCATGCATGTCCTGACGGCAACCGGTCACGAGCACGAAACAACCGAGAATAACGCCTCTCAGTACAGCTTTTTTCATAGATATGGGACGCTCTCGTTATTCTTCCACTTCAGAGACTTGATAGGAATGAAGCGCCTCAAGAAATCTCTTCGTCTCCTCAGGATGAAACTTCGGGTCCCTCGCCTCGATGCAGAGAAAGAAGCGATCCGTCATCGCCAGCGAGAAACGCTCAACATTGAATACTGGATGATACGGCATCGGCAGTCCATTGATCACAATCATGCTGATCGCGGCGGTCAGTCCTCCCAGCAAAATCGTCGTTTCAAACGCCACGGGGATAAACGCCGGCCAACTGTTAAAAGGCTTTCCTCCCACCAGGATCGGATAGTCGATGACCGAGATCCAATACTCAAGCCCAAAGCCGAGCAGCGTCCCGGCCAACGCGCCGATCAGCACGATAAGAGGCACCGGGCTTCTCGGCAGGGCAAGCGCTTCATCCATGCCATGAATCGGAAACGGCGAGTAGGCGTCCACGTCGCGATAGCCCGCCTCTCTCGTAAGCTGGGCGGCGTGCAGGAGTTCTTCGGCAGAAGCAAACTCCGCCATTATGCCGTGCAGCGCAGCCGGGGTCGTTTGGTGCGTGTTCATGCCGCAGCCTCCTCGACGCCATGCTTTTTGCCGTGTCTGGTGGTAAAGAACAGGCCTCTCACCTCAGAGATGGAGATGGCGGGAGCAACACGGATAAAGAGCAACATCATCAGGACGAAGAAGCCAATCGTTCCCGAGAATGTTCCCCAGTCCCACCTTGTCGGATGGTACATGCCCCAAGAAGAGGGGAGAAAATCGCGATGGAGGCTGGTCACGACGATGACGAAACGTTCGAGCCACATGCCGATGTTGATCGACATAGAGATCCAGAACAATGCCGGAACGTTGGCGCGGATACGGCGAAACCACAGGAGCTGAGGAATCAAGACATTGAAAAAGATCAGCGACCAGTATGACCACCAATATGGTCCGGTCATACGATTCTTCATCATAAAGCCTTCATAGGTATTGGCGCTATAATACCCCATGAAGGCTTCCATCGTGTAGCCGTACGCGACAAACAGCCCGGTCGCCAACATGACTTTCGCCATGCAGTCAATGTGACGCATGGTAATGAAATCCTCAAGCTTCCACACCGCCCGCAGCGGAATGCCGAGCGTAAACACCATAGCGAACCCGGCATAAATAGCGCCGGCGACAAAGTAGGGAGGGAAAATCGTCGTATGCCAGCCAGGAATGACTGACACCGCGAAGTCGAGACTTACGATGGAGTGAACGGAGACAACCAGCGGGGTCGAGAGACCGGCGAGCAGCAGATAAGCAATCTCATAATGATGCCAGTGCCGCGCCGACCCGCGCCAGCCCATCGCAAGTATACCGTAGGCGATTTTGCCAAATCGTGTCTTGGCGTGTTCGCGCAGCACAGCGAAGTCAGGAATAAGGCCGACGATCCAGAAGACGGCGGAAATAGTGAAGTACGTGCTCACCGCAAACACATCCCAGATCAACGGACTGCGGAACTGCGGCCACACTCCCATAGTGCTGGGATACGGGAAGAGCCAATATGCGGCCAGCCAGGGACGTCCGGTATGCAACAATGGAAACATACCGGCGCACATCACGGCAAAGATGGTCATGGTTTCCGCGAAGCGGTTGATTGACGTCCGCCACTGTTGATTCAGCAACAGCAAAATAGCGGAAATCAGGGTCCCCGCGTGACCAATGCCGATCCACCAGACGAAATTGATGATGGCGAACCCCCAACCGACCGGAATATTGATGCCCCAGATGCCCGTCCCAATGAACAACAAAACAGTGGCGGACAACCCGAGAATATTGACAAAAACAAAGGCAACAAACGCCCAGAAGTACCAAAAGGTCGGCGTCTTGCCGGAAAGGATGACGGCGCTGATCTTCTCAGTAATCGAGCGATAAGAGTTCCCCGGCGCGATCAGCGGGTGAATCGTCTCCTCAGGGGCGAGCTTTTCAGGAGCGGAGTGCGCCACACTAGCCATGCTCAATCTCCGGATTTGGATTGGTCAACCGCGCGAGATAGGTCGTGCGCGGTCGGGTGTTCAAGTCGGTCAACAATCCATAATTCAATGGGGTCGCTTTCAGTTTAGCGACGCGACTCTCTTTGTCATTGATGTCGCCAAAGACAATCGCCTCAGCGGGACACGCTGCCTGGCACGCGGTGACAATCTCCCCGTCGCGAATGCCGCGGTCCTCTTTCTCCGCGGTGATGCGCGCCGCATTGATCCGTTGCACACAGTAGGTGCATTTCTCCATGACGCCGCGGCTGCGCACCGAGACGTTCGGATTGCGTTGCAGCTTGAGGCTCGGGGTGTCCCAATCCTGATACAAGAGGAAATTAAACCGCCGCACTTTATACGGACAGTTATTGGAACAATACCGCGTGCCTACGCAGCGGTTATACACCATGTCGTTGAGCCCTTCTTTGCTGTGCACGGTGGCGCCGACAGGACAGACAGGCTCACATGGAGCATTTTCACACTGCATACATGGGATTGGTTGGTGGTAGACCTCAGGGTTGTCAATATCCCCCGCATAGTAGCGATCGACGCGAATCCAGTGCATTTCACGGCCGATCATGACCTGCTCTTTCCCAACCACAGGGATGTTGTTCTCCGCCTGACATGCTGTCACACAAGCGCCGCAGCCAATGCAGGAACTCAGATCGATGGTCATGCCCCAGGCGCGTCCCTCGTACTTCACTTCCGGGTACAGCGTCATGTCCAGCGGCGGATCTTCCGCCATTGCCTGCACGAAGTGAGGATGACGCTTAAATTCCTCCAGCGTGCCGGCGCGTACAAGATGACGACCTTCCATGCTTTGGTGGTCTTGCGTACACGCCAGAGGATAGCGTTCGCCCGTTCGACTAATCGTCAGCCCGGCGCCAAACCACGGCGAATCAGAGGTGCGTAATGCATAGGCATTGAACCCCATGCCGGAGCCAACGCGGCCGGCATGGGTGCGTCCGTAGCCCAGATGGACCGTCACTGTTTCATCCGGCTGACCAGGCGTGATCCACACCGCCGCACGCACACTGCGGTCTTTATATTTCAGTTCAATGACATCTTCCGCAGCTAAGCCTAACCCTTCTGCTGTCGCAGGGCTCACCAGCGCCGCGTTATCCCACGTTAATTTCGTGAGTTGTTTGGGCAGCTCCTGAAGCCAGCCGTTATTACAAAAACGGCCATCCCAGATGGAGGGATCAGGACGAAAGATAATCTCCATCCCCCCTTGCGAACCTGCGCCGTTTTGCAGGCCCGCAGCCAAACGCGCCCAGTCGCCCTTGGCGAGCGATACTGGCTTCGGCGTGAACGCTGTGCCCGCGACCACGCCATCGTGGAGCGCTTTTCTCCAGGTATGCTCGAAATCCGAGAGCCGCCCTTCCCAATACTTCCGCACAATCTCGTAGCCCGACGCCGTTTGTCCCATCAGCGCGGCGAGAACCTCGTGGAAGGACTTTGATCCATAGAGCGGCGCAATCAACGGTTGAATGATCGTGACCGTGCCGTCGTAGGCGCGTGCATCACTCCACGCCTCTAGGGAGTGCGACTCCGGGATGTGCCAATGACACAAGGCGGCCGTTTCATCCTCATGCAGGCTGCAGTGCGCGCGAAACGCCACCTTGTCAAGCGCAGCAGCAAAACCAAGGTCGGCAGGAGCCGTGTAGACCGGGTTGCCGCCGAGTATGACAAGCACCTCGACTTTCCCGGCCTGCATGTCTTGCACCAGCTCACGCAAGGAGTCGAGTTGATTGACAGGATTTGCCTGCACCGGCTCCGTGTACACGACCGTTTTTCCGACGTTGCCGAGGGCATGATTCATGGCGTGCGCAATGGCGTGTACGACGGGAGATTGTTGGTCGCCAACAACAACCAGGCTCGCTCCGTTGTGCTTCTGCAAGTCACCTACGAGGGCCGAGATCCATTTCGTGTATTTTTGTCCGTTGGCCCACTTGCCGGGCTGGATGTTGGCAAGTCCCATCTCTTTCGCGACGGCTCGGGCAAGAAGTTCAATCTCGCCAGCTCGCAGCGAGAGGCGATGATCCGCCACTGAACCAGTAATGGAAGGAGCGCTCTCCGCGACATACAGACGGCTCATTGAGCCATGCTCGTCACGCACCTTCCGCCTGGCGGAGAAGTCGCGCGCATAGCGAATACTGCCAGGCATGCCGAAGAGGAAATCGCCGTCAAGCGAAAGAATGACGTCAGCCTTGTCGAAATGGTACTGCGGATCAACATCTTCACCGAACGCAAGACGAGCCCCGGCGCGCACGGCGTCGCGATTGACCGGCTCGTATTGATGCCAGCGAGCTTCGGGAAACTCCTTCAAGAACGCT
>DATLYA010000113.1:0-10239 GCA_035575235.1 Candidatus Methylomirabilota bacterium
ACGCGTCACCTTCGCTTCGATCAGCGTCGGTCCATGTCCGGCCCGGGCGCGTTCGACGGCGTTTTGCATCACTTCATACACAGCGGCGGCATCAGCGCCGTCGACTACGACACCAGGCACACCGTAGCCGGCAGCGCGCGCGGCAATATCCGGCACCGCCGTTGAGCGGCTAGTCGGCACGGACACGGCATAGCCGTTATTTTCACAGAAGTAGATACATGGCAGTTTTTGCACCGCCGCCCAGTTGAGCGATTCATGGAAAGTGCCGCGATTGGAGGTGCCGTCGCCGAAGAAATACACGACGACCTGACCCTTTTTCCGCCGCTGCAACGCCATGCCGACGCCAACTGAGATGACAAACCCGCCGCCGAGCGTGCCGCTTTCACCCAGGACGCCGTTCGGCACGTCAACCACGTGCATCACCCCGCCTTTACCGCGGCTCGTCGCCCCCTCTTTCCCAGCGATATCCGCCAGGATGCGCCAGAGCGGGGTGCCCCGAGCGATCATATAAGCAACGCCGCGATGACCATAGAGAATGTAGTCGTCCTTGGTCAGGGCGGAAATCGCCGCGATCTGACAGATCTCCTGCCCGGCGCCTGCATGCAGCGTACCAGGAATTTCTCCCGCCATGGCCATTTGCACGATGCGCGCCTCAAAGCGCCGCGCAAGCAGCGAAGTTTTAAAAACGTTTACCATCATCTCATTATCCATACACGCTCCCTCGTTCCCTCGTCTTACACTCGCTGAATGATCCCGCCATCTACGACAATTTCCTCACCAGTGATAAAGCGGGACGCATCGCTCGCCAAAAACAGGGCGACATCAGCAATATCCTCCGCCGTGCCGGCGCGGCGCAACGGCGTGCTCTGTATCAACATTTTCCGTATATCATCCCGGACAATGAGCGTCTCGTGAATCATTTCGGTGTCGATCACGCCCGGACAGATCGTGTTCGCTCGAATCCCTTTCGGTCCATAGGTGACGGCAATAGCGCGCGTCAGCGCCATCACCGCGCCTTTCGTGGCGGTGTAGGCGTGCGCGTCGGCAGCGCCGCGCAACGCCGCAATAGAAGCAGTGTTGATAATGACGCCGCCGCCACGCTCGATGAGCATGGGAATGCCGTATTTGCAGAAGAGAAACACCCCGCCGATGTTAATATCCAGAATGCGGCGCCAGTCTTCCTCGGTGCATGAAACGACATCACTCATGGCGACGCCGAAGCGTTTCGTCGCCGAGTAGCCGATGCCGGCATTGTTGTAGAGAATGTCTAGTCCGCCAAACTTTTCCTTGGCGACAGCAAGGGTGCGGCGGACGTCAGCGGACGAGGCAACGTCACCAACGGCTTCGACGGCTTCACCAGCGGCGGCGCGAATCGCCGCCACCGCCGCGCTCACAGACTCTGCATCGAGATCATTGACAACAATCTTTGCCCCTTCAGCGGCGAACCGCTTCGCCGCCGCCAGTCCTTGTCCACGCCCCGCGCCTGTGATCAACGCGACTTTTCCTTGTAATTGTCCCATGCCTGCCTCCCTTGAGCGCCCGTTCGCTCTGTTCACACACTATGGCTTATGACGCAGGCGCATAGCTTGTCCACTACGTCTGCTCTTTAGCCTGTGGCAGAAAGGAAGCTGCCCTATCAATGGCGTTCAGTGAAGCGTCATTGCGAGCGCAGCGAAGCAATCTTTGTTTGCTCAGGAGATCGCTTCGTCGCTGACGCTCCTCGCCATGACAGCCGACAGCCATTCCCTAACTTAACGCCATTGGGCTACGAGAGAGCGAGCAACGCGAGCGGGCTGCGGCCGTTACGGCCAAATCACACGATTCTCTTCAGCCAGGAACGCCACCGTACTCTGTCCATCGACAAATTTCTTCGCGTCGTTGAGCTGTTCAACCTGCAGCTCCGGCGACGCCCACGATTCCTTGAACTTCTCTACACTAGGCCACCATAACTCGGCGACGCCGTCATACACCGGCGGGGCATCGGACTCGTAGGTCTCCGGCAACACATGGCACTGCACGTACCGCAGCAGATGCGGCGTACGCGGCACCAGCGGCGCATGCCTGGTGCGCCAGTAGTCCTGAAACTCGGCGACACTCAGACCAGGCTTCCGTTTTACCAAAAACAACCCTTTCACACACTTCGCGTCTTTCGCCATCGGCGCGCCGGCAACCACGACATTTTCTTGGGTAGCAAGCCACCGCAGAGCAGGTTGGTCGATAAAATTCGGCTCATCTTTGTAGGCGCCTTCCAGATATTCCGGACTCTCGCGCATGCGCAACGCCGCGTTAAGATCGTCAAACCACACCTCCGCAGCGCCATCGAACGGCGCAGACGGAAAACTGGCGGTCAAGCCTGATAGACGATGACTCTGCACGTATCGTCGCAAGCTGGCAATACGCAGGGCCAGCTGCGCGTGTACGCCGCGCCAGTGGCTATGAAATTGTTCATCATTAATTCCCGGCTTTTTCGCGATCAAGGCAAAACACTTCACCATAGGTCCCTCCTTTTTTTCATCGCTTCGCTCCGCAGCACCATACTCCACCCACGCGACGGTGAGCAAGGTTGGACCTCTACCGTCTCCTCCGCCTTCCGCAGAGCAAAGAATCCCTAAATTGCTGACACTTCCTGGGTGAGAGCGCAAGAGCAGGCCAACATCGCATACCAGAGGGTAAATCACTCTGTTAAATAATTGCTGAGCGCGCTCTTGACAATCAACAAAGAAATGTTGTAGTGTGCGCGCGTCGTTCCGATTCTCAAAGGGATTTGAGAGCATCCAGGATGGATGGTGCGCCGGTCGCAGGCGGTGGATGAGCAACCTCCAGGGAAGGAGGTTGCCACTGCTCCTTTCTTTCTCCTCACGCAAACATTGCTTCAAGCTGTTGCCTTGCCGCCGGCGGCAAGGCAGGCGTATCAGCGACCGCAGTATTCTCTCGCACCCGCTCGCGCCTGGAAGTCGCGGGCAACACTACCGCTTCCGCTTCCCCATACATGGGCGCGGCGTCAAACAGATTCACGCCGCAACGCAGCGCTTCAGTCACTAACTCCGAAACATGTTCGATCTCTTTGCGTACGCGCACATCAAACGATTTCCACGTGCCCATACTCACAGCGCTGGCGTGCAGGCCGGTACGGCCAAGAGGACGATAGTGCATATTCCCGACCTCAACTAACCGCCGATTGCTGAACAGCGATGACTTTCGTATACAGGGAATTCATATATGAAAAAAGTGTTCCTCAAGGGAGGCGGCGCGCTATGTGTGGCCGATTCACGCTCACAACGGACCTCAACGACCTTGCAGACCGGTTCGCTTTCCACACGGCTAACCTTTCATTCAAACCCCACTATAACATCGCCCCGAGCCAGCCGGTGTTAGTAGTCATAGGCGGAGAAGAGCGTCGTGCCGGACTCTTGCGCTGGGGCCTTATTCCTTCCTGGGCGAAAGATCCTTCAATAGGCGATCGCATGATCAACGCCCGTGCGGAAACGGTTGCTGAAAAGCCTAGCTTTCGCCGCGCGCTGCAAAAACGCCGCTGCCTCGTGCCGGCTGACGGGTTCTACGAATGGAAAAAAGAGGGAAAAAAGAAAACGCCAATGTACATCCGGCTGAAGTCGCATGAGCCCTTTGGCTTTGCGGGACTGTGGGAGACATGGAAATCGCCCAACGGCGAAGCCATCCACTCGTGCACGATTATCACCACAGCTCCCAACTCGTTGATGGAGCCGATTCATAACCGCATGCCAGTCCTCTTGCCCCGTGAGGCTGAGGCCCTCTGGCTGGATCGCACGATGGAAGATCCAGCGCGATTACTGCCGTTATTGACTCCCTACCCTGCAGAGGAAATGGACGCGTATGAGGTGTCACCAGCGGTGAACTCACCGCGCACCAATGCGTCGGTATGTATTGAACCAGTTGATTGAGTCATTGCGAGATTGCGCGATTGAATCATTGAAGAAGAATGATCTCATTAAATGACTGCGCCATTGAGGAATTGGTCCTGACCTGTTTTCAATGATTCAATGGCTCGATGACTCAACGACGCCGTTGTCCTCAATGGCCCAAGAGCTCAATCTTCAATTGCGGGCGCCTGTAAATACGCGTCAAAAGTCAACGTGTCGCTCACCGCTTTAATGACTGCAGCGATACGGCCAATATCGGCGATATTCTGCGCGGTCATGCCTTCTTGTCGCAGCACCTTGGTGTGACTCGTCACGCAAGCAGGACAGCTATTCACGACAGACACCGCTAGACTCCAGGCCTCAAACAGCCGTTTCTCCACGCCGCCATGTGAGCCGATCACTTGCATCCGCAGACGAGCCGGCACTTGCTTCACTTCGGCGTCATCGTGCAGGGATACGAGTTTATACCAGACGTTGTTCATACTCATGATGGCGGCAGCGGCAGCAACGCCTTGCATCTGCGCCGGAGTCAAACGAGCGTGGCATTCCGTCTTCAACGCTTGAATCACCATTGGATTTTTTGACACTAGGGCAGCGGCCAGGCCACTGCCCCATGCCTCGGCTTCAGTCAGGCTTGAAGCCGTAAGGACAGAGCCAAGATTCAGTTTCAGGTCTTTGGCGTACTCAGGCAGTTGTTCACGTAATGTGGCAAGATCCATAATTTTACCTCCGCATCCAGCATTACTAAATCAGACCACAGAACATGTGTACACTTCAGCACTCGTTGTGAAATCCCCCCTACCCCCCTTCGGCAAAGGGGGATGAAAATGTCCCCTTTCGTAAAGGGGGCCGCGCGATAACGCGAGGGGATTTTAGTCAGGGACTGTGCTAATGGTGCGTGGTTCGATTTAGACTTCGAGCGTTCAATCCCTTCTCCCTCATTCCTCCCTCTGTTGGGAGAGGGAAGGTGCGTTTACGCGGCGGCAAGGGTCGCCCCGCCTACCTCACGGTTACACGGGCAGAGTTCATCGGACTGAATGGCGTCTAATATACGTAGAGTCTCCTGCGGGCTGCGTCCTACATTCAGGTTATTGACGCTCACATGTTGAATCGTGTTGTGTGGATCTACGATAAAGGTCGCACGCAAAGCTGCGCCTGTTTCCCTATCCCGCACGCCTAACCCATCCACCAAGGAGCCGTTCGTATCGGCAAACGAATAGTGATTTAATCCTCTCAGATCAGGATGCGCTCTACGCCACGCTAATTTGCAGAATTCGTTGTCCGTGCTGCCGCCCATGACCACCGCCTCGCGGTCGGCGAACTCTTGGTTCAGCCTGGCGAACTCAGCAATCTCCGTAGGACAAACAAACGTAAAGTCCTTGGGATAGAAGTAGATGACTTTCCATTTGCCCGGAAAGCTGTCTTGAGTAAGCGTCTCAAACGCGCTTTCCCCATTTTCCTCGTGGCTATTAAATCCAGGCTTGACGCCAACCACAGAAAATTTAGGTAATTTTTCTCCAACGCCTTTCATACTATCCTCCTGAAATAGGAATACGGGTAAAATAAGCAGGTGCTGTGCATCAAGGAGCAACCTGCAGGATTCATTCCCGCTGTGGGACCAGTTCTCCTTGTCAGCAATCAGTATAATAAGAATGATCACTGTTTGTGTAAAATGAATAGTTTCGATTCCCGTGATCGAAAAAAACGATGATGAACATCCCCACCCTCCGTAATCTTCAGTATCTGCTGAGCCTGTATGAGCATCAGAACTTTAGCCGCGCGGCGGAGGACTGTTTTGTCAGTCAATCCACCCTCAGCGCCGGCATTCTGAATTTAGAAGAGCTGCTTGGCGCGCCGTTAGTAGAGCGCACCAACAAAACGCTCACTTTTACCGCTCTCGGCTTGGAAGTGGTTGAGCGCGCCCGAAAAATTTTGCAGGAGGTCGAAGACCTCACCCAGCTGAGCCGCAGCTGGGGACAACCGCTCACAGGAGCCGTGCGGTTAGGAGGGATCCCTACTATAACGCCTTTCTTACTGCCGCGGATTTTGGCGGACAGCAAGGAGCAATTTCCACAGCTAGAACTGTTGCCCAAAGAAGATTTAACTGATCGGTTGTTGGACGAGTTGCATCATGGCAAGCTTGATCTCGCGTTATTGGCGTTGCCGTACTCGGCCAGTAATATCGTTACAGTCTCGTTAGGTCGAGACGCTTTTCGCTTCATCTGTCACCGCGAGAGCCGCCTGGTTCAGCCTCCGTTGCTGAGCTACGACGATCTGCCCGACGGCAGCATTCTGCTGTTGGAAGAAGGCCATTGCCTGCGGCAGCACGCCATCGAAGCATGCAAACTCAAAAACAACGCCAAGATAAACATGTCTGCGATAGCAAGCCTGCACACGTTAGTGCAGATGGTCCATTATGACCTTGGCGTTACTTTTCTCCCACAGTTAGCGATTGACGCGGGCATCTTGCACGGCACGCGCGTCGCGGTGCATGAGGCGCCTGCTTTCGCGGCGTATCGAGAGATCGGGCTCGCCTGGCGAAAATCAAGCGCCAGAGCTAACGAGTTCCTCATCTTCGCGCAATGGCTGCGCACCCGCTTCTTTGCCGATCGGCGCGAGACCTAGCCCAGAGATCAAGCGGGGTTGATGCGAGCGCTGGAGGCTGAAAAAGTAGGAGGGCAATGACCAAGCCGTGCTGTACAGCTTCCGCCTGGTCGCCTCCTCGCGCCCTCTTCTTGCTGGCCGGAATCGTCTTGCTCGTGTTCTCCACGCTGCTCAGCACCTGCGACAGCAACTATCCGGTTGCCGCCAGGCCGCCACAAGCTGATGTGCGGAATCCTGGCGGGTTGCGTCCCGGCGCCTTTGCACGGGTCGATATCGTCATAAAGGAAGCGGACCTGGCGGTGACCGCGCCAACCCGAGCAATTGTCACATTCGCCGGCCTCGAGAAGGTGTGGCTCGTGCAGGAGGGAAGAGCCGTGGAGAAGCCTATTACGACAGGAGCGCGCATAGGAGAATGGACTGAAGTCACAGAAGGCGTCCACGCCGGAGAGCTTGTCATTGTGGACGCCGGCAATCTGCGCGCTGATCAACCTGTTCGCGTCGCCCGGTAAACCGCCTCATGCAAAAACTCGCCAAGATCTGCATTCGCCGACCCGTCTTCGCTTCGATGCTGGTGCTTGCGCTTGTCGTCGGCGGCGCAACCAGGTCTCTTGGTGCTCTTCGGTGTAGTGAAGAAAAAAGCGATCTTGCAAATCGATCACACGAACACCCTGCGCAGGAGCGGCATGGCGCCGCTGGCGTTAGGCGCCGGTCCAGGAGCTGAGGAGCGGCGGGCGATCGCTGTCGTTATCATCGGCGGGCAGAGCTTATCGCTGCTACTGACGCTGCTTGTCACGCCAGTCGCCTACGCGCTCTTTGACGACGCGAGCGACGCCATGAGGCAAGCAGTCAGCGTCAAACGCCGCAACAGTGCGTATCTCCCTGTACACAAGGAAGAAGAAAAACCTGCTCGTGGTCTGTCCAGGTGGTTTTGAGGGTCATTGCGAGGAGCGAAGCGACGAAGCAATCTCACCATCGATAGCCTCCCACGGAGATTGCTTCGCTGCGCTCGCAATGACAACCCTTCATTTTCAAGCGAACGGAATGTTCGTGAAACGCCAGGATAAGTTCCTTTTGTTGCTTCAGGGCTGGCGCCGTGCGTCCGGCTCCAGTTCCACCTGCGTCGCCATGAGAAACCGCACGACCATGTTGTAGAACGCGGTATTCATGGTCAGTTCGATGATTTGCTCGTTGTCGAGAAACGCGCGCAACGCATCAAATGTGGCGTCCGCGATCCGGACATTCAACGTCATCTCGGTCGCGTACCGAATCACCGCGCGCTCCTGTTCGTTGAAAGCAGGATCAGTTTCCCACGCCGCGAGACGCTCGACCTGCTCGGGATGCACCCCGATTCGCTTGGCGAGGGCTTGATGGTGCACATATTCATAGTCACATTCGGTGAGCCGCCCGACCGTCATAATGGCGAGTTCTCGCAAGCGCGGGTCCAGACGGGTGCGGTTGCGGAGACCGTCGCTGAAGTACAGCATGCGCCGCAACAGCAGCGGGCTGTGCGCCGCCATACGAAAGACATTGCCAACCGCACCGCGTTGCGCCAGTAAGTTGTCAAAAATATCGCGCTCCGGTTCAGGTAGTTGTTCACGAGTGACATAGGGCAGACGAGCCATAGAACCTCCTTTTATTCACTATTGAGTCATTGAGTCATCGGGCCATCGGGTCATTGACTCATTGAAGACAAATCAGGACCAATTCCTTGTTGGCTCAGTCACTCAATGACGCCTTTTTCTTCAATGACTCAATCGCTCAATGACTCAAGAAGAAAATAAGCCGATAACCTCAAGCTTTTTACGCATCAAGATGCTTACAGGTAGTGATACTCATCAGCTCTCGCACCTCATCAGCCTCCAATTCGTCCAGGGCTTCTGCAAGCTCAATACAGCGCGCTACTTGCGCTTGAGACAGACGGGCGCTCAGGCAATCATGAATTTTCACGAGGTGTTCCTCTCGCGTCAGCGGCGGCAAGCCCCAAAAACCCTTCGGTCCCCGGCAGCGGGCCATGAGACGCTGACCGGTGACAAGTTCAACTTCGACATCGACCCACATCTTTTCCAGTTCTCCTGGAATTGTGTCAGTCTGCATCAGCGAGATCACTGACAGCAGGGCCTCCATATCACGCCGGAAGCGGCGCGCATCAGTAAATGATTGCACGGTCACAGCGCCATCCAGTAAAGCGGCGGCTACGGTATATTGAAAACTGAACTTCCCATCCAGCCCCGTGCGCGGCCATGGTCGATCCACATAGGGCATGACTGGCGTCGTAATCTGCACCGCTTTGATCATCTCCGGCTGCACCGCCTGCCTATACAATTCCAAGGCGGCGGTGATGCCAAAGTGCGTGGCATACTGACTGGGAAACATTTTGATGGCGAATCCAGGATCAACCATACGATACGACTGTGCAAAGGCGAGCAGTGCGGTCCAATCCCAGTCGTTGCCGAAGAAGGCATCAGCATACCCGTTCGGCGTTTCAAAAATGTCCATATTCGCCGTAAAGCCGCGTCGCGCCAACAACGCAGCATCAAGTCCAGCCGCGGCGGCCCAGCCACAATGCGTGGCTTTGGTCATGGTTCCCACGTTGGCCATTACTCCTCCAGCGCGCGATGCGGCAAGGCCAAGCGCATGCCGGAGTTGTTCAGCGCTCAAATGCAGCAAATGAGACGCGGCGACCGCGGAGCCCAGCACGCCCACAACCCCCGGCGGATGATATTTGAGTCTGCCCGGCTCATACTGTCGCGACGCCAGACGCAAGCGCCCTTGCAGCTCACAGGCTTTGACGAAAGCAGTGATCACCTCACGTCCGGACGTGTTTTCCCTTTCCGCCAGCGCCAAAACAGTCGGTAACGTCGGCGAAGTAGCGTGCGTCGGCGGACTCCACATCGGCTCATAGTCCAATACGTGCATGGCAATGCCGTTGACATAGGCAGCGGACACCGGCGAAGTTTTGAAGCCATGGCCAATGACTGTAGACACCGGCGCCCCCCCGAGTTCTTGCACGTGTTCGGCAGCCAGGCGCGGACCGTCCTCGTGCGCGCCCGCGACAGCAACGGCGACGCCATCGAGAATGATGCGTTTGGCGACGGCAACCACCGGCGGAGGCAGCGCCTCGAACGTCAGGTAGACAATGGTATGGCAGAGATGTTTTGTCAGGTCTTGCATGACTCACGGTTCTCAAAAGAATCTTTTCCTTGTCCCTATGTGACGCAGCGGGCTTTGACAACCTGGGGCGCTGCGGGGGATATGTCTCTGCGGTAGGCGCGCTTGCGCACCTGTGGAGCGGAATCAGCAAATACGCTACAGTTGCCGCAACAAAAGGAGGAAGACAATGCAATACGACTTGCTCATCAAAGACGGCTTCCTTGTGGACGGCTCGGGCATGCCTGGGTATCTCGGTGATCTTGCCGTCGCTGGAGGGAAGATCGCAGCAATGGGGAAAGTCGACGACCCAGCGAAAGAAACGATCAACGCACATGGGCTTGTCGTGGCTCCTGGATTTGTCGATGTCCATACGCATTACGACGCCCAGCTCTTCTGGGACCCCTGGGCGACGCCAAGCAGCTGGCATGGGTTCACGAGCGTCTTCATGACCAATTGTGGGTTTGGCCTCGCGCCCTGCAAACCGCAGGACCGCGACTACATCACTCGCATGCTGGTGAAAGTCGAAGCCATGCCGCTGGAAAGCCTCAAGGCCGGCGTGCCGTGGAACTGGGAAAGCTATGGTGAA
>DATLYA010000114.1:0-17350 GCA_035575235.1 Candidatus Methylomirabilota bacterium
GGTGTCTTTCAGTCCGCCAGTTGCGCGCACGATAGGAATCGTGCCGTAGCGAAGACTATAAATTTGATTGAGACCGCAAGGTTCGTAGCGCGACGGCATGAGAAAGCAATCGCTGCCGGCTTCAATCTGATGCGCCAGCACGTCGTCGAAGCCAACCCGCACAGCGACTTTTTGCGGATAACGCTGGCTGAGCGAAGATAAAAATTCCTCGTATGGCTGCGCCCCGGAGCCGAGGATCACCAGGCGGAGGTTTAACGTTAGGAGACGGTCTAGCGCCGCGACTAACAGATCGAACCCTTTTTGGTCAACGAGGCGCGAGATCATGCCGATAAGCGGAGTCTCCATCTCCCCGGGCAAGTGAAACTCCTGCAGCAACGCTTTCTTACACTCGGCTTTGCCCGTGAGGTCGTCAGCATGGTAATGGGCGGTGATATGCGGATCCACCTCTGGACTCCATACCGAATAATCAACCCCATTGAGGATGCCAACTAAGGCGTTCCGGCGCGTCTGCAACACGGTATGAAGTCCAAAGCCAAATTCCGGCGTACAGATCTCTTCGGCGTACGTCGGACTCACCGTGGTCAACACATCCGCGTACAGCAGTCCAGCTTTCATGAAATTCACCATGCCAAAGAATTCCATGCCTGTGGGTTGGAAGAGCGGGGGCGGTAAGCCAGTCAGCTGGAACGCCCAGGCGGGAAAAACGCCTTGATAGGCGAGATTATGCACGGTATACACCAGCGCGGCGGACGAGAGCCGCGTGTCAAGCCACGGCAGCGCACGAAGGTACGCGGGAATCAACGCCGTTTGCCAGTCGTGACAGTGTATGACGTCCAGAGGGTCTCCGAGGCGCAGCGCCAACGCTAGCGCAGCACGGCAGAAGAAGATAAACCGGATTGCATTATCGGGATAATCGCCGTTTTCATCACCATACAAGCCGGGGCGGGCAAAGAAATCGTCTTGCTCGATGAAGTAAACGGGCGGGCGGGCGTCGGACACATCCAATGCAGGCGTCGCACTTTGCCATACCCGCGCCGTGCGATTCCCGATGACCAGAGGAACCGGCAATTCGCTCATCAGCTCCTCCAATGCGAACTGGCCGTCGCGGACTACCTGATACAGCGGCATGACGATGCGCACGTCATGCCCCAGGGCGGCTAACGCTTTTGGCAAGGCGCCGACGACATCGCCCAACCCTCCGGTTTTGGCAAAAGGAGCAACCTCTGCAGAGACAAAAAGAATGCGTAACGGCGCAGCCATAGTTCCGCCCTCATTGCACCCAGGAGTGGTGTCTATCTATCGCATGGCCTATGTCGCGGACAAGGGGCGTAGGCAAAGATGGCGCGCTGCCTGGAAGCGTACGATACATCCGACAAGCGCGCCTGAAGAGCGGAAGCGGCTGCCGCAGGTAATGAGTCCGCAAAAAACTGAGACAAACTACCAGGCGGGGACTGCCGCCTGAGACTTAGACTCAATCGGAGCACGCGCCATTCGTCCACTGCCACGGTTGCGGGTGGAGGGGGCCGATTCATCGGCTCCGATTGTAGAACTGTCATTTTTCCTTCCGCCGCTCGGCTCTTACACAACGAATGAGCGTGACTTTCGCGTCTCGGCCCCTGCAGGGCTGCCGCAGCATGGCATTGCTGGGCTGTTGTTGCGCCCAGCGCATCAACATGTCCCGCAGCGCGTCGATATCAATCCCCAGCATCAGGCAGATATTCATGCACGAAAATGGCCAGGTCGGATCGTCGGTAAACAACCAGGCTTCGGCTTCCTCGCCAATCCGTTTCACGCGGCGGCTCTTGCTGAGAAACCGCCGCTGAAAACAATTGATGGCGTCTTCAAGCACGGCCCGCATCAGCGCAAGATTGCCATTCACTTCCATCACAGCGGTGGGGCGGCCATGAAACTGTTCGGGGAGGATGATCACTGGCTTTAGCAGGTTGTCCTTCTGGAATTGTATTGACATCATTTACCCCTGCCTGCTCTGAGAGTTTTGTCGCAAGCGAGAAAAACGTTTTCTGTCACGCTCTCTTCAATCGTGCGATACGGCGGCGGAGGGAAACGCCCCTTCAGGCTCACCCTGGTCATACGCTTGACCGTTTTCTTCCAGGCGAACCTGATGTCCGGCGCGCCGACGTCCAGCCGCCAAGACATAGAGACTGGGTAAGGCGAGCAAGGTAAGCAACAACGTTGACAACAATCCACCGACTAACACCGTCGCCAGCGGGCGTTGCACGTCAGAGCCAATGCCCGTGGCGCGCGCGGCGGGGACCATACCTAGCAGCGCCACCACCACCATCATCAGCACAGGCCGCAACTGCGATAATGACGCGTAGGTCACAATTTCCCGGATATCGAGCGCCGGGTTCTCCTCGCGGAGGCGATTAATGTCCGCAATCACCAACACGCCGCTCATCACCGCCACGCCAAAGAGCGAAATGAAGCCAACGGCGGCGGAGACGCTTAAATTCATGCCGCGCAGGTAGAGCGCCACGATGCCGCCAACCAGGGAAAACGGCACGTTCATCAGTACTAATCCCGCGTCGCGCGGCGAACCGAACGTAAAGAAAAGCAACAAATAAATAATCGCGATGGTAATCGGCAAGATGATCGTGAGCCGCCTCCGCGCGCGCTCCAGATTCTCAAATTGCCCGCCCCACGTGACATGGTATCCCGCAGGCAACTGCACGGCCTTGGCGAATTGCGCCTGTGCTTCTGCAACAAAACCTCCCTGGTCCCGGCCACGGATATTGGTACGAACGGAAATCTGCCGCTGATTCTCTCTGCGCGCAATAATGGTCGCGCCGTTGATAATGCGAATATCCGCCAGTTGCGAGAGCGGCGCCCGTCCGCCGTCATGAGTGGGGATCAAAATACTGCCGATCGCCGATACATCCGCGCGCGCTTCGGGAATGTAACGCACGGTGATATCGAAGCGGCGCTCTCCTTCAAACACCGTGCTTACCGCGCGCCCGCCGAGCGCGAGTTCAATGACGTCTTGGACATCTCGCACGTTAATGCCGTACCGCGCCACCTCTTGCCGATTGATTTGAATACGTAATTGCGCCTGGTCCGCCTCCTGTTCGATGCCGTAATCAGCAGCGCCGCGGACTTGTTGGATCACCGCCAGCGCCTGCATGGCAAGTTGGCGGAGCGTACCGAGGTCTGGTCCACTAATAATCACCGCCAAATCAGCGGGCGATCCCGTCACCGCTTCCGTCACGTTATCAATAATCGGCTGCGTAAAGCTAAAAAAAGCGCCGGGAATCGCCGCTCGCAATATCCGATTAAACTCCTCAACTAGATCCGCTTTGGTCTTGCCGCTAGTCCAGGTCTCATAGGGTTTAAGAGCGACAAACAGCTCATTGCGATTTGGACCATACGGATCGGTGCCGGAATCGTTACGACCAGTCTGCGAACTGACGAGTTTCACCTCAGGCGCTTGTCGCAGGAGCGAACGGATTGCCCCTGCAATTTCGGCCGACTTGGTCAACGAAATGCCCGGCGGCAGATTGGCGCGCACCCAAATCACGCCTTCGTCTAACTGTGGCAAAAATTCCGTCCCTAAGTGCTTCCCAAGCACGAACGCGCCCAGCACAATGACGCCGGCAACCGTCACCACAAGACTCGCGCGCTGGACCACAAAGCGCAGCACGCGCCCATACAACCGAGTAAGCCGGCTCAAGACGGGATTTTCCCAGCCGCGCGCGCCATGGCGAAACAGATACGTCGCCAGTACAGGAATAAGCGTAAGCGCAAGCAACAACGATCCAATCAGCGCGTAGCAGACGGTAAACGCCATGGGGGTGAACAAGCGCCGCTCTACGCGCTCCAGAGTAAACAGCGGAATGTAGGCGGCGATAATAATCAACAGCGAAAAGAAGATGGGCCGTTGCACTTCGAGCGCGGCGTGGCGCACTGCGGCAAGGACCCCCTCCCGGTCTTTCAGCGGCGCGCGGCGGGACAGCACCTGGACGACATGCTCCACCATCACGACCGTACCGTCCACAATGATGCCGAAGTCCAATGCACCCAAGCTGAGCAAGTTGGCCGGGATGCCGGAAAAATGCATGCAGAGAAACGCGAACAACAACGACAACGGAATCGTCACCGCGGTTAACACCGCTGCGCGTACGTTGCCGAGAAAGAGAAACAGCACCGTTACGACAATCACCAGCCCTTCCAGCAATGTATGGGTGACCGTGTGCAGCGTGTTGTTGACTAAATCAGCGCGGTCATAGATGGGAGCAATGCGCACGCCCTTTGGCAGCCGCGTCGCGTTTAACTCCTGCACCGCCTCCTTGACGCCGCGCAACACTTCGCTCGGATTTTCTCCGCGGCGCATAAGGACAATTCCCTCGACCCCGCCGGTCTTGTTATTGACGCCAAAAATTCCCGTTTGCGGCGCGGCGCCGATCCGCACCCGCCCCACATCACGGATAAAGACTGGCACGCCGCCCACAGCCGTCACGACAATGTTTTCAACATCGGTAATGGATTGAATCAAACCGACGCCGCGGATCACCATCGATTGTTGCTGATTATCAAGCAGCGCGCCGCCGGCGTTCTGGTTGTTGGCGTTCACGGCGTCAGCAATCTGACTGATGGACAAATGATATTTGTCCAGGGCGAGCGGATTGACTTCAATTTGATACTGCTTGACCAGGCCGCCGAAGGGAGTCACATCGGCGACTCCCGGCACTTGCAAGAGCCGTGGTTCGATGACCCAATCTTCCAGCTCACGCAGCTGCATCGCATCGTAGCCGTCGCCTTCAACCGTATAGCGGTAGAGTTCTCCGATCGGCGTGGACAGCGGTCCGAGCGTCGGCGTGACGCCGGCAGGCAAATCCGCGTCGCGGAGTTTTTCCAGCGTCACTTGACGGGCGAAGTAGTCATCTGTTCCATAAGCAAACGTCAACTCCACCACGGATAAGCCAAAGATCGTACGTGAACGGCGTGCAATGACATTGGGCACGCTGTTGAGCGCCCGCTCGATCGGCACAGTCACTTGCTGTTCCACTTCCTCGGCGGCGCGGCCAGGATACAGGGTAATCACTACTGCCTGGGTGTCCGAAATGTCGGGATACGCCTCGATTTTCAATTGTTCGAACGCCCACAAGCCAACGCCAATGAGCGTCGCCCCGAAGAGAACGGTGACAAAACGCTGCTGCAAAGCACATGCGACAAGCCTTGCGATCACACGGCGCTCCTTCTGTTTGCGGCGGTCACATCAGGAAGAATGTGGAGGAACGTCGCCATCGACGCGAGCTCTAGGCGTGGGGAGCGACAGTTGCGAACTAAGACCGCTGAGCAGCATCACGCCATCCACCACGACCCGCTCTCCCGCGCGCACGCCGCTGAGAATCGGCGTGAGATCGCCCGTGCGTTTTCCAATGGTCACGCGCGTCTGCCGAAACTGACCGGGAGCTTGCTCCACAAACACCATGGGATGTTCATCGCCCTGGACAATGGCGCCGGCAGGCAACACGGGAACCGCCTTTTTGGCTTCAATGTGGTGAATGCTGCCGAACATTTCCGGACGAAAGCGCTCCTGGGGATTTTGCATTTCTGCGCGGACTTTAATGGTGCGTGTTTGCGGGTCCACGATATCAGCAATGCGCATTACCCGCCCTTCAAACGTTTCCCCCGGATAGGCGACCAGGTTGATCTCTACCGGCTCGCCGATCTGCACAAAGCGAATGTAACTCTCCGGCACATCAGCCGCGACCCAGACGGTGCTCAAGTCGGCAATGGTCATCAGCGACATGCTGGTGTCATTGCGAAATTCCCCGGGCACGACGCTGAGGTCCAACACTTTCCCCGCCAGCGGCGCACGGACAATAACTTGTTGCTTAAAACCTCCCGGTTTCAATCCTAGCAACGCCAGACGTTGCGCGGCCTGCTCATGCGCGGCCACAGTCTGCGCCAGAGCGGCTTTGGCCTGCGTCAACGCATTCTCAGCGTCGAGGACCTCTTTTTTGGCGACGGCGTTGTGCGTGAAGAGGTCCCGCAAACGGTCAAGGTCCGCTTGCGCTTTTCCCACAGCCGCTTTCGCCTGCGTCACGGACGCCTGCGCCTGGAGGTACGTAGACATCGCAGCATCCGCATCCGGACTCTGCACGGCGAGCAACGGTTGGCCTTCACGCACGGCGTCGCCCAGTTTGACCATCACACCGGTCACCCGTCCGGCGACTGGTAACAAAATGTGAGCCACACGATTCGGATTGACTTCAATTTTCCCTGGGGCGACGACTTCCGCCGTCGGCAGCTCCGCCGTCTCCACCGGCGCGATGCGCAACTGCGCCAGCATAGGAGAATTCGGAGGGATACGAATACAACCGTCTTCCACCACAACAGGGGGTGATAGCGGCGCAGGAAGCATGGCCGCATCATCCTCCCTCGAGGCGCATCCTGCGCCACAGAGGAGCAACCAACAGATGGCGCTCAGTTTCCACACGCTCATCGCCACCCTACCTTTCCTATCACCGCTTCAATCCGATACAGACTACGGGCGTAGTCAGCCCGCGCTTGGTTGTAGCTTTGCCTCGTGTCGTTAAAGGCTCGTTGGGCGTCAAGAAACTCCAGAAAACTCGCCTGCCCACGACGGTACGAATATTCAATGGTTTGACGAACCTCACGGGACCGGTCGAGCATATTCGTTTCAATGCGCTGCAATACATCACGCGCAGCTGTATATTGAGCATAGGCATTTTGGACTTCGGTCCGAATGTCATTCTCCAGAGCGGCAATCTTCGCGCGGATCTGGGCCTGCTCGTGCTGAGCGCGTTCGATTTCGCCCTGGTTGCGGTTGAAAACCGGGATCGGCACGCTCAACGTCAGGCCGTATAGATTACCCTCTTTCATGTTCCCCTGTTGCCGATGGAATTCCGCGCCGATGGTGTAATCCACTTTCCCTTGCGCGATTTGCAGTCGCAGGTCCGCCGCAGAGCGCGCCTGCTCACGCCGCAGCGCCAACAGATCCGGACGCAGCTCCAACGCCTGTTGCTGAATATCGGCGCGGACAAGTGGTTGTTGATCTCGCCGCAGCTCGCCAACGACTGCGAACGCGGGCGAGCGGGTCGCGCGCCCTAAGAGGGTTTGCAATTGATTCGTAGCCGTTACTAATTGAGATTCGCTCTGCTGGACGGCGTCCTGAAACTGTAGCGACGCCAGTCTGGTGCGTTCGAGTTCTACTGGCGCGAGATCACCCGCGCGCACCCGCGAGGTATTCACGTCAACAATGGCATTAAACGCCTGTAGATTTTCCCGGGCCAGCGAAAGGTTCGCCTTGGCGAGCAGCACCTCAACACACGCATTCTGGACATCAAGGATAAGGGTCCGGATAGTGTTTAACAATTCCAATTGTTTCACTGCGCGGGCATTTTCGGCTACGGCCATGCGATATTCTCGTTTTCCCCCGCGCTCAAAGACAAAATCCAGGTGGGCGCTCTCGTCGTACGGACTCGTGCCCGAGCGGAAAATTTGCTGATCGGGAAAACTCGCCCCTAAGGTCAATACGGGATTGGGCCGCAACCTGGCAGTGATAATCTGCGCATCGGCAATCGCCAGATTATATCGTTCCGCCAGCAAGCCGAGATTGTTGTCAACGGCTTCCTGCACGGCCTGGTCAACGGTCACCTGATCTGGAGGCGGACTCTGCGCCGTCACGGCCCTGCTAACGCATAGAGTGAACATGCTGCAGCCAAGAACACTCCACCACCCACGGCGCATGAACAGAGTCCTCCATTTTCCTCTCCGCAAAAAAAGCGTTCGACAGTGTATAACTGACAACAGGCCTCATCCCTTTTCTCTTTTTCAACCTGACACGGGAGACCGTTGAGTAAGAAGAGACTGCAGCAGCGGCCAGAGTTGCGTATGCAGCTCGGATTTACTGATGAAATGATCCACCCCGACGGAAGCGGCGGCGCTGCGATGTTGCGCGGTGTCATAGAAAGTTAACAATATCACTAGCGGCGCGTCAGGCTGGCTCTTGATTTGACGAGTCGCCTCAATCCCGCTTATCCCCGGCATGGCGATATCCATCAGTACCACGTCAGGACGCAAGCGGCTCACCTGTTCTACGGCTTCCGGTCCGGACTGTGCATATCCCACGACTTCAATCCGGGGACGCGCGCACAACGCCCGCATCATCATGGCGCGAAACTGCGGGCTATCGTCAACCACGACGACGCGAAGCGAAGAAGAACATGAGGCAGCCTCCATAGTCTCTCCATGTGTTCTACGATACGAAACGCACGGTGCAGAGACTAGTTGAAGAGACCCTATATTCGCCGCGGGAATATCCTAAAAAACCAGGGGGAAAACCTTCGCTACTCCACCGGCACCAGTCCGATGCGGATCGCGTAGCGGACAAGTCCAGCAAGGTCATGGATATCAAGATGATCCATCAAACGCGCACGTCGCGCCTCAATCGCTTTGGCGCTCACATGCAGACGGGCGGCAATCTGTTTCGTGGTGTACCCCTCGGCAATTAACTGGAGCAGTTCACGTTCAGCCGCCGTGAGACTGTCAGGCGCTTGTAACTCCTGGGCCTGCTCTTTCCGCACCTCGCCGCTCAAGTGTCGCCGGTACCCTGCCATGACATGTTTGGACACTGCGGCGCTGAGATAGGTGTCGCCGCGGGCGACAGCCTGAATCGCCAGTTCAAGTTCGGTTTTGGCTGCGTCCTTGAGCAGGTAGCCGGCTGCGCCGGCCCGCACGGCCTGGATAACATATTGCTCCGTCGCGTGCATGGAGAGAATTATGACGCGCACGTCTGGATATTCCTGTGCGATATACGCCGTAGCTTCTAATCCGTTCAGTCCAGCCATGGCAATATCCATGACGACAATGGTGGGGTTCGTAGTTTTGATCAGCCGCAGCGCTTCACGACCATCACCGGCTTCCCCTACGACTTCCACGCCGTCAATTTTCTCCAGAATCATACGCAGGCCAGTGCGGACAATCGTATGATCATCCGCCAACAGCACCCGAACAGGTTCCATCAGGCTTTTCTCCACGCCTCAAGCTCCTCTTACTGTTCCCGATTCCACCGCGGCAGGCAACGGCTGCGACCCGGCAGGCGGCGCTGCAGCGTCAGGCTCCGCCCCTAGGGGAACGGAAATATCCACTTCCGTCCCCTGTCCTGGAGCCGAACGCAACTCCAAGCGTCCGCCTACGAGTGCGATACGCTCCTCCATCCCTAACACTCCTAAGCTTCCCCCCTGCGCCGCGCGTCGCCGTGCAGCCAATACATCAAATCCCACACCGTCATCGCGCACCACTATAGACAGCCTGCCATCGTCCTGGCGCACATCAACCCACACGTGGCGCGCCTGTGCATGCCGGGCAATGTTCGTAAACGCCTCTTGCACCACGCGAAAGCAGGCAGTCTCAACCACAGGATGCGGACGCGACTCCAATGGTGGGGCGTTCAGGCGCACCACCACCCCCAATTGCTCTCCCTGCCGTTTCACGTACCAATCGAGCGCCGGGATCAACCCTAAGTCATCAAGCAGCGATGGGCGCAAATTCAGTGACAGGTTGCGCACTTGTTGGAGCATGACGTCCACCATCGCAATACATTCTGGCAGCTGCTCCTGGACCATCCTGGGAGTATCCTCAAGCATTTGGAGACCGAATTTCACTGAGGTGAGTCCTTGACCAAGTTCATCATGCAGCTCGCGCGCGATGCGACGACGCTCTTGCTCTTGGGCTTCAAGCAGTTGACGAGAAAGCGTATGGAGCGCCTCATTGGCCGCGGCAAGCTCTTTGGTGCGCTCCTGCACCCGTTGCTCCAAAGCATCTCGGGATTGCCGTAACTCCTCCTCCATCCGGCGCTGCTCCACAAGGTCATGGCGGATGCGTAAGCCTGCTACAGTCAGCAATATCAATGTCAGCAGGCCGCCGCTCAGAATGCCGCGACTGGTGAGCAAGGCGCGTTCTTCCACACGGGCGGAGTGTTTTCGCCATGACCGCTGCGCTTCCTGCTCAATCTCCTGCATCAGCGCCTGAATGGCGCCGGTCGCTTGTTGATCAGATTCCAACAGTAAGGCGCGCATTGCGGCTTCAGCGCCCTGGCTCTCCTGCACGGTCATGACGCGTTGCAGGCCGGCAAGCTTCTCGGTGATTAGAGCGCCAAACTTCTCAAGCCGCCGCCCCTGGGCAGAGGAGGGGATGACAAAAGCATGCAGGTCTGCTAACTCTTTCTGGGTCGCCTGCACAGCATTCTGGTACAATGCCAGAAAGCGCTGCTCGCCAGTCAGCATATAGTTCCGCTGCGCCGCTTCGGCCCGCGCGAGTTGCAACGGCGCGTCATCAAGTTCAATAAGCAATTGCTGTATTTGTGTGCCCTGGCGGACCGTCCGCATAAACGTGATGGCGGTGCGGTAGGTAGTGACGCTGATCAGCAGCAGCGTTAACAACGCGAGCCCAAACCCAAGCGTGATTTTGCGCTCGACAGACCAGGTAGATAGACTAAATTTTTTCTCTCTACGCTGCATCATATCTTATGGAGTCTAGCCAAGAATCGGGCATTTTACAGCGACTGACAGAAGGACACCCAATGTGACGGTCTCTTTTCTTTCTCGCCCAACACTGCCTCTGATTTTCCCAGGATCAGCGCCACAGCCAAACACTGCTCATAATGCTTCATTTGCCAACTCCCCTTCGCATGCCGCCAGCAATCAGTGACGCTCCGTTCGTCAAAATACGTGGGAGGGCGAGTCCGCCAGGACAGGCGAGATATTTCGGCGTCCATTCTGGCGCGAATTTCTCCTTGTAGTGACGCAGTTCTTGAAAATTGTAGAAATGCTCGCCATGACGAAACACAAAGACGCAGTGCCCGACGTCTCTGGCGCGGCGTTGTCCTGCACCAACGATCGCAAGCGAATGTCGCGGTTGTCAACCGACATAGGCTGCAGTCGGGTATTTTCAGCTACATGTGACGGGTTATTTGAAGGATCGAGCATTTGTCTGTGGAAAAACCGCCTTCAGACGAATATCAAGCAGCAAATACATTAGCAGAAAAGCGTCCTGAGCAAAAAAAAGGGCGTTCTGTAGAACGCCCTCGCAAAACGACGTAAGCGCCTCCCATATCAGGGCGCGAGGAAGAGAAAACGCTACGCCGCCTCCTTAAGAGCGGGCGCGGTTTTCAGTTCGTACCATCTCCGCAACCCCCGCCGCAAGTAATCCGGATCGACCCCAAGCATATGGCAGATACTGACAAAGCTGCATAGCCAGCTGGGATCATCCCGCCAAATCCATTCCTCCGCCTCACGAAAGAGCCGTTTGCCACGACGGCCTGTGGCGGTAGCGTATTTCATGTACGCATCCACAGCGTTCTCAAGTACAGCCCACAACAACCGGCACTCCGGTTGCTTTCGGATACGCTCCGTAACGGCGGGCGGCGGCGCTGCCAGAAAAGACGATGGAGAGAAAGCAAAACTTTTTCCTTCGTACATATCAACAGTACCTTCGGTTCTGTCCATGGGCAGAAACTTCACTCTTACTCTTTGGATATGTTTTTACTTCCCAATGCTCCTTTGTGTCGCCTTGGACCAGACAAAAGCCCCTCTCACCCTTTCTCCACAGGCACGGAGGCGCTCGGAGGACATCTCTGCTATCTCCGCGCCACCGTTTCAGCGTGACGAACCAGGAGAAAAGAAGAAGGAAGGAGAACGTTGGGAGCTACACTAATTTAGACGGCTCCCCGGCGCCCATATTCACACTATCTTACTTCAGTCAGGTGAAAAAACAGACACTGTTCCGGCTGCTTGATAACTTGTGGTGAATGATTAGGTTTCGTGGTATGGCAGTCAAATTTCAAGATTATTATGAAGTTTTGGGAGTGTCGCGGACAGCCTCGGAGGAGGAAATCACCAAAGCCTACCGTAAACTGGCGCGCAAATATCATCCTGACGTCAATAAAGAGAGAGGCGCGGAGGAACGGTTCAAGCAAATTGCCGAAGCGTATGCTGTTCTCAAGGACCCGGACAAACGCAAAAAGTATGACGCGCTGGGGCCAAACTGGCATGCGGGAGAAGACTTTACCCCGCCTCCGGGTTGGCAAGAATTTCATTTTGAGTTTCCTGGTCGAGCTGGGAGAAGCCGGACAAGGACAAGAGGCTTTGGCATCGGGGATGTGGGGAGTGGTTTTAGCGACTTTTTTGACATGCTGTTCGGACAGGGCTTTGGCGGTTTTCACACACACGCCGCCAGACCGGAGCCTGACTCATGGTTTACTCCTGCCGCGCAAGAAGCGGATATCACCATTAGTCTTGAAGAAGCCTATCGAGGCGCGACAAAAAGCTTGGTGTTGCAGACAGTCGAGTACGGCCCGGATGGCGGCGCGCGGCCAGCAACGCAACGCTACGACGTCAAGATTCCAGCTGGCGTCACCGAAGGCTCCCGTATCCGACTGGCGGGACGTGGGAAAGACACCACAGGAAAGCCAACCCAACCGGATCTCCTCTTACACGTCCACCTCGCGCCGCATCCGGTGTTCAAGGTTGAAGGATACGATCTCCACGTCACGCTGCCGGTTGCCCCGTGGGAAGCTGCCCTCGGAGCGAAAGTGGCTGTCCCGACCTTGGACGGGGCGGTGACGATGACGCTCCCGGCAGGCACGCCAGGAGGAAAACGCTTCCGTTTACGAGGAAAAGGGTTGCCGACAACGGATAAGGAACGGGGCGATCTGTACGCGACTGTCCAGATCACCGTGCCCCACACGCTGACGTCCAAAGAGCGGGAGCTGTTTCAAGAACTGCAACGGGTATCGTCCTTCAATCCACGCCGCGCTGGAGCGCCGTCGTAAAGCGAAGGCTTACGCACTCTTGCGGCGGGTAGCCGTAGGCGCAATTTCGCCGATTTGCGCGGCCAGCCGGTCATGTAAACTATTGCAGACGACCTCGCAGAGCGCAAAGACAGACTCATCAGCGATCTGATAATACACGTTGAGGCCGTCTTTCCGGCGGCGCACCAGACCTGCCTGTTGCAGGATGCCAAGATGCTTTGAGGCGTTTGCCTGCAACGCGCCAGTGGCCGCAATAATCTCCCCCACCGTCCGCTCCCCATCCCACAAGGAATGGAGAATCTTCAAACGCATTGGCTCAGCTAAAACGCGAAACCGCTCGGCAATCATCTGCAATGCGGCGTCGGACAGTTCTCGTTTGACTTTCGGCATCCCGACCTCTTGACATTACATAACCATATTGCTAATCAGTAATATAGCAATATCACAAAACCTCCTTCCACGCAAGGGAAATAGCCGTCAGGTAAGGGGTAAGACGTGCTGCGCAAAAGGAGACTCACACATGGTGGAATTCACGCCTCTCGCCTCTCTTCTCGGAGGCCTGTTGATTGGCTTAGGCGCCTCGGCGTTACTGCTGTGCAACGGCAAAATTGCTGGGATCAGCGGCATTGTCGGCGGTCTGTTGAGCCCAGCGAAGAACGACACGCTCTGGCGGGCTGTATTCGTCGCAGGCTTACTGAGCGGCGGCGCGCTGTTTCAGCTCTTTTCCCCGCACGCCTTTACGATTGGCGTCACCCGCTCTCCGGGAGCGCTGATCCTGGCCGGCTTATTAGTCGGCTATGGAACACGGCTGGGCAACGGCTGCACGAGTGGACATGGTGTCTGCGGCATCAGCCGGGTCTCTCCCCGTTCTCTGATCGCTACGGTCACGTTCATCATTACTGGAGCCATCACGGTATACATCATTAATCATCTGCTGGGAGGGACATTATGAATTCGCTGCTTGCGTCGTTTCTATCGGGGTGCATCTTTGCCATCGGCCTGGGATTGAGCGGCATGACCCAGCCTGCCAAAGTCACGGCGTTTCTTGATTTCACCGGGAAGTGGGACCCAAGTCTGATGTTCGTCATGGGCGGCGCGGTGATGGTGTACGCCATTCTCTACCGGCTGATCCGCCGTCGGACGACCCCTCTGTTCTCCGCAGTGTTTAGCATCCCCACGCGCAGCGATATCGATCCGCGCCTGGTTGGCGGCGCCGCCTTGTTTGGCGTTGGCTGGGGCTTAGGAGGCTTCTGCCCCGGTCCGGCTCTGACGTCACTGGCGTCTGGCCGCATGCCTGTCATCATCTTTGTCGCTTCCATGCTTGGAGGCATGATTGTGTATAATGTTGTAGAAAACGTACGGGCGCGCCAGGAAGCGACAACTCGAAAAGCGCCCGCTCCAGCGTAAACACGCCGAGGACATGCACTTTCTGCTTGCAAAAGGAGGACTCTCATGCTTTTTCGAGAACTCAATCGCGGCAAATGTAAGACTTATCTGGTCGCATGTGAAAAGACCCGGAAAGCAGCACTAATCGATCCCATCAAGGATAAAGTGGAGCGTTATCTTGCCTCGCTGGCCTATTTCGGCTGCTCCCTGGAAGCTATCATCGACACGCATACCCATGCCGACCATCGCACCGCGAGCTGGGAATTGCATGACATCACCGGCGCGCCGGTTGTCATGCACCGCCGCGCTCCTGCGCCACATGTCGATGTGCATGTCGAGGACGGCTACTCTATTCCAGTAGGTGACGTGCGCTTACGCGTGTTTCACACCCCAGGCCACACGCCTGACAGTATCAGCATCTATACCGCCGACCGAGTCTTCACCGGCGATACCTTATTGATCCACGGCACCGGGCGCTGTGATTTCGCCGGCGGCGATGCAGGCGAGCAATACGATTCGATCACACAAAAACTCTTTTCACTGCCAGACAATACCCTGGTGTTTCCCGCCCATGATTATCGCGGTCACACCCATTCCACCATTGGGGAAGAGAAGCGCACCAACCCCCGCGTGGCCGGGCGCACCCGCCAGGCGTATATCGAGTTGATGAATAACCTCGGGCTTCCTCTACCGCAGGGCATTCAAGAGTCCTTACAGCCAAACCAGTCCGCCATTGAGGACGAATCGGTTCATTTCCCAACTTTAGCGGAGCTGAACCAGGTGCGACAATTAAGCCCGCAAGAGGTGCAGCTCGCCCTGCAACAGCCCACGCCTCCCTTGTTACTCGATGTCCGCGAGCCCGAGGAATTCTCTGGCGAGTTAGGACACATCCCCGGCAGTCTGCTCATTCCTCTGAAAGAGCTTCCTGGTCGCGCTCACGAACTAGAGTCGCACAAACACAAAGACGTGATTGTGATTTGCCGGGCCGGGGTGCGCAGTACGACTGCGGCGGCGATTCTCACCGGCCTCGGGTTTGATCATGTTTCCAATCTCAAAGGCGGGATGTTGGATTGGAACGATCAGCAGCTGCCGGTGGAACGGTGAATGAGGGGGTGGGGATGAGGGATTGGACAGGAGAGGAACGCTTGGGCGATTATAAGGATCGCCCCCCCACACCTCATCCCAAACACCTGGCGCCCAATATCTAACACCTCCCCCCACATCGGAGGATCCCTGATGGACCATTCATCCCTCCCTGAAGCGCCCCCGGTCAAATGGGCCAAAGTGATCGACCACACGAAATGCATCGGCTGCCATGCGTGCAGCACGGCGTGTAAGTCGGAGAACCAAGTGCCGCTGTCCGTGCATCGGACCTATGTCAAATACGTTGATGTTGGCGTTTTCCCGCACGCCCGACGCGCGTTTCAGGTGACTCGCTGTAATCAATGCGAGGAGGCGCCTTGCACGCCGATATGTCCAACTGCTGCTATGCATACACGGCCGGACGGCATTGTCGATTTTGATAAATCGCTCTGTATCGGCTGTAAAGCCTGTATCGCCGCCTGCCCCTATGACGCCATCTTTATCAATCCAGACGATCATTCCGCCGAGAAATGCAATTTCTGCGCGCACCGTCTCGACATGGGGCTGGAGCCCGCCTGCGTCAGCGTGTGCCCAACAGAAGCGATTATCATTGGCGACCTCAATGATCCAGTCTCAAAAGTGTCGCATCTTATCCACCGCACTGCAGTTTCTGTGCGGCGGCCAGAGAAGGAAACCCATCCAAAACTGTTTTATCGCGGCGCACACCAAGCCACGCTCGATCCGCTGGCAGCGCAACGTCCCACCGGCGACGTCTTCATGTGGAGTGAACAGGGAGACGTCTCACATCAAGTTACCTCTGGCCATCCAGGTCAACACAACAGTTCTGCCGCCGCCGTGCTGGCGTACGACGTGCCTCATCGCATGCCATGGGACTGGCGCTTGAGTCTGTACACCTGGACTAAAGGCCTCGCCTCTGGAGCATACCTTGTTCCACTCTTCCTTGTGCTTTTTGGCGTGGCGAGTCAGGCAAGTCCATTATGGCAATGGGCGGCGCCGCTCCTGGCCGGCGCATTTCTCGCCATCACGGGACTTCTCCTCATCGCCGATCTCGAACATCCCGAACGTTTCTACTTCATCTTCACTCGCTCCCAATGGCGTAGTTGGCTGGTGCGCGGGGCTTTTCTCATCACGGGGTACGCAGCCGTACTGGTGCTGCATTTTTTGGCCAGTTTTGTTGCAGAGACAAGCGCGTCCATCCACTTGCGGTTGATGATGGCTGGGCTTCCTCTGAGCGTCCTTGTCGCTGTTTACACTGCCTACTTGTTCGCCCAGGCGAAAGCACGCGATTTGTGGCAGAATCCCCTCCTTCCTCCGCATTTGCTCGTCCAGGCGCTGCTGGCGGGTGCGGCGGCGCTCCTGCCGTGCGCCGCAGTTGTCGATCCCGGCATGACGGCGCCGCTCACGGCGGTCCTTAGCGCGGCCAGTCTCATTCACCTCTTGTTCGTGGGCAGTGAAGTGACGCTCACCCATCCCACCGCGCATGCGCGGCTTGCTGCGGAAGCAATGACGCAAGGAATGTTGCGGCGATACTTCTGGATTGGAGTCGCGCTGGCGCTCGTTGGCGTCGCGGCTCCGTGGCTTGGTTCGTTCGCCGCTCTCTGCGCCCTTGCGGGGTTGCTCGCCTATGAGCATGCGTATGTCCAGGCGGGACAGAGCGCGCCTTTAGCGTAGAAGGTGGGAAGCAAGAGCTTATAGGGTAGCGAAAACAGCGCGAAGCGCGGGAGAGTTTAGCATAGACAGGAGGCCCCATTGAGCCCGAGTATACCAAGCAATCAAATAACCCCCAATGGCATTGTCGCCGAATCGCAAAAAGACGCACACTTTTCCGGACCCAGCCGCACGCGCCTAGCGGCGTTTCCGCCCAAAGAACGCTGGGATGACTGGGTGGAACTCGATGCGCGCGCCTGGCCGCGGCGGGTTGAGCATCACTACATGCTGACGCCGACTACGTGTTTCAATTGCGAGTCTGCTTGCGGCCTGCTCGCTTACGTCGATACTGCGACGCAGACAATAAGAAAATTTGAAGGCAACCCCCTGCACCCTGGCTCGCGTGGCCGCAACTGC
>DATLYA010000115.1:0-18884 GCA_035575235.1 Candidatus Methylomirabilota bacterium
AGCGTGCGTTTGAGGGTCTTCCATACGCCGAACTCGGTGAGAGCGTCTTCGAGGTTGAAGAGCAGGTACCCGCCGTGGGCGCGCAGCAGGGAGCCGGACTTAATGCGGGTGAAGTTCGTCACAATGCGGCCAAAACGGTCCACGACCCGTTCAATCGTGCCAAACAGGTTCAGATACGTTGGTGAGGTTTCCACTAAGACCGGCGCGCCCTGGGTCTCGGCGTTGTCCACCACCACGTTGACATCGTATTCTAAGAAAAGATCCTGCGAAGAGGCAAAAGGCGGGACAGGGAACGGGGGCGCAGAGGGTTCCACTTCCTTGAAGTCGTCGAGGTGGTCCAGGATATGCGTTTTGACCTGCGCCAGGTAGTCGTCCACCGCCGGGCTGTTCATGGCGCGACTGATCGTGGCCAGAAAGGGCGAGAGGAGGGCATCGCCAAACCGCCTTTCGACGAGGCGGACCTCCTCAGCCAACGTCCGCATGAGTTCCTGCTGTTTGGCGGTAAACGTCTCCAGCTCGGCCGCGATGCTGCGCTGATTGTTCTCGATGGTTGTCCGTTCCTCCTCACTGAGTTTGACAAATTCCTCAGGGTCGAGGGGCTTGCCGTTCACGAGCGGGATCAAGAGAAAATGCCCGGCCGGTCCCGGCTGGATGAGCAAGCCTTTCTCCCGTGCGTGGGCTTCAATCTCTTGGGCAAGGGCCTGAGCTTGGGCTGTATACTTCTCCTTGAGTTGCGCTTTCTCTTTGTCGAAGGCTTCTTGCCGGAAGGCTTTGGGAAGTTCCTCACGCAGTGTTTTCACCAATTCCTTCATGAGGTGCTTGAATTGGCGGCCGCGTCCGGCGGCGAGTGGAATGGCGTGCGGCTCATCAGGATGGGAAAAATTATGCACATAGACCCAGTCGCCTGGGGTAGGCCGCTGGACAACGTGTTGCGCGATCCATTGCCGCAACGTCTCCAATTTTTCCGCGCCGGTGAGGCCGGATACGAAGAGGTGAAAGCCGCTGCCGGTAATGCCCAACCCGAGCTCCAGGGCAGAGCGGGCCCGCTCCTGGCCGATGAAGTCGTGACCGGGCTCGAGCTCGGCCGTCGTGCGAAAATCCGGCGCCGGAGCTACCTGAAAGCGCAGTTGTTCGGCGGTGAGCTCGACTGGTGTGGCTGCCGACTGAAGGGTGACCGCCGGGGCCTGTGAAGCGGCGTCTGTCGTCCTCATCGTTGCGCCTTCCTTTCTGTGTGGGACTGTTTGGGCAAGATGACGCGCAGGACCCCGTCGCGAAACTCCGCGCGAATTCGGTCCTGCTCGATCGAGGCCGGGAGGCGCAACCGGCGGACAAAGCGACCGGAGCGACGCTCGCGATAGTAAAAGTTCTGGTCGGCGCTGACCTGCTCAAACGTGCGCTGGCCCTGCAACACGAGGTCCCCAGCTTCCACGGTCACTGACACCTCGTGTTCTTTGACTCCCGGAAGATCAGCTTCAAGGATAAATTCCCCCGCCGTCTCGTAGACGTCGAGCTGGGGACTCCACTCCTCGCCCCTGACAGAGCGCAGGCCCCAGCGACGATGGATCAGCTCATCGAAGAGACGATCGACCTCTTGGGCAAGCCGCTGTACAGGTAACGACGAAAAGGCGTTCTGCTGCGCCATAGCGGTTCCTCTTATGATTTTTGACAACCAAGTTCGGTACTGTACGTAACCCTCATAGGGGCACGGCGCGCCGTGCCCCTATGGCGCAGAGCTCTTGGGCTGCCAGAGTGTGAGCGCCGATTTTGCTCATCAAAGTTCATTAGACACGGCTCCTGGTGCGCTCGCGCTCCTCTGGCAACCTAAATCAGACCACAAAACATTCGTACACTGCATCACTCAACGTGCGTAAATCCCCCCTTGCCCCCCTTTGGCAAAAGGGGGCAGCACACAGCGCGGGGGGATTTCTGCCCGGGACTGCGCCAATCTCATGTGGTTCGATTTAGGCGAGCGCCTGCTCAGCGAGCCGTTTGGTCCACTCTAATTCCCGGTTGGGTAGCTCGTTGACGCGCCACTCAAATTCGCGTTCTGCCGCCCACGCGGCCCACGGTACCGGTTTGCCCGCCGCTTCCCACTCCGCTCGCCTTTGGTCCAGCCAGGCCATCTTCTGCTGTTCAAGCCACTCTTGCTTCTGCCGCTCGAGCCGTTCCTGTGCCGCGGTTGGATGGGGAAGCGCATAGGGGTCACTTTTGAGCAGCAGCTCGAGAATCTCTTCGCGGTGTCGCTTTTCCTCTTCCCGTATACGGCGCAGCCCCTCGGCAATGGCTGGATCAGCGCGTTCGACGACGCTGTAGAGGTGCTCTAACATCGTGGCGCAGTCGCGCTTCTCTTCCTCGACATCCAGCAGCAGACACTCCCAACTGTTCTTGCCATTTTTGACGGTAAAGGTCGTATGGGGCGCCTCTCCGCCGAGCGCCAGAATCTGCTCTTTAAGCCAGGCGACGTGGGCTTTTTCTTCCTCAGCGATGCGCAGCAGCCGTTCGCGCAAGTGGGGATAGGCCATCCGCCGGGCATGTTCCTCAAACTGGACGGCGTCTTTGGCTTCATCAATATACTCATCCCGCAGGATCTCAAGGAGTCGCTGACGGCGGTCAGGCTGGAGCGTGTTGAGAAAGTGCTGCCAGCCCGTCGAGAGTACATCTGTGAGTGTCATATCTTGTCCTCTCCTTTCAGATTCTCCCGCGGTAGCGGCGCGGCGAGTGGAGCCCGCTGACGGCCCAGAATTGCGTAACCCCTTCCCGCCACAGAGCCGGGTGAGAACGTTGCGTCCCTGCGCGCCTTCGCCTGCAGCCAAGCCGATGCCCCACAGCCTTCGTTCTTGTCCCTGATTCGTAATTCTTCCTCTGGACGCGTAGGACCACGGCTCCCTCAGGAGAGCCGGGTTGCGACTCGTGCACGCGCGCTCCGCGCCACTCTGCTACGGCGTCACATTGATATGGTTCTCGACTTCAGTCACCCCTGGCGCCGCAGCAGCCACCCGCTCGGCTTCTGCGCGCTCGAGCCAGGAGTGGAGATTGCCACGCAGAATCACTTTGCTGCCTTGGGTCTCGACCCAGATCTTGCGCGCCTCAAGGATCGCATTCCGTTTGAAGGCGTCTTCAATCTTGGCGCTAATGTCTACCGGGAGCACCGTGGGCTGGACGATAAGTGCGTTCGTCACTCCCCTCACGCCCATGAGATGGCGCACTGTGTCCTCGGCTGCGCTCTTCTGGTACGGCCAATCGACCGACCCTTCCAGGGTGACCCAGCCGTGGCGGACCGTCACCGTGATGCGATCGTGAGGGACAGAGGTACTCCACTCCAGCGCGGTAACCGCCGCCCGGGCAATCTCGCTATCGGTGCGTTCACTGGCTCCCGGCAGCCGTACCTCAAGGTCGTCGGCGACCGCCTTCACGCCAGCCACACCCTTCACCACGTGCTCCGCCGTCCACTTCTCGGTGAGGCTGGAGACGTAGCCACTGAGCGTCACGACACCATCCTTCACCGCGACATCAATGTGCGTAGCATCGAGGCTGGGCTCCCAGGTGAGTTCTTCGACGACGTCGTGTTGTAGTTGTGCATCAGTCTTCATGATGATCGCTCTCCTTGGTAGTGTCACCAGACTCTATAGCAAGCCGCTTGCCTGTGCCGCCCGCCAGAGAGAACAGGCGGAGTATGCCTCGAAAGAGTAGTGAGTTATCAGGGAAAGCACGAATGTCGAGAAATGCAAGGAGGAACAGAGATTTCTGGGAAGCCTTTTGTTCCTAACGTTAGGAAAAGTTTGGCGGATTATTTTCCAAAACTGGGAAAGAATGTTGCCAGACATCGTTAGCGCCGCTTGGAATAAGAAATGAAGGAGTCGATATGTTGGATTTCGGCCCTTTGGTGACGTCTGCGTTCATCGCAGGGGACGCTACGCTTCAGCAGCGTCAATATACCGCCACACCTGTGCCATCGAGCGCCATCCTGCGCGAACGCCGCCTAAATCGGGCTTCAAGAGATTGGCACAACCAGATTGTCACCCTGAGCGAAGTGAAGGGTCTCGCCGTGAGATTCTTCGTTCCGCTCCGCATGACACCCCTGAGAGACTATAGTGTAAAGTGTACCAATGTCTTGAATTCTGATTTAGAGCTTCCCATAACGTGAATTCGTCGCGTGAAAGTAAAAAAGGCGATCACGAAGTTGAGGAGGTGCTGCTCTCTCGATTCGTTCGGCTCTTGGTGGCTTTCGCTTCTGATGGGCTTATGGGGGTGTCTTCTCATTCCCGAGGCAGCCGCTCTCAATGGCGAGCGCGCCTTTCCTGCGTTGTCCGTGGCATGAAATCTCTGCCGCTGGCCGATCGAGCCGGTGCAACGTCTCCGCGACAGACGATACATCCGAACCCGGTAGGGTTGGTCCCTTGTTCATTGAGGAGCCAGACCACCGCTTCGAGGCGGCGGGCGACTTCCCTGTTCTGCATCTACAGATAGGACATTAACCATTGTAATGGCATCGGAGATTCCTCTTCCCCGGTCGGCTCGGGGCGCCGAAACAACGCCCCTGAGACTCCCTGGCCAAGGTCCGCCATCTCTTGCCCCAGCAGCATGAGCAGGTCATCGAGCGTCACCACCCCCACCACCTTATCTCCTCCGTCCACGATCGGGACGCGTCGCACATGGCGGGAGTGCATGAGTGAGGTCAGGTCATGCAGGGTTTTGCTCACCGCGATGCGAGTCGGGTTGGGGGTCATGATATCCCGCACTGTGGTCTGCTGGGGGTCTTTCTGCTCCCCACTGACCTTGAGCGCAATATCGCGGTCGGTGAGAATCCCCCGGAGCTTTTCGCCCTCCACAACGACCAGACAGCCGACGTTCTTTTCCCGCATCAGCCGACAGGCTTCGAGGATCGTTTGCTCGGGCGTGATGGTCACCACCGGGCGCTTACAAAATTGCTGTAACGACATAGGATACCCCCTTCATGGAAAGACTGGCTTGCCTGCTTTCGCAATTCTCCTGCCGTACGGTCCTGCAAGAAACTCCGCGATTTTCCTAAGGAGTTTTGCAAAAGTGAGGATAAATCGCCGCACGCAGTTGCAGAACTGAGAACCTCACCGCAACTTTTCGCTGGGTTGGGTGCGAGGCACGCCTCTTGCCCGTGAGGGGTTAGGAAGGGGGACTTTCCATAATTGATCGAACACAGGCAGGTGCACGCTGCCGAAAAGCAGGCTACCAATCGCTGCCCAAAAGCGCATGGCAGGCAAACTATGGAACCGAGTATTACGCTCTTTTCGCAGCTCATCACCGCCGACTTATCAATATCCTTGGCGCCCTCAGCTCGCACGTAGGGACGACGTCGTCGATACGCCAGGACTGCTGACGTCCTTGTGGGAGCATCTTGTACCGCATGCTCAGGCGGAAGAGGTTACCCTCTACCAGCGCGCGGCCACCCTCCCGGAAGGACACTCATGGCTTTGCTCCTCAAGCAGCGTTCTGTATCCCTAATGAATTTTGACGACCAAAATCGGCACTCACACTCTGGCAGAAAAGGAGCTCTGCGCCGTAGGGGCACGGCGCGCCGTGCCCCTACGAGAGCTGCGTACATAACCGAACTTGGCTGTCAAATTTCATAAGGGCTCTTCTCAGGTTCTTTCTACAGAAGTTTGTATCGACGACCAAGGGTGGCAGGGAAAAGCGAAGATGTTTTTCATAGCGTTTTCTGCTAGAAGGAGGCAAGATCCGGGCGATGGGGTTCGCCAGAAAAACCGCCTGTTGGCTGATGACCCCTACGAGGAGGCCGTTTTCCGTAGGGGTTTTTTATTGACGGAGGCCCTATGCAGAGCCAAGGGAAATGTGTGACGATCTACATTAACAATACTGATCAATGGCATCATCAGCCGCTATATCTCGCGATCCTCGAATTACTGCGTCGCGAGGGATGCGCGGGCGCAACCGTCACCCAAGGAATCGCCGGGTTTGGCGGGAGCCGTCGTATCAATGTTGCAACTCTAGTGGATGTGGTGATGGATATGCCCTTGGTCCTGACATGGATTGACCGACCCGATCGCGTAGAGCGGGTGTTGCCCCGGGTAGCGGAGATGGTCGCCGTCGGACTCATTACGGTAGAGGACCTCCAGATCTACCAGTATGCCGCCAACCTGCGGACGGGATTTCCCGAGGTGCGTGTCGAGGAGGTGATGACGCGCGCCGTCACCACGGTGCATCCGGACGCACCCCTCATCGAGGCGATCGAGCAGCTCATTGATAAAGACTATACGGCCTTGCCGGTCGTTGACGCCGAACGCCACGTCGTCGGGATGATCAGCGATACCGATCTCTTGGAACGGGGCGACATGGAGGTAAGCCTCAGTCTCAAGAAGGCCGCTGACCCGCGACTCGTGGAGAGGCTCCTGGCGCGCGTGCGCCGGAGTACACGCACAGTCGCCCAAGTCATGACGCCGGATCCGGTGACGATTGGGCCGCAGGCCACCTTGCGCGACGCGGCGCACCTCATGAGCCGGCACAAACTCAAACGCTTACCCGTGGTGGACGCAGACCACCGTCTCCTGGGCGTCGTGGGGCGCCTCGATATCCTGACGGCGCTCGCCGCAGGGTATCTACCGCAGGCGGCTGCCCCGCACCCGACGCATCCCCATGTGGCGCACCCGCGCACGGTGGCGGATGTCATGGAGACGACCGTGCCGACGGTGTCACCGACCACGCCGCTCACTGAGGTATTGGCGCTGTTGGCAAGCACCCGCGTCAAACGGGTGGTGGTGCTTGATGCTGACCGGCGTGTGGTGGGCATCATTTCGGATAGTGATCTCATTGCCCGGATGGATCCGGAGGCCCAGCCGGGGCTGCTCGAACAGCTCGTGAGCAGACTACCGATGGGCGCGGCAAGCGAGGAGGCGCGGGCGCATGTGCATAAAGCGCGTGGGAAGACCGCGGCGGATCTGATGACGCGAGAGGTCATGACAGTGACTGCCGATACGCCAATTCAGCGCGCGTTGGCGCTTTCTGCCGAGACACACATCAAACGGTTGCCGGTGGTCGACCGAGATGGAAAACTGCTGGGGCTCGTCGGCCGCACGGCGCTGCTCAGCGCTCTGGTAGAGGAGCCGGACACAAATTAAGGAGGAGTAAAGACTGGTAAGGGAGAGGCGGATGGAGTATCTGCTCATTGGGGTAGGAGGGTTTCTTGGCGCCAACGCGCGGTATATCCTCGCCGACTGGGCGGCGCGGCGCTTTGGCGTGGTGTTCCCCTATGGCACTTTTCTGATCAATATCACCGGGAGCGTGATGCTGGGGTTTTTCCTTGCCTTCTTACAGGAACGGGCCTTCATTCATCCTTATTACCGCCTCTTCTTCGCAGTGGGGTTTCTCGGAGCATACACCACATTTTCGACGTTCACCTATGAGTCGCTCCGGCTCATGCAGGAGGGGAGCCTCTCCCTGGGGCTCCTCAACGTCGTCGGCAGTCCACTCATTGGGCTGCTGGGCGCGTTTGTTGGATTTGTCCTTGGGAGCTTGGTTTAAGCCTCGCTAGCATATATAATTGCTTACGGTGATGAGGTTCGCCGCACTCGTGTCGCACGAGTGAAACCGTCCACGCGCTGGGCTGATAACCTCTGCAACGCAACAACTCGTACCAGGAGGACAGCGATGCAGAATATGGGGTTCATGGCTGCGACGTGGATGGCAGAATGCATATCAAAATTTTGGCTTTTGGGGAGCAGCCCACCAGGGGGAGGGGCACGGCGCGCCGTGCCCCTCCAAGAGGTAGACAATGACCAGAAAATGGATATGCACCCGGATGGTATTGACGTTTGTCGCTAGTGTTGTCTCCATCCATCTGGGCATTCCGGTCGCGTTGCTTGAGATTGCCGCCTGTCAAAAGTGAACCCGCACCCCGCCGAACGCCCCGAGAGGGGTGCCTGGACCAAGGAAGCGTTCGATGCCCGTATGGTCGAGTTCATTCTCGAAAAACGCACCATAGGTTTCATAGTTCGCATCAAAGACATTTTCCAAACGGAAAAAGACCTCGGCATTGCGATAACTATAAGTGAGCTTCGCGTTGGTCACGAAGTACGGATCGAGTCGCCGTCGCTGATTTGCCTCATCGCCCCGCAGATACTGTGAGCCCACATAGGCTGCATCCACCCGCAGCCGCCACCGTGGCGTAAGAAACAAGTCGACGCCGCCGTTGAGCCGATGGACCGGTACGAGTGGCAGAGTGTCGCCTTTTTGCACTAGTGCGATCCGCTCCTCATTGGCAAAGGTGAAGAGTCTCGCATTTGTCTCGAATGTGGCGTCGGTCAGCGTGTAGTTGGCAAACCACCGCCCACGGCTCCAAGCGCCACGCCACATAAACTCGATTCCTTGCCGGCGTGTGGCTTTGACGTTCTGGAAGAAACCTAAGACCCGGCTCTGCGGTTCATTGCGAAACAGGATGTCGTCGTCCAGGTCGGTGCGGAAGAAAGTCAGGACACCGTGTAGGGTGGGGAAGGGCGTCCAGCGGAGTCCCGTTTCCCAGGTTTTCCCTTTGACAGGTTTCAATGGCGGGTCATCGACAATTGCTGTCGGAATCGGGCAGGGCGCTTGAGGATTGGCGCAGGTCAGTTCAATCGCTGTGGGGGCCCGATAACTCTGGCTATAGTTCGCGTAGAGGCTAAAACCATATGGCAATGCATACGTTGCGCCGATCGCCGGATTAAAACGCTCAAAACGATGGCTGCCGCTGGCGTCGGTTTGCTTTTCTTCGGCGGTTGCCTGCGCGAGCAGATCTTTAATGGTGAGCGCTGTCGTATCAAAACGCCCCGCGGCGGTCACGGTCAGCTTCTCGGTCGGCTCTGCAGTGAAGGTGACGAACGCCCCTCCAGCATGGGTGTCAGCGATGACATCTGTTGACGGTGCGAACGGTGATTCCTCCTCTTGGGCCTGGGTTCTGCGGAGAGCATTTTCCTCATCCTCATCATCATCTCCATTGCGAGCGAGTGCACGGTCGGCAATGCGGTGCCGCACGGTCGCGCCGCTGTAGTCGAGGCCCGCCGCCGTCGTCACCGGTATGCCCCATAGAGTATTCTGGTAGGTGAGTTGTGCTGCACTACCCCACCCATCTTGCCGCGTGTCGCCCAGCACATCTTCAGCGACATCGCGGTTGAACTGATGGAGTCGCAGGAATCGTCCGTAGCCGTTGGCGGTTAAGGTCAGGCCAGAGCCAAGGTCGTAGGTATACTGGCCATTGACAAACCAAAGTTCGGGCCGGAAGCGATCGGGGTGGGTAAACACTTCCGATCGATCGTGGATGAGGCGACTCTCGGGCAACGGTCCATTGCCGGTCAGATAATTATTCGTGTAGGTCAGCGATAGCGTGACATCATGCGCCCCGGCCACATAGCCCAGCTTGCCAAAGAGTTGGCCGACCGCACTTGCGGAAAAGTCACGGAAGCCGTCTTCCGTGAACCAGTTGCCGGAGAGAAAATAGTCAACATTCCCCCTAGTCCCGCCGGTTTGCAGCAACGAGCGGATACGCCCGAAGCTGCCGCCCCACAGCTCGGCGGTCGTGCCGGGATTTGTGCGTCCGCGCTTTGTTTGCATGACAATCGCGCCACCCAGCGTGTTGCGTCCGAACACTGGATTTGAGCCGGGAATCAGTTCGATGCGCTCAATTGCGTCAGACGGCAGGAGATCCCAATTGACTTGATCCGCTAGCGGCTCGTTAATGCGTGCTCCGTCAACAAACACGCTCAGCCCTGGCGGGGTGCCAAGCAGAAAGGAGCTGGTGAAACCACGGTAGACAACGTCGGGCTGAAAGGGGTTGTTTTGTACGTGCGTGAGGGAAATGCCGGCCAGATCGCGGGCAAAGAAGTCTGTCAGGTTCAAGGCGCCACTGGCAGTGTATTCCTCCCCGGCAGAGACCTGCGTGTTGACGGGAATTTGTTCTTGCGGGAGCGGGACACTCATGAGCGGCGTAGCGCCGCGTACAGTGACGGTGGGCAATGTCATTGGCTGCGAAGTCTGCGCCCAGCTTGTAGCGGTGTACAAGACAAGGACAGGCTCGCTGAGCCAGGCGACGAGTAATATGAAGACCAGTGGCAGCTGGCAGACGTCCATCACTGGAATGTATGGCAGAGCAGGGAGAGTCTTGCGGCGCCAGAACTGTGCAAGGTGTATCCGATGCGTATGCATGTGAAAGACTTCCTTTCTCTTTACACGTCTCCTGATGGATGTTTGCGTACGGTCACGGAGGAAGGGTTCACGGCGCGGTAATCCCGGATGAAGGTGTTCACATGAGCGGCCACACTTTCTCGGACCGTCGACAAACGGTCTTGGCCTACCGTTCCCACCTCGCGCGTCTCCCAGGTCTCAGCAAATTCTTGGATATGCTGATTCCGCAGGAGCGTCACCACTTGGTTCAGACACACCTCGATGGAGTAGGCGTATAGCCCATAGTTTTTCTTCAACGCCGCGACATTCACGTAGAGATAGGGAGAGCCAGGAGTCTGGCGCCACTCGTCGTGGGTTAAGACGCGGATGCCGGCGGTCCGGAGTTGCTGTTCGACGTCGATCTGTAGTTGGTGTTGGGTCAAGCCATCGTGCTCTGCCGCCGCCTGGAGGGGCTCGATCACCACCGTCACGCCAGGTAAGTCGCGTAAGGTTTCTTTCGCGCGGTCTGGCATTTCAGCAGATGCCCGTAGGCTACAGGTTAGAAACAACACCACCAAGAGCCCCGCAAGCGTCTTCGTCATGGCTTCCTCCCTTCGCGCAGGTGGAATTACAGATCCCTCCTTTATCTTGCATTTTTTGCATAGTCTATCCCTACGGATGTGGCCGATGCTCGGCCGTCAGCGGGCGGCGAGTGAAGAGCTTCTCCAGGCGCGGGCAAGCAAGGAAGAGCGAGACGAGCATCGCGCGTTAGTCGGTTGTGCTGCAGCAAAGAGCCCTAAGACACTCGGCATGCGCAGCCCTAGACCACGTGATTTTGGTCCAGAGGCTTTCCGTCGCGAGCACTGTCCATTTGGACCGGGGGCTTCAGCTCGTAGGTTTGCCTCTCAGGCGCCATCTTCGCGCACGCTCGGGGCAGGAGGCGAAAGATCGTCGGCACTTTTCTTGTAGGAGAAAAGGTCTTATGGTGACTGAACATCCGCAGCCGACGAAAGCGGAGTAAAGGCACAATCGCACTTCATCATGAGTGACTGGCGTCGCGGTCGTCCCCACTGAGCGCCAGTCTACGCTCCGTTCCGCTGAGCAAATAGGAGAGCCGATCAGGGGATCCGCTCGTGCTGGCTGTGGAGGACAGCCCATGGACGCTTTGTCACCCCCTGCTGTTTTCCCCTACCATGACATAGCCGTGAAAATCGTCTTGGCCCTCGGGGTTGGTTTGGGCATTGGACTCGAGCGCGAATGGGCGCATAAGGAAATTGGCGTCCGCACCTTTGCCATCACTGCTCTACTCGGCGCTCTGGCATCCCTGTTGGGCCGGGATGTTGTCATCGCCGCGTTGGGTGGAGTCTTCTTGCTCGTGGCCTTCCTAAACGTCCACAGTCTACTCACCGATCACTCGCTGGAAATGACCACGTCCGCCGCGCTCATTGTGACCGTCATTCTAGGCGTCCTCATCGGGCAGGGGCATTACTTTACCGCGGCCACGTCCGCCATCTTTGTGACGATGCTCTTAGCATGGAAAATCGAGCTGGCGCGCTTTGCCGGCGCGCTACTTCCGGAGGAGATTCGCGGAGCGGTCCTCTTGGGCCTCTTAAGCTTTGTGATTTATCCTCTGTTGCCGGATCAGTTTGTTGATCCCTGGGAGTTAGTGAACCCCCAACGCGCCTGGGTGACAGTAGTAGTGATCGCCGGCATGGGGTTTATCAATTATGGCCTGCTGCGTCTGTACAGCATGCGGGGTTTGTATTATGCCGCCATCCTTGGCGGGCTGGTTAACAGCACGGCCGCCGTCGCAGAATTATCTGCGGCGCTGAAACGGACGACGGGCGCCACTATGAACTATGCAGTGGCGGTGCTGTTGTTGACCAACGTAGCTATGTTTCTGCGTAACCTCCTTATCCTTGCCATCTTTGCGCGGTACGCGATTGTGACGGCCCTTCCTCCCCTCGCCCTGATGGCCCTGGCGGCTTTTCTTTTCGCCTGGGTACAACAAGGTCAGGAGGAAGTACTGGGCCAAGGGCTCCAGCTCTCGTCTCCCGTCTCACTACGGCGCGTGCTGAACTTCGGCGGGCTTTTTGTGCTATTGGCCGCCCTGGGCACGCTGGTACAACGAGCATTTGGAAGTCTTGGATTTTTGGCAGTGAGTGTGGTGGGAGGACTGGTCAGCAGCGCCAGCACCACTGCGACAGCAGCCACGCTGGCGGCCGCCGGCAACATCACCCCAGAGACGGCGGGGTTGGCGACCGTCCTCACCTCGATGGCCAGTGCGCTGGTCAATATGCCGCTCGTCTATCAACAGACGCGACACGGGATGCTTACCCGTCGGTTGGCCCTCATCTCTGTGGCGCTCGTGGCCCTCGGCTTATCCATCCTTGGCCTCCGCGAACGGTGGCAGTGGTGAGCGCTCGTGGCGTTTAGTTTCCTACGCTTTTCTGGCCCTAAGAGAGCAGGCCTCTGCTCACCCCACCGCTGACATTGGCAGACATTTGCTCCTCGCCAGTAGCTTCTGGAGCATGGCCCACGAGGCGCGCACGGACATGCGATGCTCTGAGGGTTCATATTTCTTTTCATTGTGGCGCAGACCGCCGGTCGCTGGATACTTATTGGGAGTCGTACGTTGCTGACCGGTTTACAGAATGACCTGGCTGCCATACGATACCGCCAAGATCTTCTGACAGCTTGCTTGAAAAACCCTTCCATTAAAAAGCAAACTGAATGCGGATCAGAGGAATCTATGCCTATTACCGTAGGAACTTTGGGACGGTTGCACGCCGTCAACTACCGCGGCAGGGATGTGGTCTTCTCCTTTAAAAGTTCGGAGCTGATCCTGACATCGGTCCTACCGAACGTCGTCCGTCACACCTGGACGCCCACCCATTGGCGGCTGTACACTGCCCGGATGACGGACTCCTATGCTGTCTCTCGTGATACTTGGCCCACGGGACCGATCGCTTCTATCTCCGAGACTCCCGAGACGGTGCGCGTGCAGATGGGAGAACTGTGCATCGAGGCCACACGCGACCCTTTTCATCTACGCTACTTTGCCGCTGACGACCGCTTGTTTCTGGAGGAAGTAGACGCAGGCGGACTGTCCTGGTCCTACTGGGAGTACACGTTGCGGTACCGGCTGGCCGCTGAAGATCACTTCTATGGCATGGGGCAAGCAAACCAGCTGGTTGATCATTGAGACCTGGACCACCGTGGACACGTGCGAGAGGTGTGGAACCAACACTCGCCGCCAGCTGCGACCATTTTCCCATCACTCCTGAGCCTGCGGGGGTATGGCTTGCTCATCGACAATCCCCAGAAGCCAAGGTGGGACCTGGGCCGGACCGACCCGTCGACTTTTTTCTATCATGCTCAGGGTGGGGGCCTGCAGTACTATGTGCTCTACGGTCCTGACCTCCAGCGTTTGTTGCGCACCTTTATGGAGTTGACGGGATTCCCTCCACTCCCGCCGCGCTGGGCGTTTGGCTTGCTCCAGTCCCGTTGTGGATATCGCAACCGGCAGGAGCTGGAGACGATCGCCCGGACCTTTCGCGCCAAAGGGTTGCCGTGTGACGCCCTTATCCTGGACGTGTTTTGGTTTTAAGAAATGGGAGACCTGGCGTTCCAGCCGGTTGACTGGCCTGACCCGCAAGGGATGATTGCGCAGCTGAGAGAGGAAGGGTTCCGCCTGATGGTCATTGAAGAACTATACCTCACCGTCAAAAGCCGTAATTATCCTGAGGCGCTCGCCAGAGGCTATCTAGCGAAGCACTACGACGGCTTGGCGTACACCTTTGATTTCTGGCCAGGAGAATGCGCCCTGATCGACTTTTCGCATCCCGCAGCCCGCACCTGGTGGACGGCGAAACATCAGGCGCTGTTTGAGCTGGGCATAGCTGGCTGGTGGACGGACCTCAACGAGCCGGCCAAACATTTCCAAGATATGGCTCACTTTGGCGGGTCTGCCGCGCAAGTTCACAACCTGACCGCTTTTTCTATGCATCAGGCGATTTTTGCGGCGCACCAACAGTATGCGCTGCAGCAGCGCATTTTCATCCTCAGCCGCTCTGCATTCCTCGGCTCTCAGCGCTATGGGGTAGGCTTGTGGTCTGGAGATGTCGACATGACCTTTGCAGCGCTGCGCAAACAAATTGCTCTCGGCGTCAATATCGGCCTAGCTGGCTTCCCCTTGTGGGGGACGGACATTGGGGGATTTGGGTTTGCCGGAGAATGCACGCCTGAACTCTACGTGCGCTGGTTCCAATTCGGCTCCTCGTGCCCGCTCTGCCGCCCGCATGGAGATAAGACCGAGCTGCGTGAGCCCTGGCAGTTTGGTGCTGAGGTCGAAGCGATCTGCCGCACCTACCTCCATCTGCGGTATCGTCTGTTGCCATACCTCTACACAGCGGTCTATGAGGCGTGCACCACTGGCGTCCCGCTCATGCGCGCGTTGGTGCTAGAATTCCCCCACGACCCCAATGTCTTCAACCTCACTGATGAATACCTCTTTGGGCCGGACATCTTGGTTGCGCCGGTTCTGGACGAGGGCGCCAGGGAGCGGAATGTGTATCTGCCTTCCGGCGTTTGGATCGACTTCTGGACTGAGGCCATACACACCGGGCCCTGTTCCCTTACGGTCCCGGCTCCGCTTGAGATTCTTCCCCTCTTCATCCGGCAAGGTGCCATCCTTCCTCTGGGACCGGAGGTGCAGTACTCATGGGAACGCCCGCTCGATCCGCTCACACTGGAGGTCTACCGCGGCGCCGGCGCGCCTTCTCTTTGTATGAAGACGATGGAGAGACGATCGACTATCGGACCGGAGCCTACGTGTTGACTCCGATTCAGATAACAGAAAGTGCAGGAGTGCTGACGTGTATTGTCGGAGAAGCGCGAGGGAGTTTTGCTGGTCGTCCGTCTGAGCGGGCGTATCTGCTGAATATCCACCGCCAGCCGGAGGTGCATGCGGTGAGCTATAACGGTGCGCCTGTCCCTGCGCTCGGCGCTCGCCAAGCCTTTGAAGCGGCTTCAAGCGGCTGGTGGTGGAACAATGGTAAGAAAATCCTGGCGATTAAACTACCGCGGACGGCGAAGAGTTTAAGCGTCCAGGTCAGCTGAGAAAAAGTATAGTTTGGAGCGATCACCCGACATGCGCAGGAGAGGCGTCTGTTGTTTTTTCCTTAGCTGTTACACTGCGTGCAGCAGTTTGCTGCATGCCGTTGCGCGTGGAGTATGGAACGAGATGGCGGTGATGCGGCAAGAGGCATCGCGTGTGTGCTGGTGTGCATGATCCTTCTCTTGCTCTGGAGTCAGCAACCCCCGTAAAATGTAGCGACCTTATCACAGGGGTGTTCATACTACAGAGCGATACCACCTGCGTGAAAAAGCTGCCTATGCGGGATGTCCGAACGGGATGGCGACACAATCTCTTGCCTAATGCTGACGCGCACCGCCTGGCGCTCGTCTTCGGCGTGGTCTATTTCGCACAGGGGATGTGGCGCCTGCCGAACCAACCGATTCCCTTTGCCCTCAAGGAGCAGTTCGGGTATTCAGCCATGCAGGTGGCGACCTTGTTTTCCCTCACCACCATTCCGTGGTTGCTCAAACCGGCCTACGGATTACTCTCAGACTTCGTGCCGCTGTTCGGATGGCGGCGCAAAAGTTACTTTCTCGTGATGTCTGGCCTGGCCTCTGCCGCCGGGCTGGCGCTGAGTTTGCTCCCTACGTATACACCGCAGCGTATTGCCTTTCTCTTTACACTGATGGGCTTGGGGTTGGCGTTTACGGACGTCCTGACGGACGCCTTGATGGTGGAAAATGGCAAACTCATGGGGCTGACCGGCGGCTTTCAGGCGGTGCAGTGGGCGGCTATTGATTCGGCATTTATCGTAGTTGGTATTGCCGGGGGCGTACTCGCCGCGCGGGAAGCTCTTCACCTGACCTTTTTCCTGGCGGCGCTGTTCCCGCTGCTCTCGCTCACGCTCGCGCTGACCATGATTCACGAACCCCGCGTCACGGTCGAGGCCGGACAATTCCGCGCCACATGGACCGCCATGCGCAGCGCTTGCCGTTCCCGGGAACTGTGGATTGTGGCCGGCTTCATCCTCTTCTGGACATTCAGCCCTTCAATTGGGACCCCGCTCTATTACTATCAAACGGATAGGTTGCATTTCTCCCAACAGTTTATCGGGACATTGACTTCACTGGCCTCGGCGGCTGGAGTCGTTGGCGCTCTCCTCTATGGGGGCTTCTCACGCTCGCTACCATTGAAGTGGCTGCTCAACGGCGCGATTGGCGTCGGCGTCCTTTCAACACTGGCCTACCTGGTGTACCGGGGGCCTACGTCCGCCATTCTCATCGACCTGAGCTTTGGCTGTATCGGACGGATCGCGACGCTGGCGTTTCTCGATCTTGCGGCGAGGGCGTGCCCGAAGCAGACCGAGGGCACATTCTTCGCGCTGCTGATGTCGCTATACAATGCTGGGGTGCAGGGGTCCGCCATCATCGGCGGTTGGCTCTACGATACGCTGGGGTACACGCTGCTGATCCTCATCAGCGCGGCATTCACCGCTCTCTGTTGGGGGATCGTCCCGTTCATTCCATTGGCGCGATTTGAGAGGCCTGCTCTGCCGGCGCGCGGCGTCAGAAAAATTGTCTTGCAGGAAGAAAACACGTAGACAAGATCATTTATGAGCACTAACGGTACTGTAGAGCCCCACATGGTTTTTGACTACATTGCCCACGTTGCTTCGGCATTTCGTCTCGCTTCCCTGACGCCGCAGCTCGAGACGTGCAAGCAGCGGCTGTCGTCCAAAGAGCAGATTGAAGTGGCCGTCTTTGGGCGCTTCAAGGCGGGGAAAAGTTCTTTCCTCAATAGTATAGCGGGAATTGAGGTCTTGCCCGTCGGTGTGGTCCCTGTCACTTCAGTGATCACGAAATTGTCGTTCGGGGAGCAACCACAGGCGACGGTGCGCTCTCTCGACGGCTCGAGCAGCGTGGTGTCTCTTCACCACGTCGCAGAGTTTATCAGCGAAGCGCACAATCCCGAGAATCGCAAAGGGGTCGCGACCGTCGAGATCGCGTTGCCGCAACTCGCATCCTACCGCGGGCTCACGTTCGTCGATACCCCCGGGCTCGGCAGCGCCTTCCAGCACAACACCGCGACGTCAATGGAGTGGGTAGCGCGGGTGGGCGCGGCGATCGTGGCCGTCAGCGTTGATCCGCCGCTCACGGACCAAGACCTGCAATTGATTCGGGAGTTCCAGCGCTTTACGCCACAGATTGTCATACTGCTCACCAAAGCGGACTTGCTCAGTCCGGCGGAACTGGAAGAAGTCGTGGCCTTTGTACACACTATGCTCAGAGAAAAAGTCGGGCATGATTTCGCGGTGTTTCCGTTTTCTATTAAAGAAAAAGAGGCCGAGTTCCGGGAGACGTTAGACCGCGCACTGCTCTTGCCGTTGCGCGAACAGGTCGCCGTCCAGGCCGGACGCATTTTGCAGCATAAACTGTCCTCCCTGCTCCAACAGCTCGCGAACTATCTCGAAGTCGCGCGGACCGCAGCCGAAGTCTCGGAACAGGAGCGTGACCTGCTGCGATCCCAGATCTTGGGAGAACAACACGAGGGGCGGCTTCTTGCCGAAGAGCTGCGGCTCGTGAAGCAAAAGCTGCTCATGGAGACGCGCCCGACGATCATGGCGCACCTCCGTACACGGCACGCTGAGCTGCAGGAACAACTGGCGCGTGATCTCGAGGCGCAATTGCCCCAGTGGCAGGGTAATCTCTGGCAGGTGACACGCCGCTTTGAGGAATGGCTTTATACTGCTGTCCCAGCGGTCCTTAGGAACGTGTCACTGGCGGAACAGCCATTCTTCCTATCCCTGGGAGAGCACGCCTGGCGCGCCTTTGTTCGCCTCCTCGAAGCGTTCCATCACCGCCTCGCCGAGCGCGTGGAACGGGTGCTGGGCATTCATCTCACCACTCCGGGGTATGCGTTGGCCGTGGAGCCTCCGCCCACGCCGTCCATCGCCATTGGTAATGTGTTTGATCATCACCTGGATCTGCTGTGGTTTCTCATCCCGATGACCGTCTTCGGCGGCATAGTTAAGCAGCACGTGCGAGGCAAATTGCCGGAGGTGCTGGAAAAAGGCGCAGCACGACTGGCCACGCAGTGGGCAAACAGTCTAGCAGAAACTCGCGCCTCACCGTAGTCCCACCGAAGGAGAGACCGGCGGGGGAAGCCTTCGTCAGCAAGGCCGTCTGGTCGTATCTGCTCTACACGTCCACTGCGGCACTCGAGCCGTTACAAGGCAACACCGTCTTCCCGTTCGTGGTGCTGAGCGAGCGGGACGCATCTGGTGCGACACTGGAGAGCTATCGTACGACTGCATAGTCTGCCTCCAGGCAAAAAGCCACACGCGATGGCGCCGAGAGTCCCAAAATGCCCCTGCGAGCTTGTCCGGACGCCACCATCTCAGGGGTTTTCGCCGCACACTCCTGGCATGGCCTTTGCGCTCGCCTCATATGGATCCCGGGAGGCTGCCAGCGTGAATCTGACTCAACTACTGGGCGTCGTGGCGCTGGTGATCGGCGGAGGGCTGTTCGCGAGCGAACTGGTGCTGGGACCAGGCCGCCTTGTGGACCTCACCGGCACGCCACTTGCGTCACTGCGGTTGTTTGGGACGGTAGTGCTCGTGCTCGGTGGGATCGCCCTCCTCGTCGGCAAGCGGGAGATGCACGAACTGCATGATGTGAGAAGG
>DATLYA010000116.1:0-8243 GCA_035575235.1 Candidatus Methylomirabilota bacterium
TGCGGCGCGGCGGCCTGCTTCATCTCCATCAAAGAAGAGATACACCTCCTCCGCTCCAGTGGCGCGTCGCAGAATCTTCAGCTGTTCAACTCCTAAGGCCGTTCCTAACACCGCTACAGTCTCAGTTTGTCCATGCTGCACAAGCGCCAAGAGGTCAATGTATCCTTCGACCAGAATTGCCCGGCCGCGTTGCTGGATAGTTTCCTTTGCCTGCGAGAGCCCGTATAGCAAAGCCCCTTTCTTGTACAGAACCGAATCCGGGGAATTGAGATACTTCGGGAGATGGTAAGTCCTCGCCGCTGTAGCAGCCTGCGCCATCGGGAGCAAGCGTCCACCGAAACCCACTAAACGTCCCACAATATCCGTAATAGGGAACATCAGCCGATAACGGAACTTATCGTAGAACCGGCCATCACCAGTTTTCCCGACTAACCCAAGTTCAGCAGCCTTGTCGAGATCCGCCTGTTGCGCCGCCAGAAAGCGCGCAAGTCCATCTTTTCCTGAAGGGGCAAAACCAAGACGAAACTGCTCGGCAATAGAGCGACTCAGCCCGCGTTCCTCGAGATAGCGGCGAGCGAGCTCTCCGGCGTTGCCCCACAAACAGCGCTGAAAATACGTAGCCGCCAGTTCGTTCAAGCGGAGCAGGCGCGCCCGTTCCTGCGCCTGCGGATCTTTAGCGAACTGCGGGAGGGGTACTCCGGCCTTCGCAGCCAGGCGACGCACGGCCTCGGGAAAGGAGACGCCTTCAATGCGCGTCAGGAATGAGAAGACGTTGCCGCTCGCGCCACATCCGAAGCAGTGAAAAAACCCTCTCTCTTCATTGACGCTAAATGAAGGGGTGCTCTCGTTATGGAAAGGACACAGGCCGGTATAATTTCGGCCTACCTTGCGTAGCGCGACGTGCGCAGAGATGACTTCGACAATACTCATGCGCGCACGGATATCTGTAAGAATATCTTCTGGAATCCGCTCCGCCATACACACCGATCCGCCCGGGTCTTTGTGGCTCGCTCACTATAGCATTGCGCAAAAAAAACACCCACTCCGGTCAGAGTGGGTGTAAAACAAGAAGGGGGAAACAAGGCGGTTCGCGCGACTAATAAAAAGCCCGGCTCGCACGACGTAAGGCCCGTTTTCTGGCGGCAATCGCTTTCCGTTTCCGCCGTACGCTAGGCTTTTCGTAATGTTCACGCTTCTTGAGTTCCTGAAGGATGCCGGCTTTCTCGCATTGTTTCTTAAACCGGCGGATTGCACTCTCAATGGGTTCGTTCTCTTTGACGCGTACTCCTGCCATGCTTGTTGTCACCCCCTCCCAGGCAGGCCAAGTATTTTCATGTATAGGGTGCTCACCTTAGAGACTTTCCCCGGAAAGTCAAGGGATTATCATTGCTATGCTTGACAGCATACACCACCCTGGGTAAGGAGACGCGAGAGTTCGGCAAAGAGGGGACGTACACGAAATGCAAAGAAATCGTTGGACGGGGCCATCGCAGGGGAGCATCACGGCTATCCGTGAGTTCACACCCGTATTCTTCCCTCACCCTCTCTACCAGGCGCCTCGTTCCTATTTTGAACAATTCAGCGCCTGCGGCTAGAAAGAGAAGAACGTTACGTCTCCCCTCCTGCGATCCACACTGCAGCGTTTACGAGAGCAACTCGATCAAGTGCAGCCCTTTTCCCTCATGGCGCTTGCGTGCGGGGTAGGCGTCGTGACAGGAGCTGGCGCGATCGTGTTTGCGGAATTGATCCGGTTCGTGCAGTGGCTGGCCATTGGCAGCACGGAGCTGCCGTTGTTCGTGCTGCCGAGCCTGGCCTGGTATCATGTGCTCCTGATTCCGCTGCTGGGAGGACTCCTGATTGGTCCATTAAGGCTGCTGACGTCGCATGAGGCGCAGGGGCATGGCGTCCCGGAGGTGATTGAATCAATTGTTTTCAGGGGTGGAAAAATCAAGCCGCAAATCGCGTTGATGAAGTCGCTCTCTTCGGCGTTAACCATTGGCACTGGAGGGTCTGTTGGTCGTGAAGGCCCGATTGTGCAAATCGGCGCAGCTTTGGGTTCCGCACTGGGACAACTGGTGCGCGTTCCCCCGAATCGGCTCCCGACTCTCGCGGGCTGCGGCGCAGCAGGAGGAGTCGCGGCAGTTTTTAACGCCCCCATCGCCGGAGCCTTTTTCGCGCTGGAAGTGCTGATGGGCAACTTCGCTATGCCCGCTTTTGGCCCTGTTGTGCTGTCTTCGGTTGTCGCCACGGTTATTAGCCGCGCCTATTTTGGCGATCATCCTGCGTTTGTCGTTCCCGGCTACACCTTATTGAGCAGTTGGGAGCTGCCGCTATATCTCCTCCTCGGCGTAGCATGCGGGTTAGGCGGCTTCATTTTTATCACTGTCCTCGATCGCATAGAGCACTGGTTCGATACTTTGCCTATTCCACCACTGCTCAAACCAGCGGCTGGAGGCCTCATGCTGGGCGGCATCATTATTTTTGTGCCCAATATATACGGCATTGGCTATGCCACCATGGACCTCATCCTGCGTGGCGGCATTTCGTGGCCGTGGCTGCTGTTGTTGTTGCCAGTCAAAATGTGCGCGACGAGTCTCACGCTGGCGTCTGGAGGATCTGGAGGATTGTTTCTCCCCATTTTGTATCTTGGCGCTACAACGGGAGGCGTCTTTGGCATGGGGGCGGATGCTCTGCTTCCCGGCGCTATCGCACCGAGCGGCGCCTATGCTTTGGTTGGCATGGCCGCCTTCCTTGCCGGTGCGATCCACTGCCCCATCACAGCTTTTTTGCTGCTTTTTGAAATCACAGGGGATTATCATATTATTTTGCCACTCATGTTGAGCTGCTCTGTCAGCACCCTGGTCGCCAAATTATTACGGGAAGAGTCCATCTATACGATGCAGCTGATGCGGCGCGGCATTGATATCCGCCGGCGCGAGGAAAACCTCATGCAGTTGTTTACCGTTGGCCAAGTGATGCGTCGCGAAGCGCCAACCTTGCCAGAACAGGCGCCGTTTAACGATATTGTGCAGCATTTCCTCGCGAATGATTTGCCAGTCTGTTTTGTCGTCGATCATACACAGCGACTGCTGGGAGAAATCTCTATTCATGATGTCAAGGAATTACTGCGCGATGACACCCTTGGCCCGCTCGTCATTGCCGGGGACCTCCTGCAGCCTGCCGCCAGCGTCACCTATCCGGAAGAGACCTTGGCGCGGTGTCTGGAAAAATTCTCTCTTTCTGAGGAAGAACATCTGCCGGTGATTGCCCGCGATACTGGAAAACTTCAGGGGCTGATCTCGCAACGCGATGTCCTTGACCTCTACAACCGGGAAATCCTACGACATGAGTACCTGGGCTTAAGTCTTCGGTCCGAACGGATTCGGACGGCAGTCCATCAACAAGTACGCCTTCCCCATGAGTACGACGTCGGCGTGCTGCCTGTACCTCCGCAGTATGTGGGGAAAACGCTGCGAGACGCCAAACTCAGAACCCAATTTAACCTCACGGCGGTAGCCGTCCGCCGCGGCGGGTTTCACGGGCAAGATGAACTGCCGGATCCGGATCAACCGCTTGGACACCTGGATTATCTTGTGCTCGTCGGACGACCGGAAGACCTCCGACGCTTCTCTGACGGGAAGAGCGCTGAGACGTATATTTAAACAAAAACAAAAATTTCCGGCTTCCGGATCACTGAGCAATGATCATGACGCATCGTCTACTCTGGCTGGGACTCAACTGCCTGATCGCACTGCATCTCGCGAGGTTGCGCGGTGAAGCCATAGAGCTGCCGGGCATTCCGGATGCAGGCAAACCTGTTTCCGGCGCCATAGTTCCCGCGCCCGGGGGCAACGTTTCCATTGTCTCTCACAAAGGTGAATGGAGTTCGTTCGCCAGTATGGAGGGCGACGCAGAGCCCATTTTTCTTATCACCGGTCAGCTCAAAAATACATCGAATAAACCTCTCGTCTATGTCAAAATACAATTCGAGCTACTCGACGAAGACGGTGTCATGATAGTCCGAGATTACGGTTACAATCGCAAAGCAGAAGCACTGCGAGAAGAAGCCTATGAATCAGGGAAAAAGACGCTCAAAGATATGGAGATAGAACCTCTTGCGGCCGGCGGCGAAGACAGTTTTCGGTTTCTTTTTTTTAAAGCGGACATCCCAGAGTTCCGCTCGTATCGAATTCGCATTCTTGAAAGTCAATGAACCAGAGGGAAAAGGGCTCTCCTGAGAGGGAGCCTGTTAATAAACCGCGCCTCTCCGTGAGTACGTTCTCATATTCTCCCTCGGTTCCCCTGTGCAGGAAAGCCGCAGTCGCCCCCAATTGTCGTCCGCCGTGCTGAGGTCATCTTGCCTACATGCATTTTTCATGGAACAGTGTTTACTGACACGTAAAAAGACAGCACACTAGGGGTTGCTGGAAGGAGGTGTGGCATGAGGAGAGGGAAATGGTGGGGTGGAGTGATAGCATTATGCTGTCTCACGATGCTCTCTCATGAAAAAGCTGAGGCTGTGATAGGCATCCCTGACGAGGCGCCGGCGGCTACGCTGGTCGTCCCGCTGTTGGAGGCGGGGATTTCCAGTTCTCACAATACGCTTGTAGTCGCCAATAACATCTGCAACGCAAAGATTATTGTTCACTGGGAGGTGTGGGATGTGGAGGGCGCTAATGTGGATCTCTTCGGGAACGCAGAGATTGCAAACTATGCGGCCTGGGTCAGTGATTTTGTGACGATTCTGCGCCTGGCGTCACAGGCGCAGAAAACTCAACTCACCGACGGCTCTTTTTACCACGGCTTTCTCACCATTGACGTGGTGACCAACACCACCAACGCCCTGCCGACAGAGGAATCGTATCCTTTCTCAGCTAAAAATTGTCTCAAGGGTCTCATCTATTATGTGAGGCTTCCCGAGGGGGCGGCTGACGGCATCCCTGCCGTACATATTGAGGGCGGGGTCAGCGGAGTGAACACCAATGCAAGAGGATTTTATCAAAGCAGGGATGATCGGGAAAAGATTGATAACCATGCGCGTCATTATGCAGAGCTGACCACCCGTGGCTTGCCGGTTGCTGATGATGACGCCTTCCTCGATTTCATTATCAGCCGAGTGTATCTTTCCCCTACTTTGAACGGCGCTAGCCGCATTATAATCTGGGCTTGGGGACCTCCAGCCTGGGGAGCGCAAGGGCCTGGAGATGGCGGCCGAGGGCCGTTTACCGCCACCCATCGCGGAGAGAATGGCCAGATCGCCGCGAGAAGCTCTCTCAATCTTCCCCGTGTGGTGAATATCATCAATGTTTCCGGAACGGCGAATGGCGAAGTGTGGATAGAAAACTTGCCGGAGCATTTCAACGTCTACGCTTTTTCCTTCAACACGGCCAGCTTAGTCGCAGGAAATGCCGCTCTGACCTGGGAGGTGATGTTTCCTTCTACTATTATCGCCGAATGAACTGGTGAAAGCGCCGTTCTTCGTCAAGCGCCTTATTTCTTTATTTTGTCGATACAAGCGCGGAACAGCTTGTGCCAATTCGTCACGGTCCCGAATTGGTGAATGTAGCCGTCAAGCCCGAGCAGCGCCCGAACAAGAAAAAGGCGGTGGCCTGGAGCGTTGAAGATGCGGTTCTCTATCCCGATAGCGGTAATCTCCATCGTCTTGGCGACAGAGTCAAAATCACGCGGATCAAAATCCTTATCTTCGAGAATGCCTTCGAACATGATGTACATCACACGCACTAACGGCGCCGGGTCCTGGCCTGGATCAAGATAACCCAATGTCACAAAACAGCGCGCCATCGTCTTCTCATCACGGGCGAGAATCGCTCTGGCTAGCTCGAGATAGCCTTTACGAATTTCCTCGGGAAACACGCGAACGCTGCCAAAATCGAGCATCGCCAGTTTCGGGTGATACGTCACCAGGTAGTTCCCCGGATGCGGATCAGTGTGCAGCACGCCAAATTCACAAATCTGCCGCCAGGTAATGGAGAAGTACTTTGTCACCACCCAATCTTTGAGTTCCTTATCAACGCCAGGGGCTGCAATATCTTGCAACTTATAACCGTCAATGAACTCCATGGTCAGCACTCGGCGAGAGGAGAAGTCTGGATACACCTGCGGAATGATCACCTCGTCATCGTCCGCGAACAGCCGTTGAAAGAGGCCAATATTCTTGGCCTCATGAATGTAATCTAATTCCTCGTACAGCCGTTCTTCCATCTCCTGGTACAGTTCACTGGCGTCGAACTTCTGACGCAAGACGTCGCGCGTAATGAGCGTAAAGATCTGCAAGAGCGCTTTCATGTTCTTGAGATCTTGCCCGACTGTTTTATCGACCCCGGGATATTGCACCTTCACCACTACGTCTTCGCCGCTTTTCAATCGCGCACGATGCACTTGCCCAAGCGAAGCGGCGGCAAATGCATCCCGGTCAAAGGTTTTGAAGAGCTGTTCTGGATATTGTCCCAATTCGTTTTTAACCTGGTCGCGAATCACGTCGTAGCTCATCGGAGGAACGGAAGACTGAACGACCGACAAAACGCCGATGACTTCGGACGGCAAGATATCGGTTCGCATACTCAGCATCTGCACCAGCTTCATGAAGGCGCCGCGCAATTCGCGTGAACTCTCAACCACCCGTAGGGCGTTTCTCAAATGCAAATCGAGGAGTTGTTGTTCCTTTTTGCCAGCGGATTGAAATGGACTTTTAAGCGCATGCCACAAATAACTCCCCCCGACTGACGTTGTCAGCGAGCCTACCTGTAGAGCGCGTTTAGCGCGGCCTTGGGTTAATGTGGCGGGTGGTAGTTTCTTCGGCACGATAGATTGCCGATTGTAGATTGAGACGGGTGGACTATCAATTCACCTTTCATTCATCGCCTGACGCGATTCATCAAGGTCGCCGCCGCGGCAGCGCCGAAGCCGTTATCGATATTCACGACGGTAATGCCAGCTGCACAAGAGTTGAGCATGGCAAGCAGCGCCGCTAAGCCATTGAAGCTGGCTCCGTAACCAATGCTCGTTGGCACAGCGATCACTGGCCGATCGACCAAACCGCCAATGACACTAGGCAGGGCTCCTTCCATCCCCGCCACGACAATAAGGACTGAGGCCGCATGCAACATATTGATATTATCAAGCAAGCGATGCAACCCAGCCACGCCAACGTCGTACAGGCGTTCAACACGGTTGCCCATGAATTCCGCCGTCACCGCTGCTTCTTCGGCGACCGGCACGTCAGCCGTGCCAGCGGAGACTACCAGAATCGTCCCTTGTTCAGTCGGTGGAATGGGAGGCTCTCCTAACGCGCCGAGACGGCCATCATGATAGTACCGGAACGCGGGCAACGCCACGCGCACCTCTTCGGCTTTTTGTTCGTCGAGTCGGGTAACTAAGACGCACTGCCCCTGTGCGATGAGCCGTTGAGCGATTGCTACAACCTGTCGCGCAGTCTTGCCCTGTCCAAGAATGACCTCGGGAAACCCTTTACGTAGCGCGCGATGATGATCAATACGGGCAAAGTCAAGGTTCTCGAACGGTAGGGTTTTGAGCGCCTCAAGCGCCTGCTCAATAGTCACAGCGCCGCGCTGTACGCCGCCGAGCAACTCTTGCAATCGAGCACGATCCATACTTACGCCTGACGGAAATGGTCATAGCCTGCGCGCCCAGGCTGGTATACCTTGCCTTCTGGCCCGTACACACGAATCCCCACCGTTGGCGCGATAATCTGGCCAATACGGGTAATCAGACAGCCAGTCTGTTCCGCCAGTTCAGCAACGGCGGTGCGCTGCTCTGACGGAGCAGAGAAGAGCAGTTCATAATCCTCACCACCAGTGAGAGCAAGGCTCCAGTCGCCGTCACCAAGGATGGTGCGATAGGCATCGGAGAGCGGCAACAGCGACGCCTCAATCACAGCCCCGACCCCGCTTGCTTCACACAGATGTCCGAGATCTTGCAACACGCCATCACTAACATCAATCATGGCCGTTGCCAGACCACGAGCAGCCGCTTCACGCCCGACCGCGACTCGCGCCGTAGGAGAGAGAAAACGCGTTTTCACGGCTTGTGCCGGAGCATCGGCTCGTCCTTCTTGCAGCACGCGCAACCCTAACGCCGCATCGCCAGGAGTGCCGGTGACATAGAGATCGTCACCAGGGCGAGCTCCTGCTCGTTTCAGCACGCCATGAGCAGCATGACCGAGTAACGTAACGGAAATCATCAGGCACGGCGCGGCGCTCATA
>DATLYA010000117.1:0-6599 GCA_035575235.1 Candidatus Methylomirabilota bacterium
CTACTTGCAGGCGTCGATTAAACTGTACCCAGGCAAGGTGCAGGATTTTACGAAACTGCTGAATACGCTGCTGCCGGTCGTGGGCAAGCACGGCTGGAAGCTGGTTGGCAGTTACGCCGCCATGGCGGGTCGTCTCAACACTGTCGTTGACCTCTGGGAATTACCGGACCCCAATGCGCTCCAAGCAGCCTTGTCCGACCCAGAGATGGCCAAGTTTGCTCCGCAAATCAGCGAGATTGTTGAGGACGAGACCCTGGCGATTCTGACCAAGCTGCCGATTGGGTGATTTCTGCTTAGGACATCGAGACAAAACCTCTAGGCGCAAGGTGAAGCCGCCTGTCATTGCGAAGAGCCGCAGGCGACGAAGCACTCTCACGGGAAGGCAAAGAGTGCTTCGCTCCGCTCGCCATGACAGCGTGCCACTATGACCGCCAAGGGGGTTTGTCCCCTCGTCCTTATGGAAGGGCAAAGTGTCTCAGTATCGCAGAAAGTTCCCTACTTGGCCTGGCCAGAAATGCTTTGCCCCTACGGTTATCGTTTCCGTCCCACTGCATGCATCACAACTAAGAACCCGGCGCTTACTGCATACATCAAGGCGAACTCCGGCGCGGCGGCAAAGCCAAATTTATTCTGCACCCCTAAGGGAGTCAGCTCATAGGCGTGGATCACACCGAGCGCTGAAAGGAGCGAAGCGATGGCCATCCAAGCCGCCGCGGTCAGAAAGTCTTTCTCAATCACGAACACCAACACGGCGGAAAGCACCATTGCGCTTAACAAAAAGCCTTGACTCAGCGCGATGACGCCATGAATGTAAAGATCGCTACCGAACGTCGGCGCGACTTCGAAGAGCGTCTTGCCCGCTTTCCGCACCGTAGTATCCACTAACAAGAGCGCCCACGCGGCGAGTGACGGAATCAAGCCGAACGCTACGGCCAGCGCATGCAGGCGCGGGACTTCCTGGAACGCCTGCGCAGTAATGATAATGCCCACCCACAGCAAGATGCCAAGCGTGGCTTCCAGCGGCACAACTTTAAGCACCAGCGTAATCCCGCCAAAGAGACAGAGCAGCGTAATAACTGTACCGTTAAGAATCGAATACCCGGCACGCGCGCCCATTGCCTTCCAGGCTGGATGTCCGATGTAGATGGTCGTGGGAAAGGCGCTGCCCAGAAACGCCGCGGCGATCGTGCCGACGCCATTTGCTAACAACGACGGTTTGGTCTCGTAGTGGTCGCCCGCCGCCTCTGCGCTCTCCAGATTTTGCAACGACCCCACCACATTAAAAAGTCCCATGGGAAAGATCACCGCCAGATACTTCCAGCCCGTCGTGCTGGTCAAGAGCGCAAACACGTCCCCCGGCACGGGGAGGGGAAGATGGAGCGCGAAAGAATAAGATTCAGAGGCAGGTGCAAATGAGGGCAATCCCAAGGCGCGCAGGAGCCAGGCGACGACAACGCCGGTTCCCACGGCGAGAAGGCCGCCGGGAAGACCGAAGGGCATTTTCACCCCAGAGGCATAGCACGCTAGAATCATTATCATCGGCAGGATCGCCAGCAGTGGCGCGGCGAAAATCTGAAACACAAACCCCATGGCAATAAACGTGATCGCCACGCCGGCCAGAGCGGTGAGCAGCGCCGCCCGCGGCGTATAGCGCCGCACCCAATCGCCGACAAAGGCGCCGGCAGCTTCCATCACCCCGCTAAGCAGACAGGCAAATAACCCCGCCTGCCATGCGAGCGTAGGATTCTTTGTCTCCTGATACACCGGCCCCATAATCAATAAGATGAACGCAAACAGGCTTGGCGTATTAATGCCAAATGGCAGCGCTGTCACATCCTCACGCTCTGTTTGCCGCATCAGCTGCCGCGCCTGCCAGGCATAAAAGAGGTTGCCGATCAGAATCGACACCGCCGCCCCGGGCAAAATTCGCTCCGTGATCAGCTCCGACGGCAATCCGCTCACCGTTTTACATAAGACAGCGATGAGCATGAGTTGCAGCAAGTTATCGATAAAGAGCCCGAAGAACCCGTCGAGGTCACCGCGCACAAACCATGGGAGGTGAGGCTTGATTGCGAACCGCCGTTTGTGAACTGTCGACTGTAGCGCCATAGCCACAGGAGGTTAGCGCGCGCTGCAGAAACGGTCGAGCGCCACGCCTCCTATCTTAAGGAAAAAAAGAGGGTCCCGATGTAACACAAGGGAGGGAGGCCCCCGCTGTGCTCCCGACGCTGGCAAACAGTCCGAACCCAACGCGTTTCGGTAGATATAGAGTGGAGTGCGCCTCTGCCAACTGCGGCTGACGTCGGGGAAATGCTACTGATGACTGCGCCCAAGCAAAGCGACTGTGATAAGTGCAACAGCAAGCAGCGTGAGTTAGAAACGTTGCTGCGCATGAGTCAAGCTATTAATGCGACCCTTGACGTCAACGAAGTGCTGCGGCGTTTGATCAACGAACTCGTTCAGCTCCTCGCCGCTCAGAGCGCCTCAGTGATTCTCTATGACGAAGCGGCGGCCGTAGCCGAGCTTGTCACCTCGTATGAGGCGCAGGCGACGTTCCACCGCTTGCGTTATCCTCTGACGGGCTCTCTCGCAGGGTGGGTCGCCGAACATCAACGGCCTCTGCGGGTTTTTCGTCTTACGCCGGAAGAGTGGCCCACTACATGGCGCCTGGGCGAGCAATGCGGCGCGGCGCCGGCGCAAGTCTCCGTGCTGCTGGCGCCGTTGTGGATGCAAGGAAAAATCGCAGGCTGTCTGGAAGTGGTGTGGAAACCCCATCACGCTATCACTGACGACGAAGAGCATCTCTTAGAAATGGTGGCGGGACAAGCCGCCCTGGTGATTGCCAACGCTCAACTCTATCAAGAGAAAGAACAAGCTCTGCGCGAAGCCCAAGAGAACGAGCAGCGGTTTCAGCGACTCGCCAAGGTCACCTCTGACGCATTATGGGAGTGGGACATCGTCGCCAACACCATGTGGTGGAGTGACGGCGTGCAAAAGCTCTTCGGATACGCGGCGGAGGAGATAGCGCCAGGCATTGAGTGGTGGTACGAGTGCATCCATCCCGAAGACAGGGAACGGGTCGTCGCCAACATTCAGGCGTTCTTCGAGAGTAGTGAAAATCTCTGGAGCGACGAATACCGCTACCGTCGGGCCGACGGCTCATACGCTTATGTCTTTGACCGCGGTTATGTGGTGCGCAATGAGCAGGGAAAACCCTTGCGGGCGTTCGGAGGGATGGTGGATCTGACGGCCCGCAAGCGCACAGAAGAAACCCTGCAAGAGAGCGAAGCGCGCTATCGCAACCTGTTCGAGAACGCCAGCGACGGGCTTGTGTGTTTTACCGCAGAGGGGATCATTACTGACGTGAACCGCGCGTTCACCACGATGCTCGGGTACTCCCGAAAGGAACTGATCGGGCAAAGCTATCGCCAATTGCATACTCCTGCTTCTCTTGCCGCCGAAGAAGAACGTCTGCGGCGCATTCGGACGAAAGAAAAGGTAGTCCAGATGACTGAGGTAGAGTTGGTCCGCCGCGACGGGACCACTCTTCCCGCCGAGGCGCATACCCGCTTCATCCGGGACCAACACGGCAATTCCTTCGGAGTCCTGGCCATCGTGCGCGACCTCACCGAACGCAAACGGGTGGAGGAGGCGCTCCGCAGAAGCGAGAAATTCAACGCCTCGCTCATTACTCAGTTGCCGATCGGCCTTATCACGTACACGCCGGACGGCCAGACCACCTCGGTCAACCGCGCCTGGGAACAGATATGGGGAGTCGCCTGGGAACAGGTGAAGGATTATAACCTCTTCACCGACCCGCAGCTCGTCGGCACTCCTATGCGCGAAGCCTTAGAGGGTCTGGTCCGGCAGGGGGGCGAAACTCCCACGTTCGAGCTGGAATACGATATGACCCTGTCGGGCGGGCGCAAACATTGGGCGTCTACGAAGTTCTACGCCGTGCAGGACGAAAACGGCGAGATCACACAACTGGTTTGCCTGAACGAAGACATCACCGCACGCAAGCAGATGGAGGCGGAGCTGAGAAACACCAAAGATGCCGCCGAGGCCGCCAGTCGCGCCAAGTCCGAGTTCCTGGCCAACATGAGCCATGAGATCCGCACCCCCATGAACGGCATCATCGGCATGACCGACCTGGCCCTCGACACCGATCTCACCCTGGAGCAACGAGAATATCTTGGGATCGTGAAAACCTCAGCCGCTTCTTTATTAACAATATTGAATGATATTCTTGACTTCTCTAAGATTGAGGCGGGGAAGCTCACCCTGGATCCCGTTGCCTTTTCCCTGCGAGACAGCGTAGGAGACGCCCTACGGGCCCTGGCGATACGGGCGCACCAGAAAGGACTGGAGTTGAATTGGCGCGTCGCGCCAGATGTCCCGGACCTCGTGGTGGGAGATGGCTGGCGTCTGCGTCAGATTCTGATCAATCTGGTTGGCAACGCTATCAAGTTCACCGAACAAGGAGAGGTCGTCGTCGAGGTCGCGGCCGAGCGACAAACTCCTGCTACAGCTTGTCTGCGCTTCGTCGTCCGCGACACCGGGATCGGCATCCCGCCTGAGAAGCAGCAACTGATTTTTGACCCCTTCGCCCAGGCGGATGGCTCGATGACCCGCAAGTATGGCGGCACCGGTCTCGGTCTGGCCATCTCTTCACAGTTAGTGAAATTGATGGGCGGCCAATTGGGAGTCGAAAGCGCTCCGGGTCACGGCAGCGCGTTCTCTTTCACTGCTCAGTTCGGGCTCCAACAGGAGCACGCCAGACCAACAGCGCTCGCGGCGCCCGCCGTCATACCAGGAGCGCCGGTACTGATAGTCGATGACAACGCAACCACCCGCAGTATTCTTCACGAGTTGCTCACGTCCTGGCGGATGCAGCCTATCCTGGCAGACAGTGGACGCGCAGCGCTGACGGCGCTACGGCAAGCCGCCGCCAGCGGACGCGCCTTTCCCCTGGCGCTGGTGGACGCCCACATGCCTGACATAGACGGCTTTACCCTGGCGCAACAGATCAGGCAGCATCCGGCGCTCAAAGAGATAACCATTATCATGTTGACTTCGATCGGTCAGCCGGGAGATATTGCACGCTGTCAGGCGTTAGAGATTCCTTTCCGCCTGGAAAAACCGATCAACCAAACGGCATTGTGGGACGCCTGTCTCACCGCTCTTGGCGCTTCGGCGCTACGCCGGCCTTCACCCTCTCCTCCCCCGCCGCAAGGCGTATCTGTTCAGCACCCTGTCGTTTCCTCCAAGAACGACGGTCAACTTTCGATCTTGCTCGCTGAAGACAACGTCGTAAACCAGACACTCGCCGTGCGTTTGTTAGAGAAGTGGGGGCATCATGTCGTCGTGGCTGGCAACGGCAAAGAAGCGCTCGCCGCCTTAGAGCACCGGCGGTTTGATCTCGTCCTGATGGATGTCCAAATGCCTGAAATGGACGGCTTTGAAGCGACCAGGGAGATTCGCCGACGAGAAATCGAACGCAGTGCAGCCCCCGGCAGGCGGAAGGCGGAGCAGGTCGCCCCCCTTGTAGATGCATCATGCAGCGCTCAGCGTTCAGCGTTTTCTCATATTCCTATTGTTGCTATGACGGCTCACGCCATGCAGGGAGACCGTGAGCAGTGTCTGGCGGCGGGGATGGACGCCTATCTGACCAAACCGCTGCAAACAAAAGAACTCCGCGACGTCATTGAGCAAGTTGTTGCGAAGACGCGCCACGATACGGCGCTCTTTGAGCACTTCCCGAACCCTCGCCTCCGGCAGGCGCACGACGAAGTGGAGGATGAAAAAGTTTTCTAGCGTCCGACGCTCTTCTCCGCCATTGTGTGGTTGTTTGTATTGAGCGTCAGACTGCCAGCTTGTCCTTGCAGAACGGTCCGATTTCGAGTAGGAAATATTCAAAGGGATACGAGCACCTTGATTGCTCAGTTCACCATCGTGGAGGGAGCGTTATGAAGCGGATAGGCATTCTCGTTCTCGCTGGCGTCATCGGAGCCAGTCTGGCTCTGGCGCCGATGACATATGCAACGGAGGCAGGCAGCAGCTCAACGACCGTTCAGTCGACTCACAAAAAGAAGAGGACCCATCATCATCCAAAGAAAAGGGTGAAAACGAACGTCGGCGCCTCTTCCTCCGAGTCGAGTAAATAACCACGAGCGGTTGCACCCGCCTGTTGGTGGGTGAAGCAAGAACGTTTGAACGCCCAAGGAAGCATCCTTGGGCGTTCGTCTTTATAGGTTCGTTCGAAGCAAGAACGACAAAAGGAGGACTTTATGAGAATTCGCGGCGTGTCCCATGTCGCTATCGGCGTCAGCAATATGGAGCGCTCGTTGCGCTTTTATCGTGATCTGCTGGGCTTGCGGGTCACGCTTGACGACCCGCACGAGAACCCCGGCGGCATGCTCTCCAGAGTGCAGGGCGAACAACAGCCGCGCACGCGCCATGGCGTGTATCTCCGCTGGGGAGATGGGCCAGACGCTCCGTTTATTGTGTTATCAGAGGATCGCCCGGTTTCCGGAGCCGCCATCAAACTCAATCAGGTCGGCATTCATCATTTTGCGTTCTGGGTGGACGATCTTGAG
>DATLYA010000118.1:0-24418 GCA_035575235.1 Candidatus Methylomirabilota bacterium
AGGCGGCGGATCTGATCATCAAGGCCCTCGATGGCACGATTAGTGAGAAGATCGTCACCTACGACTTCGCCCGCCTCCTGGCCGGCGCGAGAGAAGTAAAGTGCTCGGAGTTCGGCGATGCGCTGATCGCGCATATGTAAAGCCCTTCGTAGGGTGGGGCATGCTCGACCCGATACAAAGCTCCGTCGACGTGAACCGGTGTGGCATTAGGGCAACGGGCCAGGGAGTGTACCGAGGATCTTGACAATAAAATCGAGCAGCGTGCCCCCTATAGCGAGATAGGTTCCGCTAATCAGCAGAATCAATCCGGCCCCGGAGGCTCCGAGGCAGAGAGCCAGGCGACGCACCACGTTGTACCAAGCTTGAAGGGCCAGCGCGACGTCTTTCGGCTTCAAGTACCCCGATCGGATCGCTTTAAGCGTGGTGAGAGTCACATTCTCAAATTGTTCGAATAAACGGCCACAATCATTTCTCAGCCGGAGGTCCTTACGGAGCTTGTTCACTTCCGCCTCGACCTTCAAGATAACGCCCTCAGTGGTCATGGCCAAAGCGATATAGAACCTCTTGTACAAGGGCAGAAGAATTTGCACCTCAGCGATAATCCAAGGCACGGCTACCAAGACGATGAACGCCCACTCCAGAATCGATAAACCTCCAACCACTCCGATTAATACTCCGACATTCGCCGCCGCCGGATTTGTCCCGCTTGTTGGATAGCCGTGGCTTTTGAGGGCCGTTTCCAAGCGCAGGATTCCATTCGCCAGCTGAGGGCGAAAGGTCGGATCAAGGCGGAGCAAGGCAGGATCCCGCAGCAAACTGCGGGAAATGGCCAGCAGATTCAGAATTCTCGCCAGTTGCTCTGGGGTTAACTCCTTTGTTTTCGCAGCAGCTTTTACAGGTTGTGGAGATGTCGGTGATGGAGATATCGGTCTGCATTCAGAGACGTTCGCCTGATCGTAATTGTTCAGCAGGGCGAGGGTCTGCCCGCCGGGGTCTACGCGGCCATCCGCGAGATGCGGAATGTGCCGCAACTGGAATCTGATGATCGCTTGGATTGTGGTGGGATCGCAAACGCCAAGATTCTGGAAGGGCGTGGGCGCGCCGCCCTCACTGGCAGGAACTTGATTCAGCAGTTGTTGAACCGCCGCCACATCATCCTTTTGATTTACCCCACCCTTTCCAACTGGATACCGAATTGCGCGCATGGATAAATCCTCCGACACGAAAAAAGTCCATCGCCACTAATAGATTGTCCTCTTTAAATTTATCTACAATAAGGAAAATTTCCGAAAAAGCGCCAGACTAACCGTTGACACCCACACTGATTGCTCCCCTCCTCCTTCCCCCCGTTTCACCGTGCCTCGGTCACGAACTTGAAGCTCCCAAGAAGACCATCCACCTCCTCTTGCAGCGCTCCATTCGCCCGCACGGCGTTCGGCGCACCAGAGAAGTTGAACCGGCAGTAGCCGGGGAAAGCAAAATCAGCGGTGATACCAACCGCCCGGTGGGAAAGGACTGCCGTAGTGTTGTTGAGCACCACGTCGCCAAAGCTGGAAACGATAGAGATGCTGACAATGAGCTGCGTTTCCGAGACATTGACGACATTGCAGGCAATCCGATCGTTGAGCGCTGCAAGGAGCATTCCCGTCGTGAGCGTGGTTTCACCGATGATGGTGGGGTCGAGGTGAAGGACCGCATCCTTTATCGCATTCACCGTCGCCTGCAGCCGTGCAAGCTGGGCGGGCACGCCGCCCGAGTCCGCCTTGCCTTGCTTGAGAAAGAACACCTGGCCGAGGCCGAGCAGAACGAGCGTAATGAGAACCAACCGTGTCTTCATGAGCACACCTCCTGTTTCGCTGAGTGAGGACGCATCTTCTTTATGACAAGAATTCTACGGAGCGACCGGCCGGTCGCTCCGATCCTGCTTAACGCCGATTCTTGGGCACGGTAACGTGCCCGCTGGCTGTCGTACCGTTGCCTAACACATCCTCGACATGGTAGGTGGCGGTATACGTTCGTCCACTGCCGTTGCCGGACCGCTCCGCCCGCAGTGAGAACGACCGGTCGTCAGTCCGGAGAGTAGCACCCTGGATATCGTTAGCGGTATCCCCATCTCCAAGCCCGTTGTCAGGCTCGTTGCTGGTAATCGACACGAGTTGCACAGTGGGATTGGGGTCGCAGGTGTTCCCGACCTGCAGGGTCGCGGAAACCGGCACGAGTTTGTGGTTTGGCGGCCAGAGCGTGTTGGGCGAGAGCGAAACGGTGAGCGTCGGCTTGCCCAAGTCTTCCAACTCACAAAATGCATTGCAGCAGTCACCACCGGTTGCATTGCCGTCGTCACACTGCTCCCCCGGGTCTCTCACGCCATTCCCACAGAGCGGGCTCGGCACTATGTCTGGCGGGACGCCGGCATTGCGCTGGGCGGTGGGGTCGAACACCGTCACAAAGGACTCGAGTTCGACCGGTGTGTCGAGCTGAGAACCATCCACCGTTTCAAAAAAGACTCGAGACAGTACCGGAAAGTTGCCTTCCTTCGACAAATCGCGAGAGGCCATCAGTTCGTAGCTCTGCGTGCGGGTCTGACCGTCGTTCAGCACCACTTCGTTGAAGGTAAGTTCAGACGCGTCGCTGTTAAAGATAAACCCCGGCGGGGTGTCATCGACGATGCGAACGCGCGCCAGCATCGCCTCGGTTCCGGTAGGCGTGAGCGACCACTGTACTTGCACGGGATCGCCTGGAGGAATCCACTGTCGTACGGTTCGCTCCAGACGAAAACGCGGATGGATCCACGAGTGCACCACCAACGGAACAGGCAGATCATCAAGGAACCGGCGATCGTAGGCAAGCATCCCTGGAGGAACCTCCCAGAAGGATGGATCGAGAAGAAAGTCTTTGAGGCAGGAGCCGCGGTTGACTTCCACGGCAAGAGAACTACCTCTTCCCAATGTGCCTGCTACACGAAGGACGAAGGGTGTTGTGCCTGGGTCTACAAAGTTATTCTGGTTCAGAAAATAGAAGGAGCTTTCTCCATCCGCCGTAGTCCACAGCCCTCTCCCTGGTGGTGGTGTACCGACGCTAGTAGGCGCATAAATGTGAATACCGCTATCCTGACAGCGCTGCTTTTTATCCGTTCCACAGTTTGCAGCTCCGTCCATGGACGGAACCGCTCGGGGATCGGTATTTGCTTTAGTCCGTACGAGCCAAACAGCCAGACCGCGGTCCTGACCCATGCCGCGGCTTCCTGTGTTCCACGGGTCACCGTCGTAGTTCGCCTGGAAGGCGCGCCGGTACTCCAGCATGAAAAACTCATTCTTTCCCCGTGATGGATCATAGAGAATAGCCGCCAGCGGCGACGGACTGAGGCGGGACCGTTCGATCGCTGGCAGGACAAGACATTGACTGGCCAAGGAGGGGTCGCCGCTGGAGTCAGCAGCTATAATTTTTGGCTCGATCCAGCCGAGTTTGAGCTTCGCGAATGGGTCTAGATGCCAGATATGCAAGTCACGCGGCGTTCCGACCGTGCTGCTCATGATAGAGTACTGGAAGTTCTCGTTTCTGCTGTTCCCGTATCCCTCCCAGAAGATCCCCAGCGCATGCGAGAGTTCATGGGCGATGGTTGCCACTCCTGCGTCCGACTCGATGTCAGGCCAGGGACCGCACACGTAAAAGGTATTTCCCTCCAGGGGCACGCAGCCCTCTGGCCACGTCGAGCGATTCTGCCCCCACGCGCCGCCAGGTTTGGCAAACACCACCAGGATCATCAGCTCGTGGCGTTGCAGGATGCTGTCGTGTTCTACAGTGTCAAATTGGCGAAAATCGAAGCCGCTCTGGGCTGCCGCCAGGATGGCGTTGCGGATTGTCCACTCACGTCCGCCGCACAGGACGGTTTCCCCATCCGCTGTTTTCTGGAAGTCTCCCGCTCCACATTGATTGAAGTCTTCACGCAAAAGCGTGTCGGGATTGTCGATCGCACGGAACGGCCCAAGGACTCCGGCATTGGTGAAGCGCAATTGCCCGAGAGAGTTCTCCTCAAAGAATCCACCTCTGCCCGCTACACTGCCGATCGCATGTCCCTGTTCAGTGGCGAACAATAGGACCTCATAGTAGCCTGGGGGTTGGTCAACAGGAAAACTGGCATTGGTAAAGTCAACCAGAATCGTGAGTAAGGGGATCTCGCCACGAGCCGGGTGAAGGACGAAACCATCTACGTCCTTGATGCCCGATGTGCCGAAGCCGAAGCTCCGCGGCGTCTGCGCTCCTAGCAGGCGCGGCAAGAACAGGACGAATGTGAAGACATAGACAAGCTGCACGGCGGCAAAAGAGTATCTATGCATATGGTGAGTCATGAGGGTTCTCCTTGGAGAAGAAGGCAGTCTGCGCCTGCCAACCAGAGCAATTGGCAGGCACTTTGCTCCCCAGTAGAAGGGGTAGGTCGCCACATCTCGGTATTTACCTGATGCACCCCTTACCGGGACCGCCGTCCGATGCGCTAGCCACCAGCCCAGTCTGAAGGGTATTATTCTTCCAGGACAAATGTTCCATTGCGTGGAACATTTGTGTGGCTCCAACGAATCCAGTTAGAAAGGATCAATACAGACCGCCGAGTAATCGGACTCCACAATCACGATTTGCCGCCGGTTCTCCACCGTGTCGACCGCATCCAGGAAGAGCAACACTCGCTCCTTGAGATCTTCTCCGCTGAGCGGAGAGATTTGCTCGACGAACGCCAATTCGGTATTCAAGCGCGGCTGCTCAGTCGCCTGTGGGGTGAGCTGCAAGGGCTTGAGCACCTTAAAGACAACTCTGGCATAGTGGGCGGTGCTCCCCTGACGAATGATTCCTTGTGCGTCCACAATGCCAGGACAGCGCAGCTCAGAGGCGAGCGGCACGGCCAAGGACGTCCCAGGACTTAGCATCAGTGCTCCCGGCAATGACGCAATGGAGAGGATGAATTTACGGTCCATACCGATTGTTCCTTTCTTCTTCTTTTTCACTATTGGTGCTTTTATTTTACATAGTTGACCATCAGTGAACAGCAATGGAGTCTGTCCTGAGCCATGCGATATTGCTCAAAGAGTGATCGTCACTCCATCGAACTTCGTGAACGAGAAGCCCGAAAACGGCTCGGGGCACGTTGCGCGGAGGTCGGTCAGGATACCCATGGCCACCGCCTCTCCTAACTTCAGTCCTTCCGCAGCATCGGAGCGCCAGTGCACGCCCGCCGTATTGCGGCCTAAGGCAATGTTCGACGCTAGCTTGTTCAATTCCCCGCCGACCGTGAGCTCCTCGCCTTTGTAGGGGACCAGCGCCAGACCGTCTGGGGTTGCAGTGACAGGCTGAGGGATGACGAAGGATTCGCTGAAGAAGGCCTTCAGCACTGTCGTGCAGGCCCCAGCAATAGCGGCATGCCCGGCAGGATAAGCAGGATGCGTGGGACACCCTTCTGGATACGCCATCGGCAGCAGATACGAACCGTAGGTGCGCTGGACTGTGCTGAGCACACGGGCGTTGAGCACCTCCTCGTGGAGTGGATAGTGTGCCGTCTTAGACAGATGGTTGTGAATGCGACCGGCAAATTCCTCCGGGCGCAGGCGGCGATGGATAAGCCACTTGTGACACCAGGAGGCTTTGAGCGCCGCATTGGCCACTCGCGCCACGAGATCCAGCACGTGCGGCGCGCCAAAGGTGACAAAGCCGCTCTGGGTCAGTGAGCGGGTGTAGGGGTTGTCGCTTTTGAGTGGCGCGCGCATTGCCAACAGGATCAGACAGGCGTGCAAATAGGCTTGGTAGGTGAAATCCCGATGCACGTACTCCGCCAGCGCCCGTCCACTATGCAGATAACGCGGAGTCGGATCAAAGACGTTGGTCCGTGTGGGCGGGACGCCGCGCTGGAGAGCGAGCCACTCCGGGTAGGAAGTCATGAAGTCAGCACCCGACACTGTGACCCGATTGCGTTGCACCGTAGTGAGTGTGCCCGCTGGCACATCGAGCCACAGGAACTGGGACAGATACGGACCACTCAGATCACCAGGGGTATTCCCCCGGAATAAGGTTGCCGGGGTAACTGTATTATTAACTTTTGGCCCCCGGAAATCAGAGCACTTCGACAGTTCCGCTGCTGCTGCGATGGTCAGCGGATGGGTCTCATACGCCGAGAACTGCACGTCGCGGGTGAGCGCCTGCCAATAGAGTTCGATCATTTCGCCTGCCGTCTCGGCGCTCTCGAAGGTTGGAGGAACGCGGCACTCCAGCTGATGAGGATCCGCGCCTTCCAATTCAAACGCGTAGGCGGCCAGGGGATTGCTCAGCTTCGCCTGGTTGCTGAGGGAGAGCGCTTCAAAGGCGGCGAACTGGCCGCTGGCCACGGCATTGAGCAAAGCTCGATAGGCGGCAAGATCAACTTCCCCTAACTCATTGTGAGGAAGTCCTTTGGTATAGCTCGCAATTCTGTTGGGATAGCGGTCTTCATCGCCGTTGGCGCGGTGATCGAGCAGCGGTAACGTACGTTGGTACGATGCCGCTTGTTGACGGATGTGATAGGCGTCCTGGCGGCGCTGAAGCGGCGGTGCACCCATTGTGGCGGCTTCGGCGCCCGCGTTGTTCGCGCCGGGTAATGGGGGGACACTGACTACGCCAGCAGCCAATGTGGCGGCAGTCATACTCCCAAACTGACCGAGAAAATCCCGACGGTTTAGTTTCCTCGACATCATATACTCCATTTTCCATTGGGTGTAGGGCGGATATTTGGAGTGCGGCGACACGTCGCCGCTGTGGGGGCGTGTTATGGTACGCCCCCTGCAAACACCCTCCTCGCCGGCGTGCTCCAAAAGGGTTCCATCCTCCGAACCACTTCTTACGGCGTAATCGTGGCCCCGCCAAAGTCATCCAGGAACGCCTGCGGAGCCAGCGCTGCCCACACGCCTACCTTGCCGCCTTTGGCGTTGAAAAAGCCTTGGTCAGCGGTGTTCAGCATCACTGTCTTCACCAGAGTGTCGTTCTTATACACCCGCACCTGGCCATTGGCTTTAGCGCAGGCTCCCAGCTTGTCGCCGTTGCTGAACGCCACCGCTGTGTTGCCGTACGACGTCCACGCCAGTGCGCCCAGCCGGAGGGTGGAGACCCGCACCGCTTTGGCCACCGCGTCATAGACGACGGCAATGGCGCCGGCCTCTGGCACGGAACCGCTTTGCACCTTGAGTAGCAGCCCTTGTGAGGGGCCTTTGGGATCCACCGTACTCAGGGTCACAAAAGCCGCTTGGCTGTTTCCAAAGGCGGTAGGATTCCAGTACAACGGCCCGCCGGCTTGGACATCGAGGCGATTGGCGGCGAGACGGTAAAAGCTCGTGGAGGTCGCCCCACGCCAGTTGGCGCCGACATTTCCGTCCGCCCGGTTAAAGGTATCCAGGATTGTCGTAGGCAGGCAGGCGTCTGTAGGCGGTGGAGGCGGACAGGCCAAATCGGCGCCATTACAGTCCTCATCAATGCCGTTGCCGCAGATTTCAGCGCCTGGCTGGGTGTTCTGCTGGCAGACCAGCGCGCCGTTGGTACACGTCTGGGTCCCGGCATTGCAGACGCCTGCCAACCCGGTGGAGCAGACCGCACCGCCGCCAGGATTGCCTTCATCCACGGCGCCATTACAGTTGTTGTCCAGGCCGTCACACGCCTCGGCGGAGGGCTGCTGCTTCGGCTGACACGTCAGGCTGCCGGCTGAGCACACTTTGACGCCAGCGCTGCATACCCCGGGTTGTCCAGTAGTACAGTCCTGTCCCGCGTCGGTCTCAGGCGTCCCGCAGCCACAGTTTCCGGGAACCGTTTTAGCCGCATCGTTCGGACACGCGTCGTTACAGTTCGGCGCCCCATCACTATCGCTATCGGTATCTGGCGTCCCGCAGCCGCATACCCCTGGGGCTACTTTAGCCGGATCGTCCGGACACAGGTCAACGGTCGTCACCGTATCAGGGGCCGCTGGCGCGTCTTCCATGTTGAGCGCCTTGTCCCACGCCACACTGTAGAAGGCGTACTTCTTGCCTGGCTGCCCAGTGAAGGTTGCCGAGGTATCCTGCGTGAAAGAGACGAAGGGCGCAAAAGGACCGTCATTCTCAGAGACGTAGATCGAGTACATCTGAATCCCCGCGCCTTCATCGCCGCCGGACCATTGCACTGGAAAGCTTGTAGAGGTTTGTGTCGGCGCGAGTGCAGACACCCGACTCTCCGGTTTGGTGTTATCGAGCGTGTTACACCACTGGGGCGTTAGAATGGGGTCGTTGGCGTCGAAGACGATACTGGCCACGTTGCAGATCCTCGTACCGGTGGCAAGACCTGATTTGTACTTAACAGTGAACACCACGGCCCCATCGCCTTCGGGCGGGTTGACATTGGGCGGGAGGAAACCGGCGAGAGAGTCTGCCGGAGGTTCCTGCGTGACCGGATCGAGAGAAGTGAAGCGCCACGTCACAAGACCGGTGGTTTTATCCAGCCGCGCGTTGATGCGCACCAGAAGATCTCGCGCCGGACGCAGATCGACATCTCTGGTGAACTCACTCAGGCCAGGCGTGGGAACCACCAGCTTATCCCCGAAGCTGATCGGGCCGAAACTAAAGCTCTCCAGATCCAGATTCGCGTCGAGTTGGTCGGTGATGACCACTTCCTGAGCGGGAGCGCTGGCCGTCTCCAGGTTCTCGAAGTGCACCGCATAGCGCAACGGCTCCTCGCCCGCCACAAACTCGCCTCCCGCCTGCCGCGAGCCGACCTTTTCGTTCGGATCAAAGGACCGACGTACTGGCGTTGGATCAGGAGGACACTGACAGGGTCGTCCCGGCCGACGCCCTTTCTTAATACGGCAAGGCGGCCCGCAATCGTCCCACCCAAGCTCATCGCAGCTCGGAGCGCCTTGGGCTTTGGGTAGCTCTGGAACCGTTCCACCACCCCGACAATTCCCAGTGACCCAACATGCTACATCAGGCACGAAGCACGTGAGACAGTAGACGGACGGAGGAACCCCATCGCTGGTGGAGCCTCCACCCTTCTCGACCCACTCGGCGGCGCCGGTCTCGATGACCTTCTCAAGTTGCTCGCCCAAATACTGCTTGGCTGAGTCGCCGTCAAAAGTTCCTCCAAAGTTCAGGATTCGCCCAGCATATGATCCAGCGCCTGTAACCAAGTCATCGCCGACGTCTGGGCTCGCATCCGGGCTTTGGTCCGCGTCGCTGCCGTCTGGCGTCAACCAATGGGGCAGGCTGACGCCAGGAAAGACCTGCACCGATTGGCCATCTAACGTCCCCGGAGCAGTCACGAGAAATTCGAAGATCGCCGTAGAGCCGGCGGGAATCACCGGAATCAACCACGGTACGATGGTCTCGTCGGGCAGCCCGTCAGACGTCATCTCAGACGTCATCGCGATCGGGAAATTGGTCCAGTCGATAGGCGGCTGTCCCGGCAGCGCCGGAGGCTTCGCCACCGGGAACAGCAACTTTATTCCAACACTACTGGGAACCGAGATCGAAACCGGCACTCCCAAGGCATCCACGTTCCCGCGGTTGCCAACGAGGAAGCGATATCGACCTGGTCGCCCAGGCCGCAGAGCAGTCGGACCGATGACGTCGTGCCAGAGCTCCGGTGCGCCGCCCTGCTCGATGGTGAAGCCATCCGGCAAGGTGGCCGATCTGCCATCAGGATTCGTGACCACGACATTCCATGATCCCGGGGTCCTCCCGGCAAGATTGAAAGCGGTGGAGATCACCTTGCCGCCTTCGAGTACCGCAACTGGATTGCCGACGATATCGGACTCACCTATCCGGGTAAGCTTGACGGTCGCCCCGTTAGCAAATCTGCTCCCGTAGACCAAGGCGCAGACCGGACCGGCATTGCCTGCATGATCGGGGCCGATGCCGTCGGTAGTGAAGCCGCCAGAGGTTTTGTCAGCTTCGTACGCGCCAATATCGCAGCGATCCTGAAACCGGTTGACGCCGCGTTGGTCGGTGGCCGGACAGCCATCAGCAGTGCTGCCGGGTTCCGCAGGGTTGCCCGCATCGAGGGCTGGACTGGCGCCTGTGCATGAAGGATCAGGCTGCTCGAGGCCTATGCATAGGGCATGGGTCTGGGTCGGTCCGCCATTGTCTGCAAGGGGGGCCAGTCGTGGATTAATGGGACTTGAAGTACCTGCCTGGTCGCCGGATGCGGTTGTGAGCGTGCACCATGGCGGGCTGCCCGGCGCTGGGATCGCGTCTCCGATTAGATTGTATCCGCCTGAGGTGAAGGCGCCACGGCAGTCATGGCCGATGTTATTCGCAGCGGTGTTGCCCGCCACAATAGTGTTGCTCAGGGTCACGTCACCATCGGAGCTTATCCCGCCGCCCCCTTGACCAGCGAAGGGACGGAAGGTCGTGTTGCCGGTGATGGTGCTGCTGCGCACGGTAGCTTTGGCGGGGGCCGGGCTGTCGCGGCCGATGCAGATGCCGCCGCCGGTGTCACCGGCTCTGTTACCACTGATGGTGCTGTTCGTCACCGTCAACTCTCCCGCGCCGATGCGCATGCCGCCACCGCATCCCCCCGAGTCGATATCCGGCGGTTTGCCGTTGCCGTCGATAGTACTGCGGTCGATGGTCACCACACCGCCGAAGCTTCGAATACCGCCACCATTCCCATGAATATTCGTGTTGTTGTTGATGGTGCTGTTGCTTACGGTCAACAAGCCGTTGTTGCCGATACCGCCACCATCATTGTTCGACAGGTTGCCACTGATGGTGCTATTGATCACATGCAGCGTGCCCCCATTGTTGTAGATACCGCCACCAACGGCGACATTGGCAAAGTTGAAAGAGAAGTTGTTGCGAACCACGCTATTGGTGAGGGTTAGCGTGCCGGTCCCGGCAGAAAAGCCGGCATGGCCGCCGAGGAGGATGCCGCCGCCATTGCCCAGGACAAAAGGAACCTGGTCAGGCCCACCGTTTTGCACGGTCACATCACTGATGTTGACGATGATTCCCGTAGAGGCGGGATCAACATGAAACACCCGATCGTCGTTGATTCCCTCACCAGCAGGGCAAGGGGCCGTCTTCTGATCCACCGTGCACGCCTGGATGATGGTGATGGCCGGGCCTTTCCCGATGATCGTTAAGTCATCAGTGATGTCCAGATCGCCTGCCGCCGCAGCGTTTTCTCCGAGGCCGGGAATGGTCAAAGTATAGGTTCCCGCCGGAACATTGATGGTGTCCGCACCGGGCGTCGTATTCGCCTTGATGATCGCGCCGCGCAGGCTGCAATCACAGGCAGGATCGTTGCTGTCCACCAAGCCGTCGCCATCATTGTCTATACCATCCGTGCAGTTCTCTCCCGGGCTCGGTGTAGCGTCATCGACACAGCCTGTCGCATTGGCAACGTCGTCAGTGCGATCGACCGTGAAGGCGGCAGCGTAGGCAATCTGGCCCACCCCTGTACACAAAGTACCGACCACTATGGCCAGGCAAGAAACAACCCATCTTCTACGCGACAAGAACGAATCTTGATGGCTGAGCATAACCTGTTCCCCTTGTCCGCTGAGCGAGGGCGTCCTGCTGCAAGGCAGCACACTCCTCTCTCAATAAGGCGGGACAAATGATGGAACAATTGTTCCATTCGATGGAACATTTTGTGGAACAGGCTAATTCTCCCAGGCAATGGGCAGGCGGGGGTCAGGCGTGTAGGAACAAAAGAGGCCGGTGTGGATCGTATTCCTGAGATACAGCCCAAGGGCGTGCTGTTGCACGGCAATCTTTTGCATGGCGCGTTTGATAGCGCGGGTGACATTGATCCGAGCTTATTCTGCAGCGGACGCCGGGCGCCACTACTAATTTTTCAACAATGCGAAATGATAAATGCAGGCGGAAGAAAACATTCTTCCAGCCATTCAGTCAGGCAGGCTCATCGTCAGGAAAATAATAAGGTAGAATCTGTGGGAATGAGGTAAGGGAAGGAGCGGTGAGCCACTGGCGGAGAAGCGTTATGTGATTCCCTATAGCCTGGATGCGCAAAAACGACACCTGCATGAAACACAACGCGGCAAAGTTGTGCGCTTCATGGTACAACTTGAGGTCCGTGTCCAAGGGGAATGGCGGGCGGTGATTCGCTATGACTGCGCTCATCATTATGCCCACTGTGACCGCTTCAATCGTCGGGGTGAGCAATTGAAGGAAGACCTTGGGCTGAGTTATGAAGAGGCTCTAACCTTTGCTGATGACGACATTGACGACAATTGGGAAAGTTATCGAAATCGTTTTCTGCAGGGAGGATATCCGTGAACAGCTTCGAATTGAGGAACACCGAACTAATTAAGGAGTTTAACCGCTACGTACGAGAACATCCAAAGGTAGCGGATCAAATTCCGAACGATGCGCTGATCGTTCTTCAGCTTGAGGGAGACGAGGCATTTAATACCTGGGCTCGCCAACTTGTGGAGAGCCGTCAAGGTGAAGCACGGCCCCTCGTTGTAGTGAAGATCAAGAAATTGAGGCCTATTCGTTCACGGATACGACAGCTTGAATTGGAAGAAGCTTCTCACCGGGACATAGCATAGGAAAAGATTAACTCTGCCAGGAAATGGGCAGCCGGGGGTCAGGCGTGTACGAGCAAAAGAGACCAGTGTTGATCGTATTTCTGAGATGCAGCCCAAGGGCCTGATGATGGGTGGCGATCTTGTGGATGGTGCGTTTGATAGCGCGAGTGACATTCACCCGGGCCTGCTCCGCCGCGGACGCCACTCGCCGCTGGCGCCTGTACAGCCCTAGTCCAGTCGCTAACTCCCGCGAGAGCAACGCCACCTCTTGCTGTAATTTTTCCACGCGCCCAAGGTCGTTGAAGTCTTGGGCCTGCGCTAACTCGGCCTGGAGTTCCGTCAGGCGGCGCTTGTAGGCGGCTCTGGCCTTGGCATCAAGTATCGGGCCGGCATCGCCTCCAGTAGCCGTGTGTAAATCAGGCTCGCCAAGAGTATCCGCCTGGGTGCGTGAGGGAACGCCGCCGCCCTTTCGCCGTTTCGCTCCCAGCTCCATCAGATCGAAGACGTGAAATTCTTTGTGCGGATGCTGCAAGAGATAACTGAGGTAGCGCGCACCGGTGCTGTCTCTGAGGTGAAACACAGAGCCCTGGTGCGCGATGGTCCAGTAGTCGCCTTCGTAACGAAAAAGACTAGGGGCTAGGGATTGGGGGTTGGGGATTGGTTGGTCTTTTGACTCTGGACGCTGGACGCTAGACTCTAGACTTGCCTGACCTTGAACATTGAACGTTGCACCGTGAACTTCTTGTGCCGATTTTTGACTTTCGACTTTTGACTTTTGACTTTTGACTTTTTCCTCCAGGTCCTTCATCCCCAATTCCTGGGCAGTGCTGAGAGCCAGGTCCAGCAGCCTCATCGCCTTCTCTTGATCGCCCTTCTGATTACGCGCCAGGAGCATGCGGGCGTAGTCGTGTTGAGTGTGGGCAGTCCAGGGTTTTGCGCCCATTCTTTCGCTCATCGTCAATGCGTCGGCGAAATGTCGTGCGGCATCCTCCCAGCGGGCCAGGGTGGTCGCGAGGAGTCCGAGGTAGCGGGCAGCCGGTCCGTAGCAGATGGCGGAAGTGGCGACCACGATGTTACGTTCGGCGTAGGAGAGCAGGAACTGGTAGAGCAGAGCGGCGCGTTGGGCATCGCCGAGCATGTTGCACGCCTCGGCAAGGAGCGCCAGCGCCGGCGGTCGGTTCGCGTCGGACAATAACGCAGCGAAGTTCTGCGCGGCCAAGGAGTCGAATTCGCGGCGGGCAGCCTCGTAGTTGCCCAGTTCACAGTGAAAGACCGCGACGCTACAACGCCAGATGGGCAGCGCGGCGAATTGCGTCGCAAAGCCAGTCAGAGCTGGCGCCAGTTCTCCCAGCCGCCCCTGCTCCCGACGCAAGGTGAATAATTGGGCGCCAAAGAACATGAGCGCGTTCGCCTGCTCGCCTCGCTCGCCCAGCACTCCCGCCGCCTCGGTCGCCAGCCGTTCTCCCTCCACAAACTGGCCAGCCAGGAACGCTCGAGCGGAACGGACTAAGGTCAAATACCATTGATTGCGCGGCAGGCGGATCCTCGCGCTCTGGCGCGCGTAGCTTTCGATCTCCTGGTCCACCGTGGTAATGTCACCCAGCTCAAACAGAGCCAGAATTCTCCAGGCCAGACCTTCGAGCGCAATTCCCAGGTCGCCCGCCTCGTGGGCCAAGCGGACGACTTCAGTGGCGAGCGCCAGTCGCTCTTCGACGCTGCCCGGCCCCCAGAGTACAAAATGGCGGGCAAGCAGAGCGAACGCGAGGGCGCTGCGGTCGCCGATTCGCTGCGCCATGGCAAGCGCCTCGCTACTCAAAGCGTGGCGGCGCTCCGCTGCGGAGGGAGAGAAATAGAGCGCCATCGCCAGTCTCGCCAGGACTCTTACGCGAAGCACACTGTCATCCCCGCTCAGTGCGGCCAGCGCTGCCTCGAGAAGCCCAACGAGCACGTCGTCAACGACGCCGGTTTCCGCCCGCACGTTTCCCAGGCCGAGCGCTGCCCGCGCCAGTGCGTCTGCCGCAGGCAGCGTCTGTGCGACCTGCGCAGCCTGGATAAAGCTGTCCCGCGCCCGCACACTCTCGCCCGCTCGCCACAGGGCGTCGCCCAACAGCAGCAACAGCTCACAGCGTCGCCTCTCGTTGGGCGGTTGGAGTTGCAACACCTGCAGGGCCCGTTCGTAATGACCGACAGCCTCTTCGTAGGCGAGCAGCTTCATGGCTCGTTCACCCGCTCGCTGAGCGTAGGCGACGGCTTTCTCTCCCGCGTCTCCCGGGGCAGCCTGGAAAAAATGGAAGGCTAACTCGGCCACATATGGCTCGACATCAGCCTGGTGCGCCCTTTCCAACGCGGCGCCAACCTGACCATGCAGCCGTACACGCTGAGCGGCGCTCAGGGTCTCATACAGCGTCTCACGAATCAGCGCATGAGAGAACATGTAGCGCCCTGCGCTGTTCGGCACAGGGGTAAGCAAGCGGGCGGAAACCGCCTCATCCAATATCTCTAGCACGCTGCTCACTGCAGCGGCGGAGCTACGACTCACCGCTGCTTCTAATACGTTGAGACTGAACTCGCGGCCAATCACCGCGGCAATGGTGAGAAGATGACGACACCCCTCAGCCAGCGCCTGCAACCGCTGGCCAATCGCTTCGCGCACCCTCAGGGGAAGACCAATAACGGAGTGTGGAGCGTGGACTGCCGCTTGTGGATCCGCCATCGCCAGCATGTGTACGACTTCGGTAACGAAGAAGGGATTGCCCTCGGTCTTTTGGTAGACCGCCTTCACGAGCACCTCAGCGGGGGCATAACCAAGAGTGAGTTCGATGAACCGCGCTACGTCAGGCGCCGTGAGGCCTTGAAGGACAAGGCTCTGGCTGCCCGGCGCACGGGCCAGTTCTCCCAGCATCCGCGCCAGCGGCTGCTGCAGTCCTAATTCAACGTCACGATATGTGCCGATGATCAGGAGAGAGGCGTCTGCTAACTCTCGCGCCAGAAACTGCAATAACAACAGGGATGGCGTGTCTGCCCAAGGCAGATCATCAAGGAGAAGGACGAGAGGCTGAGCTTTGGCGGCGTTCTTAAGAAAGGAAGTGAAACTATCGAAAAAACGAAAGCGCGCCTGCTGCGGCTCCAGGGGCGGCGGTAGAGGGAGATCAGGCAGCCGGTCGCGCACCTCAGCGATGACTTGAGCAATATCAGCGGCGCCTGCGCCCATCTCCGTCTTTAGGGCCTCGAGGTCACGAGCAGCCATATAGGCGCGAACAATCTGCACCCAGGGCCAAAAGGGCGGTGCTCCTTCACTCTCGGAACAGCGGCCGATGAGCACGTGCGCACCCCGGGCGCGGGCATAGGTCGCCAATTCGTGGGCGGTGCGCGTTTTGCCGATGCCCGGCTCGCCTACCAACAACACCAGCCGCCCGTGTCCAGAGACGGCGCTGTCCAGGTGAGCCTGTAGGATGGCCAGCTCCTTTTCCCGGCCCACGAAGATGTCTCGCGCGGCGCAAGCAGTAACGGAAGCATCGGACGGGTTTGTCTGATGGACGACAGGAGGGGTAGGAAGAGAAATGACCTTGGCCATAGGAGTTCGGGGAAATCGTCCTTGCAGCCGGTCATAGCGTACTTCCACCTTCTTCGTCAACGAGCAAGGACAAGGCGAGCACCTCGGCTGTCGCTGAGATCGGGAGAAAGAACAAAACCAGCAAGATCATGCCCTTGCGCTTCGACCATCGACCTGTCCATTCTTCATGCCTTACACGCTTGCTCATGTCGTGTTCCTTGCTTTACTCTCCGAGTACTTTCAGCAGATGTTCTACCAGCATGGACTGCGCTGCAGTACAAGGCATGGCAAGCGCGAGGCAAGGGCGGCCCCATGCGGATTGACATTGTTCTGCTCACGGACTACTTCTGCCTTTATGCAAATAGTCGCGCGTGTAGTTCCTCAGTAAGGAGTGCGTATGAGTTTGACAACGCTATCCTGTACAGAGCCCATCACCGAACCTGACATCCTTGCCTCAATTGAAGCCCTTCCGACCGAAGATGACTTGCCATGCGATGATGGAGAGCCCATGGAAACCGCCCGCCATCAGGATCAGATGATACTGCTTATCCAGTCACTGCGGTCGTACTGGTCGACTCGCACTGACTATTTTGTCGGTGGCAACATGTTTCTGTATTACGATCCACAAAATCGCGCGAAATTCCGCGGACCGGATTTCTTTCTCGTGCTTGACGTCAATAATCGAGAGCGAAAAAGTTGGGTCGTGTGGCAAGAGGGCATGCGCTTTCCTGACGTCATTATTGAGTTACTATCCGATACAACTCGCGAGATCGACAAAGGAGAGAAAAAAGCGCTTTATGAGCGCGTGTTTCACACCACCGAGTACTACCTCTATGATCCTTTCTCCCAAGAGTTTATTGCCTATCACCTGCAGAGAGGTCGTTACGAGACGATAGAGCCAGATGCACGGGGAAGAGTATATTCTCCCTTGACTAATCTTTATTTAGTTGTGTGCGATGGGTGGTTGCGGTGGATGACGCCGGAAGGAATTTTGCTTCCTACACCTACAGAATTAGCTGAACAAGAACGCCAGCGCGCCGAACAGGAACATCAGCGCGCCGAACAGGAACGCCTCCGCGCTGAGCAGGAACGCCTCCGCGCTGAGCAGGCGGAACAGTTACTGGAAATGTACAAACAACGATTTGGCAATTTAGCCTGACCAAGAGCGCGCCGCCGCTCGACGCAAGCGATCCATAATCGCGCGACCAAGCCCATGCTCAGGCACTGATTCGATCAATACGCGATCAAGCTGTAGGCTGTCTAGTTTTCGCAACGCGGCAAAAAGATTCGCAGCAGCTTCAATGAGATTGCCCTCTTGCGAGAGCACTTCCACTGCTGCGTACCCTTGCAGGTCTTGACGCTTGGTGAAGACGAGCGCCCCTACCCTCTCGCCTGCTTGCGGTCGAGGAAACGAGGCGCCGTGAGCAAGGAGTTGCAGGTTCACATACGGGGCATAATGTCGCGGCAACGTGCCGGGAGACCGCGCATCAGCACGGCCGCTCGCTACCTGCACCGGACCGATTGCGGCTTCGATCTCTTCGACCGTCACCCCGCCAGGACGCAGAATCACCGCTTCTTTCTCGGTCAATGCACAGACGGTCGACTCCACCCCCACCCGACACGGACCACCATCAAGAATCAGTTTGATTTTATCTCCCAGAGTCTCCTGCACGTGCGTGGCCGTGGTCGGGCTGACATAGCCAAACGGATTTGCGCTCGGCGCGGCGATCGGCTTGCCCAGCGCGCGTAGGAGCGCCAAGGCGACCGGATGCGCGGGAACGCGTAGCGCGACGGAATCGAGTCCTGCCGTGACAATATCAGGAATGATCGGTTTTTTGCGCAACACCAGCGTGAGTGGTCCCGGCCAGAAGCGCTCCATCAACGCAACGGCGCGATAGTCGATGTCGATCGCATAGACGCGCGCCGAGGCGTGATTCGGCAGATGAACAATCAGCGGATCGAAATGCGGGCGATTCTTGACAGCGAACACCTGCGCGACAGCGCGCTCGTTCAGCGCATCCGCACCCAAGCCATAGACAGTCTCTGTGGGAAAGGCGACCAGCTCGCCGGCGCGCAGTGCGGTCGCCGCGGTCTCGAGTGCGTGGGGATCAGCGCCGTCAAGCATTTTGGCCATGTTCAACAGAAATGAATCGGAGAAGCGAAGAGGAGAAGAAAGATCTCCGCTTCCCCGGTTCTCTCCGTCTCCGTTTCTGCTGAGAGTAGCTGCAACTGCTCTTAATCCAGCGCCAGGTAGGTATAACTGCCGAGCGCCGTCTCAAACTCGCGCATCATGTGATTGCCGAGGTCCGGCCTGAGCCCTTCACGGTTGATGCCCTCACCCACGCGGTTGCGGAACTCGGCGAGCAAATCGTCCCGTTCGTAGCCGAAGACTTTCAACACTCCTTCGATCTTGTGGCCCTGCACGATTTTTGTGATCAGGCAATTCCCTTTCCCATCTACGACGACATAAGCGTCATGCACGTGACCAAACAAGTTGTGGTAATCGCCCATGACATCCTGATACGCGCCGGTAAAGAACACGCCGAGATAGTAGGGTTCGCCGTTGAGCGCGTGCAACTCGAGCGATTCCTTCACATCCCGCAGATCAATAAAGTTGTCTACTTTGCCATCAGAGTCACAGGTGAGATCGGCTAAGTAGCCGGTGCGATCCGGCGCCTCATCCAGGCGGTGAATCGGGATAATAGGAAACAATTGATCAATCGCCCAGGAGTCGGGGATCGATTGAAACACCGAAAAATTACAGATGAACTTGCGCGAGAGCCGATGTTCAAGGTCTTCAAACTCCTCGGGCATGTGCTTCGCCATCTTGGCGTACTTGATCGCGCGTTCGCAAACGCCCCAGAAGAGCTCCTGACCGAGGCCGCGATCCTCCAATGACAGATACCCTAAGTTGAAGAGTGAGAACATTTCATCTCGCCGCTCTACCACGTCGTGATAATATTCGCGGTAGTTTTTGCCGTTAATCCCGGTATACAGATCGTACATCTCCTGAATCACCTGCGGTTTGCTCTCGATATTGGTCACGCGCACCGGGCCGTTCAGCAGGGTCAGTTCATTGATGACATTAAAGATTAAGATCGCATGCGCCGCCGCCACCATGCGGCCGTTCTCGGTGATGACGTTCGGTTCTCTGACGTCTTCGTTCTCACATACCTCTTTGATGGAATAGATAATGTCATTGGCATACTCCTGCACAGAGTAGTTCACACTCGACTCCGAGGCGGTTTTGGAGCCGTCATAATCGATGCCTAACCCGCCGCCCACATCCAGATAATCCAGGTTTGGGCACATTTTCCGCAACTTGGCGTAGGTGCGCGCGGCTTCTTTCACCGCATACTTCACCCGCTTAATGTCCGTCACCTGTGAGCCGATGTGGAAATGCAGCAGATTGAGACAATCGCTCAGCCGCTCTTCCGCGAGCATGTTGACGCACTTGAGCAGATCCGTGGTGGTAAAACCAAACTTCGAAAGATCGCCGCTTGATTTTTCCCACTTGCCGCTGCCGCGCGCGGAGAGCTTCAACCGCAGCCCAATCATAGGCCGCACTTTCAACCGCTTGCTCAATTCCAACAAGAGGCGCAGCTCAAACAAGCTTTCGAGCACGACGAAGATTTTGCGCCCGAGCTGGCGGCTGAGAAGTGCGAGCTTGAGATAGGCTTCATCTTTGACGCCGTTGCAAATGATGGGCGCTTCAGGATCCTTCGCCAGCGCCATCGCCACCGTCAGCTCGGCTTTACTGCCCACTTCAACGCCGAGATGGTAGCGCTCGCCAAAATCCAGCACCTCCTGCACCACTTCTTTCAACTGGTTGACCTTAATGGGATACACCGGGATGTAGTCGCTCTGATAGCCGTACTCTTGAATAGCGGCCTTAAACGCGCTCGCCAGTTTTTTGATCTGATAGTCGAGCAACTGAGGGAAGCGCAACACCACTGGCGTGGAAATGCCGCGCTTGCGCAGTTCATCAACAATGCTCTTGAGGGACACCGGCGTGCCGCGCGTCACGTCAAACGCGAGCACGACTTCGCCGTTCGGATTGACGTCGAAGTACTCTCCGCCCCAGTTGCGGATGCCGTACAGATCTACCGTCTCTTCCAGCGCATTGCGGGCATGCGCAGCACGGACTTCACCAGTACGCTTAGCCCTCTCGGGCGAGACGGCAGCCAGACGAGCTACCTTTGCAAACCGCACGTTGTCCTTCAAAGCTTTCATTGATACACAAGCCCCCTCTCAGTCTTGAGGACTGTTCCTCATGGTCCACATCCTCGGAGCCGCTCAGCTCCGCGCTCTCTTCGGTTCACGGGACCGTTCAAGGCCCGGTGTGCAAGTAAGGAAACAACGGCTCACGAAGGCGACGGCAGGGCGCGTCGCTCTTCGGAGGTTAGAGTTATCCGCGGTTACCACCGCTCGTGTGATCAACGTCGTGGATTCCGTTTTTCTCTGGCAGTATGAAGAAATTGTTCCCTATATAAAGTCTTTCCCCTCCCCTGTCAAAAGGATTGCGAAAAAATTTTTTCGCCTTCCGTCAGCGGCATTGACGCTCGCCCCCGATGCCTTACAATTTCCAGCCGTGACAAGAAACACACAACCCTTGCAGTCCGTCTCGCTGGGGCTCATCCAGATGGCCTGTACTGAACGCCCAGTGGAAAACCTCACCAAGGCCATTGAGCGGATTCATCTAGCAGCGCGCCAAGGCGCACAGATCATCTGCTTGCAGGAATTGTTCCGCTCTCTCTACTTCTGCCAGAGTGAAGACACCGCCCATTTTCGTCTCGCGGAACCGATCCCGGGGCCGACGACTGAGTTACTGAGCCGCACTGCCGCAGAGCTTGAGGTCGTCGTGGTGGCGTCACTGTTTGAGCAGCGTGCGGCAGGACTGTTCCATAACACTGCCGTGGTCTTCGACGCCGATGGAGCGATAGTTGGGCAATATCGCAAGATGCATATCCCCGATGATCCCCTTTACTATGAGAAGTTCTACTTCACTCCGGGCGACCTTGGCTTTTGCACGTTTCAGACCCGCTACGCCAAAATCGGCGTGCTCGTCTGCTGGGATCAGTGGTTTCCTGAAGGCGCGCGCTTGACGGCGCTTGGCGGCGCGCAGATCCTTTTCTATCCCACGGCGATTGGTTGGCATCACGCTGAAATCGAGGACGAGCGACGCGCACAGCACGAAGCATGGGAGCTGATCCAGCGAAGCCACGCGGTAGCCAATGGCGTGTATGTCGCTGCAGTCAACCGTGTTGGCGTAGAGGGCGGTCTGCAATTCTGGGGCGCGTCGTTTGTCAGTGATCCGTTTGGCCGACTCTGCGCCCGCGCCAGTCATGACAGCGAGGACACGCTCGTGGTCTCTTGTGACCTGACGCGGCTCGACACCGTGCGGCAAAACTGGCCGTTTCTGCGCGACCGGCGCATCGACGCCTATGGCAATCTCTCCAAGCGATACCTTGACTAAAAAGGTGCTGGAGGCTCGGGACTTGTTTCAATGAAAATCATGAATGAACAAAGCTTGCGTCATGGCCGCGCAAGCGGGAATCCAGGCACTGACACACGAGGTTCGTGCTTAAACCCCCGGGACGCCCGTCCGTGCCGGTATGACGAGAGCAGCTTTATCCAAATCATTGTGGTGGACCACTAAGGAAATTCTTTTGCCTCCCTCATATTCAGCACTCAGCGCTCAGCACTCGGCACTCGGAGCTACTCCGGCTCATCTCGGTTACCGCATGCCTGCCGAGTGGGAACCACACGCCGCCACGTGGCTCGCGTGGCCGCATAATCTCGACACCTGGCCGGGCAAGTTTGACTCTGTACCTGCTATCTATATCGAGATGGTGCGCGCGCTCCACGCCTGCGAGCGAGTCAATATTTGCGTCAACAGCCCTGAAGCCGCCCAGGAAGTCCGTCACTTGTTGTCAAGTGCTGGCGTAGGGCTGGACAATGTAGTCTTGCACGAGATTCCCACGAACGACGCCTGGGCGCGTGATCATGGTCCTATCTTCATTACGCGCCAGCGCGCAGGACGGACGGAGCTTGCCGTCACGGATTGGATCTTCAATTCGTGGGGACAAAAGTATGGTCCGTGGGATCTCGATGACGTCGTGCCACAAAAAATCGCCGCCCAATTACAACTGCCGCTCTTCGAGCCTGGCATCGTTCTGGAAGGCGGATCAATTGACGTCAACGGACGCGGAACCTTGTTAACAACTGAAGCATGTCTGCTGAACCCTAACCGCAACCCCGCGCTTTCTCGCGCTGAGATTGAAGACTACCTGCGTATGTATCTCGGCGTATGCAAGGTTCTCTGGCTTGGCGACGGCATCGTGGGCGATGACACTGACGGTCACATTGATGACATCGCTCGCTTTGTTGATCCCACGACGGTTGTCTGTGTACTTGAAGAAGACCCGGCGGACGAGAACTATGCTCCTTTGCGAGATAACTTCGATCGTTTGCGGCATATGACCGACCAGGATAACCAGCCGCTGCGCATTATCCCGCTCCCGATGCCAGGTCCAATTGAGTATAATGGCGCTCGTTTGCCGGCAAGCTACGCCAATTTTTACATTGCCAATGGCGTGGTGCTCGTTCCTACCTACCATTGTCCGAATGACCGACGCGCGTTGGCGATTTTGCAAGAGCTCTTTCCATCCCGACGTATGGTTGGCATTCCTTGCACTGACCTTGTCTGGGGATTAGGCGCGATTCATTGTGTCACGCAACAACAGCCCGCCGCGGAATACGGAATAGGGAATGCGGAGCGTGGAGCGCCAGAGCAATGATTCTTGCATTTCGACCTTCGATGACCCAAACAACATGAGAGCATACCAGCGCACAGTAATTTTCTTCCTGCTTTTATCTTTCACCCCTTCGCCTTCTTCCATTCTCCCCGTCCTTGCTCAAGACGCTAACCGTCGTAGCCCCGTCGTGCTTGCCGTTGAGAGAGCCAGTCCTGCAGTCGTAAGCATCATCGCTGCACAGGTGGTTGAGCGCCGCAGCAGTCCTTTTAGCGGGAATCCGTTCTTTGACGATTTCTTCCGCGATTTCTTCGAGCCCTATCAACGACGACAGACCGAGCAGAGTCTAGGATCTGGCGTCGTGATTCGTCCAGATGGCTACGTGCTCACCAATGAACACGTAGTCGTGCAAGCGCAAAAGATCCTTGTGCAACTTTCAGACGATCGAAAACTCAGCGCTCGTTTGGTTGGCGCCGATTCGGATTCCGATCTAGCCGTGCTCAAAGTCGATGATGGAAAATCGCTTCCTTATTTGCCGCTTGGCAACTCCGATGATTTGATGATCGGAGAAACAGTCATTGCGATTGGCAACCCCTTTGGGCTATCACACACGGTAACGACCGGCGTCGTCAGCGCCCTCAACCGTTCCCTTAATACTGATGGCCGCACCTACTATGATTTCATCCAAACCGATGCATCTATTAATCCGGGAAATTCTGGTGGTCCTCTTCTGAATATTAAAGGCGAACTGATCGGCATCAACACGGCCATTTACGGCAAAGCGCAGGGCATCGGTTTCGCCATTCCCATCTCGCGCGCCAAACGGATCGTGCAAGAACTCATCACGCATGGAACCGTAGAGGCGCCGTGGGTAGGGGTAGTCGTGCAGACGTTAACGCCGGAGCTGGCGTATCACTTCGCGCTTAAAGAGAAACAGGGCGCGCTGGTGCGAGGCGTCGAGTCAGGCAGTCCAGCCGCGAAAGCAGGGCTGCAGCGCGGCGATGTGCTGCTGAGCCTGAATGGTCGCCCCCTGCACTCGGCGGAAGAATATATGCAACGCGAACGGGAATTCAGCAGCGGCGACACCCTCAGACTGCGCGTCTTGCGGGGCCAGCGTGAGGAGGACATTGCCGTTATTGCCTCACGCTTTCCTCAAGAGAAAGCTGACGAACTGGCGTGGCAATTAATTGGCGTCTCAGTCACTGAAGGCGAGGATGGAGTAGAGGTCAGGAAAGTGCGGCCCGGCAGCCCTGCCGCACGGATTGGAGTTGAACAGGGAGACATGATTCTTGGCCTTTCAGGCGCGCAGACAAAGAGTCTCAGCGAATTTCGGCGGAAAATGATTGACGCGCGGTTAAACCAAAGCGCATTGCTCTCTATTGCCCGCGGTCGGCAGCTCTATCATGTAACGATTCCTTTGGCGCAGGATTAGCAAGGTTTTCTTGACAAATGGTGAACCGGCCTCTACTGTTGGCCATGCAATATCCTGTATCCGTCGGTTCCCCATCGGCGGATTTCCGAGGAGGTCTGGGGCATGGCAAGGGGGAAAGTGAAGTGGTTCAATAACGCCAAGGGATACGG
>DATLYA010000119.1:0-14615 GCA_035575235.1 Candidatus Methylomirabilota bacterium
CTGAGTCCTGAGTTCCGAGTCATGAAAACAAGGTTTTTTCTTTTCCGCTCACCCCTCGGCCCTCAGTCCTCAGCACTGTGTGAGGAGGGCTAATGGACTGGGGTGCGTTAATTACGTCAACCCTGAAACTTTATCAACAGGCGGCAAAAGAGACCTGGGACAAAGGGGCTCGTTCGTGGTGGGTTGGACTCCTCCCGTTGCTCTATGGACCGATCTTTGTCATCTGTTCCCTGCTGGCGGCGCGCTTGTTTGGACCGTTGGGCGGTTTCATCTCTGGCTTTATTTTAGCAATGTGCGTCAGTTCGTATCTCTACTTCATTGCCGGAGTCGTAAGCGGCCGCCGCATGAGTCTGCGGGAGCTTGGCGACAGCTGGCGACCGTATTTGCATTCGGCGATCAGCATCTTGTTTTTATTCTTCATCGTGCAATACCTGCTGGATCTGCTTACGCCGCCTGGGGATGCAACCGCCATGCTATTGGCCTCGCTGATCGAGTTAATTTTATTAGTCATCCTCAATCCGATCCCCGAAATCATTTATCAAGGACGCACCGAAGGCTTGGCTATGGTGCAAGAGAGCCTCGACTTCCTGAAAAGCAACGGCGTCGAGTGGTTTCTTCCTTTTGTGATCCTTGCGCTCTTGTCCGTATTCCTCCTGCCGCTTCCCGTTCTCGCGGGGCCGCTGCAATTTGGACGGCTGACTTTTCCCACCTCGGCTGGAGGACTGTCACTCGGATCGCTTTATGGATTGTTGTGGTCTCTTCTCAGCGCCTTCTTACTCTTTGCGATCATGGTGTTTCGCGGTTTTCTATTTCGTGCGCTCTCAGGGTCTACACGCCGCCAACGTCTCTTCCGTGCTCGCTGGTCGTAACCTGCTTTTTCGCTCTCTCAGTGGTGGAGGTGTACTATGGCGAACATCTATTATGCAGAAGTGATCGGGTCGCTGCTGCGACCCCAGTATCTCAAGGATGCCCGCACGCAATGGGAAGCGGGACAACTCAGTACACGAGAGTTTAAGCGCGTCGAAGACCGCGCGGTGGACGAAATGATCGCGCTGCAAGAGCGCAGCGGAGTGGATGTCATCACTGACGGAGAAATGCGGCGCACTCATTTTATTGCGCCACTCACGGACGTGATCACAGGGGTCAAGTCCATTCCGGCATTCACGCGGGTATGGCGACGACCACATGCCCCAGAAGAAAAAGCGCAAGAGACTGAAATCCAGGTGCAGTACGCCGTGGTTGAAAAGATCCAACGCATCCGTTCGCTCACTGCTGAAGAATTTGCCTATGCTCGTGGACGGGCGCACAAGCCGCTCAAGGTCACGTTGCCCAGTCCACTCATGATGACGCTACGGTGGTCGCCTGAATTTTCACGCGCCGCGTACCCAGACCCGTTTCGTCTGTTTGCGGACGCCGCCGCTATTGTGCGACAGGAGGCGCAGGAGCTGGCCATGCTCGGCTGCGAGTATATCCAGATCGACGCGCCGGAACTTGGCATGCTCTGTGATCCAGAGCGGCGGCATCAGGACTTTGCTGACCGCGGTATGGACCCTGGTCGACTCTTAACGGAAGGCGTTGACCTCCTCAATTCGGTGGCGGATGCGTCGGGCGTCACCTTCGCGCTCCATGTCTGTCGCGGCAACAACAAAGGCTATTACGTCGGTGAAGGCGGTTACGCGGCCATTGCCCAACAGGTCTTCAAACGGACAGGCAACTACGCGCGATTTCTCCTGGAATACGACGACTGGCGGTCAGGTTCGTTCGAGCCGCTGCGAGATATCCCGACAGACAAAGATGTCGTGCTTGGCTTAATCTCCACGAAACGTACGGAACTCGAACCTGTTGACGGCATTATCAAGCAGATCGAAGAAGCAAGCCGTTATTTTCCACGCGAGAACCTTGGACTCTCAACCCAATGCGGCTTTGGCACCGTGTGGGAGGGGAATCCAATCCCCGAGGCCGTACAGGAGGCCAAACTGCGCTTGGTCGCCGATATCGCCCGGCGCGTGTGGTCATAGACGGATTGATTAGATGATTACTCTTGCAGACATTCACGCGGCCCGGGCGCGAATTAGAGGAATAATCTATGAGTCGCCGTGTGCGTACTCGGAAACCACGAGCCAGCTCACCGGCGCGCGGGTGTTTTTTAAGCTGGACAATCTGCAAATGACCGGCTCCTTCAAAGAGCGCGGCGCGTTGAATAAACTGCTTTCGCTCACCGAGGACGAGCGCCAACGCGGCGTGATCGCCGCAAGCGCGGGCAATCATGGGCTGGCGGTCGCGTTCCATGCGCATCGGCTTGGCATACCGGCGGCCATCGTCATGCCGCGCTTTGCTCCGTTAGTCAAAGTCTCTTCGGCGCGGCGGTACGGCGCTGAAGTCATTCTTGCCGGTGCGGATTTTGATGAAGCGCTCGCCGAAGCGCTGCGACTCCAGCGTGAACGCGGCAGCGTCTTTATTCCTGCGTTTAATGATCCCGCTGTCATTGCTGGTCAGGGCACGCTTGGCCTAGAGCTGCTGGAGCAAACGCCAGATTTTGCTGCCGTGATTGCGCCCGTGGGCGGAGGCGGCCTGATTGGCGGCGTCGCACTCGCACTCAAAGAGAGCGGCTTCCTCGGCCGTGTCATTGGGGTGCAAGCAGAACGCATTGCGAGCATGCAGGCCGCGCTCGCCGCCGGCGCCCCTACCTCGCTCCCTCCGGCGACGACCATTGCTGACGGCATCGCAGTGCGACGGGTGGGCGATCTTACGCTTCCCCTCGTGCAGCAGTATGTTGACGAAATTGTCACCGTTAGTGAAGCCGAACTGGCGCATGCGATCTTAGTGCTCCTGGAGAATGAAAAGACGGTGGTCGAAGGCGCGGCGGCCACGACGCTGGCTGCGCTGCTCAGTCGTCCCTTGCATTTGGCTGGACAAGCCGTCGTGTTGATTCTGTCGGGCGGCAACATCGACGTGAATGTGATTGCACGCGTCATTGAGAAAGGTCTCGTGCAAGAAGGGCGCTTAACGCGGCTCAGCTTGATCGTGACTGATCGCCCTGGCGCGTTAGCGCGCGTCAGCACACTGGTCGCAGACCAGGGCGCCAATATCCAGGAAATTGTCCATACGCGCGGTTTTAGTCGCGCAGAGATCGGCGAATCTGAAATTACCTTGACTTTGGAAACCTTAGGACCTCAGCATATTGCTGAAGTCATCGCCGCGTTACGCGCGGCAGGTTATCAGGTATTCCAAGAACGGCCGGGGCCGTAGCTCCGCCCGGCGCTGAAGCGCCGGGCTGCACGGCAGCGCCGGCTCCAGCCTATTCGAGATTGTTCTCAAAGTTTTTCTTTCGCCCTCGCCTGCACCGCCGCGGTAAACGGCGCGACTAAATCTTGGGGAAAACCGGTATTTTTTTTCCCTACAATGACGTAGACTCCCTCCGGCTCGGTGAAGAACACTCCATTCATTTCAAACACTCCGCCGATAAAGCGCCGCGTGAGCAGGCGGAAATATTTTCCGCGAAAGCCCTGGAGGTCATATTGGTCTCCTGTCGCGTCCAGTTCCCACCCATGGGCTGGCGCTACTTCCGCTAGCACGGCGAGCGCTTCCTCCGGAGAGAGTTTGAAATGCAACTTCTCCCCGACCTGAGGTCCCTCGGGCTGGTCGGCTGTCAAACCGACATAGGAAGCGCCAGGAACGGCAGACGCCGCCGATTTCACTGTACCGCATCCCACATTCATCGTCAGACCCGCAACACCGATCAACATAACTGCCGCCATTACACCCACGTTCTGCATGCGTAGCCCTTATTCCTCCTTACTAATACGCCGATAACCCTCCATCGGCGGGAATAATGACGCCGGTTAGCATCCGCGCTTCCTCCGACGCGAGAAACAATGCCACATTGGCGATATCCTCCGGCTGGCCGGTGGCAAAAGGATATTGTTTCCAGTCTATTTTGATTGCCCGCGTCTGCGGAATGGTTCCTGGTTGCTCCATGTTCTCTCCAAACCGCGCCTTGACACGATCAGTTAAGATCACCCCTGGACAGATGGCGTTGACGCGAATGTTATCGAGCGCGTACGTGCCGGCAAGCGACTTCGTCAAGGCGACAATACCGCCCTTTGCTGCAGTGTAGACGTGAATAGGGAACGCGCCGCGCAGCGCCACTACCGATGACATATTAATGATCGCGCCGCCGCCCGCTTTCATGAGTTCAGGAATACCATGACGACAGCAAAGAAATGTGCCGAGCAGATCGAGTGATTGCGTGTGGTTCCACACCCACATGTCGACATCCGTCACACGTGTATCTTCCACGACTGAGCCGCCAGCACAGTTGTACAGGACGTTCAGTTTGCCGTAGCGCTCCACCGTTTGCCGAATGGCGTTCTTGACGCTCTCCTCTTTTGTGACATCAGTGTGGATAAACGTCGCGTCTCCTCCGCCATCGCGCACCAGTTTCTCCGCCGCCTGACCGAGTTCAGGTTTGAGCTCGGCAATCACCACTTTCGCTCCTTCTCGGGTGAAAATCTGCGCCGCCGAGCGAGCGATCCCCGACCCCGCGCCAGTAATGAATGCGACTTTTCCCTCTAAACGTCCCATGATGATTTCCTCCTTTGATTGATATCGCAAGCGTAGGGACATCCATACAGTGAATGTTCGCTTGCAAGAGAAGCAGCGGCAGAAGCTGCCGTGAGCTTGCGTCTCTCCCGCGTAGCAGATCACTCATGGAGGAGCAACCCGGCAAGTGGTTTGCCGAATGCATACGAGCACGGTAAAAGAAGAAAAGGAGGCCGTGCCTTATGGATGCCGACGTGCTGGCGGACTATCCGAAGACTGTTATTTTGAAAGACGGGGACGCAGTTGTCCTACGACCGTTAACCGCGGCGGATGCGGATCAGCTTGTCGCGTTCTTTCAGCGCATTCCTGAACGGGATCGTTGGTACCTGCGGCATGATGTCAGTAACGCAACCATGGTGAGGCAATGGGCTCGAGCGGTCAATTATGAGCGAGTTATCCCTATCATTGCGGTCAAGGACGAATGCATTATCGGCGACGCGACCCTGCATCGTCATCCCTACGGCAGTAGCCGACACATCGGCGAGGTGCGGATCGTTATTGATCCCAGCGCCCGCGGGCAACGATTAGGGACGTGGATGGTGCTCGATGTCATCCAACTTGCTACAGGCTTGGGGTTAGAAAAATTAGTGGCGGAGATTGTCAGCGGTGAAACCGCGGCGCTCAAAGCCTTTCGCCATCTCGATTTTGTCCGTGAAGCGGTCGTCGCTGAATTACACAAGGACCATACCGGCAATCCATGTGATCTTGTCATTATGGTGAAGAACCTGGTTAAGACATGGACAGATTTTTAACCCGTGCGGCGTGATTCGTGAGACGCGCATAGGAAAAGAGGCGGCCTGCCTTTCTTCCGCAACACACGGCGCCTTTATCTTGTACCTCTCGTGACTGAATCTATTCGTCTTCATCCTGCTGCGAGAGAAACCGTTTTCTCCTCTCCTCGCGGCCAGATTCGTCTCTTCAGCGCGTGCGCGCCTGAGTTCCTGCACTCCCTGACGCTAGAGGAAGGCATCGGACGGTTTGCCCGCTACCGTTCCATTATTGCGGGCGTCAACACCTTGGAGACTGTCGCCGCGTTGCCGGATGCAAACGTCACGGTGGCGCTGTGTCCGGCCGGGCGTATTATCGGGTATGTAGAATGTAGCTATCCAGATCCTCTTGAGGGGTGGCGTGATAATGAAGACGGACTATGTTATGAACTTGGCGCTATTGAGGTGAGCCGCAACTGGCGCCATCTGGGACTCGCGAAGGCGATGACGGCTCTCATCGTGGCGGACCCATTCATCGAAACGAAAGTGTTTTTTCTGACGGGATATTGTTGGCATTGGGATCTCGACCAGACCACGCTCACCGCGTATGCATATCGGAATATGTTGGTGCGTTTGTTTCGTCCGTTTGGGTTCCGCGTCTACCTCACTACGAACCCGGAAATTACCATGTCTTCGGCAAACGTGCTCATGGCGCGTATCGGCGCGCAGGTAAACACACAACAAGTCGAGCGCTTTCAAAAAATGTTGTTCTTGTTTAACAATTGAGAGGGGGAGGCGGTAGTGGTTAGTGGTCAGCGGTTTGTTACCAGTCGCCAGTCGTCAGCGACCAATCTGCAATCGCTGGTTACTGTTCAACAATTTTGCAGTGGGAAGCATGTATCCGCTCTCGCAAGTCTACATCTACTGACATTGCTTGCGCTCGTTGCGTTGCTATCAGCATGCACTCCCAAAACCTCCCTTGCGACGCCGGCGTTTTCTCTCGCTCCAGCTCCGTCCACGCCGCCGCCGTCGGCAACGCCGGATGAAGAGCTCCAACTCGATGCGCAGGCCTCACTCAGGTCGCTCCCCGCAGGGGAAACTCTGGCGGAACAGCGAGAATTGTTCCGCCAGGGTTATCGCTTTTACCAGGAGAAGAAGCTAAGCGAAGCGCGCGCCTTCTTCCAACGCGCCCTTGAGGTCTATCCCGTACTCGCAGACTATAGTTTGTACTACTTAGGGGTGATCAATCGGGACGACGCCCAGGCGACCGAAGCCCGCGCCTTTTTCCAGCGTCTCCTCTCAGAGTATCCAGATAGCATATGGGCGGGACGCGTGATGCTGGAACTCGCTAAACTCGCCGTCATGGAGTCAGACTGGACTGAAGCCACACGTTATGCCGAGCAAGCGCGTGCTGCGAAAACTTCCCCTGTTCCAATCCGCCAGGAGGCCCTGCTTATTGTGGCGCAAGCCCGCGAGCAGCAAGGAGACACCAGCGACGCGTATAATCTCTACCAAGAGCTCCGGCGCATCGCGCCGCGCTCGGCAGTCAGCAAGGTGGCGAAAGAGCGCGTCGAGCATCTCCGCGCCGCCGCACCCGACCGCTTCAGTCTCGATACTGACGGCGAGTATCTTGACGAAATCCGCCTTCTTTACAAAGAGGGCGAAGACGCCAATCTGGACGCGCTCGTCCGGCAATTCAATGAGCGCTTCCCCCTCAGTCCGCTCCGTTCAGAAGCGCTCATGCTGCTTGCCAATATCTACAAGAATCAGGGACGCGTGAATGAAGCCGTCGCCGTCTGGAAAGAGGTGACGGAGCGATATGCGGGCAGTGCGCTCGCTCCTCTCGCGACGTTCAACTGGGCGACCTTATTGTGGAATAAAGATCGCGACGAGGAAGCGCGCGTGATCTTTGAGCGCTTAACGCAACAATATCCGCGGCATGAAAAAGCGGCCGAAGCCTGGTATGCGATCGGCCGCATCTGGCAAGAGAGACAAGACGAGAGCCGCGCCGCCGCCGCCTATGAGCGTCTGGCCACGTTGTTCGCCGGGTCGCAACTTGCCCGTGAAGGCCGTTGGCGTCAGGGCTGGATGGCGTATCGTCGTGGCGACTTCCATCAGGCGGCGCAGCGGTTTGCGGCGCTGGCCAAAGCATTCCCTGACTCCCCGGAAGGAGAAAGCGCTTGGTACTGGCAGGCGCGCGCGCTGGAACGACTGGACGACACAGAGAAAGCCCAGCGCCAATACCGTGCGTTGCTGCGTCGCTACCCGGACGGGTATTACGCCCTGCTGGCGGAAAAGCGCTTGCGGATTGCGCCTTCCCCACTGCCCCCGGGAGCCGAACGGACGGGAGTCCTTCCGTCCCTGCCGCCGCAACTTGCCGCTCATTACCGTCGCAGCCAGGAGTTGCTTGTGCTGAGGCTGCCGCTCCTCGCTCGGCAGGAGCTTGATCTGGTGAGGGAAGGCGCCCCGCGTGATTCGGCGAGCTCAGAGTTTCTGTTATCGGAGTACAGTCGGATGGACGGGTACGCCGCCGCGCTTCGGTTTGCCCAAGAACTTGCGCGAGACAAGAATGGGAATTGGTGGCGTTACCTGTACCCACAGGCGTACTGGTCCACGGTCAGCGCGCAGGCAGAAACCAAGACGCTGGATCCCTACTTAGTGCTGGCGCTGATGCGCCAGGAGAGTTTATTCGATCCTGAAGCGGTCTCACCGGCGCACGCGTATGGCTTGATGCAACTCTTGCCAAAAACAGCAGCCCGAGTCATGCATGCGTCGGCGGTATCCCCGAGCTTTCTGATGGATCCAGACTTCAACATCAACGCGGGCGCCGCTTATCTCCGTCAGTTGTTAGATCTCTACAATGGCAATACGGCGATGGCGATCGCAGCGTACAATGCCGGCGAGAACGCCGTTGAGAAGTGGCGGACGCGCTATGCTGACCTGGAGCTGGACGAATTCATCGAAAGCATTAGTTTTCGCGAGACGCGCACTTACGTCAAACTCGTCCTGCGCAACTACCGCACCTATCAACGGCTGTATGGGCAAACAATGAAGAATTAAAAATGGAAGAGGCAAAATGATCAAAAAAGAGTTGGTGTGGCTTCTGCAAATTTTGCGTGTTTAATTTTGCATTTTTAATCGTTCCAGTAACTTCCGCGGCAGTCCGCCAAACGCCCCGTTCGACATGATCAACACCACATCTCCAGGGCGACAGTTCCGCGAGAGAAACGCGCACATCTCTTCCACCCCTTGCCCTGCATGTGCTTCTTTGTCAATTGCTTGTAAGTCCGCAGCCAATTCGGCCGGAGAAAAAAGCTCGTCCGCCGCCAGCGGATCTTGCGGCTTGGTGAAAACCGGGCCAATAACAATGCGGTCCGCGCAGGCGAGCGCCTGGGTCAGCGGTTTTTGAAAAATGCGGCGCCGGCACGTATTCGAGCGCGGTTCAAACACCGCCCATAAGCGCCGCCCAGGGTAACGCAGTCGCACGGCTTCGATGGTCACGGCGACCGCGGTCGGGTGATGGGCAAAATCGTCAATAACAGTCACACCGGATACTTCTCCAATCAGCTCCTGGCGACGCTCAACCCCAAGAAACGAGGCCAGGCCTGGGGCAATCTCCTCGGCTGAAAGTCCGACCATAAAACACAGCGCGGCGACGCCCAGCGCATTCCTCACGTTCATGCGTCCCATCAGTGGAGTCGAAAAGCGTCCGATCTCCCGCTGGTTCAAGACGATAGTAAAAGAAAATGCCTGCCCATCGTCAGCAGCGTCTCGCACTTGCCAGTGCGCCGGTTCGGACAATCCAAATGTGGCAAAAGGCTTGCCAGAGGCGTGAGCCACCTCAAGAGCCGCCGGAAAGTCGCTGCACACGAGCACGGGCGCGCCTGTGGGGACGATAGCCAGAAGTCGTTGAAAGGAACTCTTGACATGATCAAGATCTTGATAAATGTCGGCGTGGTCAAACTCAATGGCATTGAGCAGCACGGCGTGCGGGCGATAGTGCAAAAACTTCGGTCCTTTGTCAAAAAAAGCGGTGTCATACTCGTCGCCTTCAACGGCAAAAAATTCTCCCGCGCCAAGCTGATAGCCGCGGCCAAAATTGCGGCTTACTCCGCCAACAAAGAGTCCTGGCCGCCGTCCGGCTTTTTCCAGCACCCAGGCCAGCATGGCCGTCGAGGTCGTCTTCCCGTGCGTGCCCGCCACAACCAGCGAACGTTTTCCTGCGAGAAAGAATTGTCCCAGGGCTTGGGGCAAGGACAGATAGGGAATCGAAGTTTCCAGCAGCGCGGCGGCTTCTGGATTGGTGCGCGAGACCGCGTTGCCAACAATCACCAGGTCCGGCGCTGGAGTCAGATTGTCTGCTTTGTAGCCTTGCATCACCTCAATGTCGGCCTGTGCGAGGAAGTCGCTCATCGGCGGGTACACGCCTTGATCCGATCCCGTGACGCGATACCCGCGTTCTTTCAGCATGGCGGCCAGTGTCGCCATGCCTACGCCGGCAATGGCAATGAGGTGAATGTGGGCATGAGGAGCCAGGAACTGAGGGTGAGGGATTGGAGATTGGAGATTGGAGATTGGAGATTGTTCTGTGCTCATATTGTTCCTAAAACCGCTTGCATCACGATATTATGCAACGCTGGGCGGAAGGTTTTGATCGCATCGTTTTCCCGGCGGGGATGGACACGATTGCTCAACAGGATGACATGCACCTGGCGCTCAAGATCGATCCACACCGAAACGCCGGTAAACCCTAAATGACCAACCGAACGAGAAGAAAACAACTCGCCTGCGCTGGAGTGCTGCGCCGAGGGCGTATCCCAGCCGAGCGCCCAGGTTGAATGAGCAACCCGTGCATCGCACGTCCAAAATTCCTGCACTACGGCGGCAGGCAAGAACCAATGCTCGCCACGATAACACGCCGTGAGACAGCTCACGAGGCGATGGATATCGTCAACCGTAGAAAACATCCCGGCATGGCCGGCAATCCCACCCATGGCGTAGGCATTGTCATCGTGCACCTCGGCGCAGAGCACGCGCTTTCGCCAGGGACATCGTTCCGTAGGAGCGAACCGCTCCTCAGGCAGTTTTACGCCGAGCCGCCGTTTTTTCTCAAGATTGATGAATAAGGAGTCGCGCATCTCCAAGGGGGAAAAAATCTTCTCGGAACAATATTGGTCAAACTCCAGACCACTAATTTCTTCAACAACAGCCCCAAGCAACATGAAACCTAAGTCGCTATAGACGGCCTTCTGTCCGGGCGGCGCCTCGAGCCGCTCACGCAACAACTGGGTGTAGACATATTCACGGGCGCTGCGCGTGCCGAGCAAACTGACGCGTCCTGCTTTTGCTTCTTGTTGGATGATGTCCTTATAGTAGGGACGCCACGCAGGCAATCCGGAGGAATGGGACAAGAGCTGACGAAAAGTAACGAACTGTTTTCCTTGTACGCCAAAATTGGGGAAAAAACGCGTGACGCGATCGTCAAGCCGTAATTTTTTTTCCTTCACCAAGAGCATCATCGCTACAGTTGTCGCCAGTGGTTTGGTCAACGAAGCAATGTCATAGATCGTCTCCTCGTGTACAGGGGTGCGCGTCGGTTCCAGGCTACGCCATCCAGTCGCGCGACGGTACAGCACTTTGCCAGCCTGGCTGACTAACACGACGGCGCCAGGAAACACGCCGTTCTCAACCCCCTCAGTGACTTCCTTGTCAACTGCGGAAAAATCCATAGCAGCAGCTCACTCCACGGCAGGTTCAAGCAATGTCAAGGTGCGGCGCACCGCATCCAGGCGGACTCGCACACCAAAGGGCAAGGTCAGATTGTCCATTCCATGCCCGGCCGGCAAGCCAAAGCCGATCGGGTAGGTATAGTCTGAAAAAATATCGTCAATCACGGCAAACAAGAGACTCGGATCGTCCATGCCCTCAAAACAGCCCGGCATCTCACCAAAGATCACCCCGGCAAGATGGTCCAGTTTTCCTGCCTGTTTGAGTTGAGTCAACATGCGATCAATCCGGTAGGGTCGCTCTCCGGTATCTTCAAGAAACAGGACGGCGCCCCGGGTATCGAGAGCATATGAAGTCCCCAGCGTCGCAACCACAATAGAGAGACACCCGCCAATCAGACGCCCTTCCGCCACGCCAGTTCGCAGCGCGTGAGAAAACGCTATAGATATCCCTTCACCGCCAGTAGTGAGCAGGTGAAACAGGTGCTCAAGAGAGCGGCCAGGCGCTCCGTTGGCCAATTGGCCCGCCACTAACGGACCATGGAAGCACACCAGGCCGGCTTGCTGCACGAAGGCGTTGAGCAGAAAGGTCACGTCACTAAAGCCAAGAAATATCTTCGGAGCGCGAGTGACCGTCTGGAAATTCAGTACGGGGAGAAGCCGGCCTGAGCCATAGCCGGCGCGCGAGCAAAAGACAGCGTGAATCGCAGGATCTTGCAACATCGCCGCTAACTCCGCCGCCCGGTCACTATCAGTTCCGGCAAGAAAGCGATGCCGGTCCTGGGCATGCGCTCCAACCCGGATGCGAAAGCCATAGTGTTGCAGCGTTTCACAGCCACGCTGTAACGCTTCGATATCGACAGCAGCAGCCGGCGACACCACGCCAATCGTGTCGCCACGCCGCAAGCGAGGCGGTTTTCGGAGCGCTACCATGCTGTAGTTTTAGCACAGCAATACGTCGCTCGTCTTCTCTTCCGTTTTTTTACAAAAGGCTCCCGCGCTCGCCCTTCTCCAGACGACCCCAGGGGTCGCCCTTACGACACAGTTCTTATACCGATCGGCTCTCACCAAACCAGGATAGAGGGGGAAGGCGCCCTGAGCGCAAACGAAGGGTCTCGTGCGCCGTGAGATCCTTCGCCTGCGGCTCAGCATGACAGCGCAGGCTCCAGTCATCCGGAATGCAGATGAGTATTATGGTGTTCTGCCTATAGCATCAGGCAACAACATCCATCAGTTGCTAGGCCGCGCCAAAAAATCGCCTCTTATCCACCGCGACGCGCCCCTCATATTCGCGCTCCCACATGGCCGATGGGGTATAGAGCGGTTCGATGCGCCGACGCAGCTCCCACACCTGCTCACAAGCGGCCACTAAACGAGCGAATTGTTCCGGAAAGAGTCCTTGAAAACCATCAGATTTAGCGATGAGCGGATTGGGATGCGTCTCAACCAAGACCACCGACGCGCCAGCCATAATCCCGGCCAACGTCATAGGATGCACGAGATCACGAATGCCTGTGCCATGTGAGGCGTCAACCGCCACAGGCAGACAGGAGAGCTGATAATGGAAGGCGGCGATCCCGCCGATATCCAGCGTATTGCGCGTGTATTTATTGGGACTCACGATACCGCGTTCACAGAGGATGACATTCTCTTTGCCGCCGGCCATCACGCGCTCGACCCATAATAAATACGCCTCGATATCAAGCGAATTGCCCCGCTTGTGAATCACTGGCAGGGAGGTGTCGCGCAGACGATTCAGCAGCGCCTGATTTTTTGAGTTCGGCTCGCCGACCTGCATGCAGTCGACCCCCATATCCTCATACACTGACACATCATGCGGATCGAGCACTTCAACGACCGTCGGGAGTTCGAATTCCCGGCCGGCTTTGACAATCAGTTTGAGTCCATTCCGCAACGCCTCTTCAGAGCTCGCCCCAATGCCTTCCCAACCGCTGTACGGACTGGAGCGGTATTTCACTACACCGCCGCGCAACGCCTTAGCGCCCGCTTCCTTGACGAAGCGAGCCGCCTCCATAATTTGCGCTTCGCTCTCCACCGAACAGGGGCCGGCGATAATAGTCAATTCATCGCCGCCAACCTCAACAGCGCCGATCCGCACAGTATGGTGAATCAGAGCGCCAGGGGAACCCTTTTGCGCTACCCGTTTATAGGCTTTGGAGATGGGAATGAGGCTATCGACGCCGCCCATCTCTTGAATCTCACCGGTCGGCAGGCGCGAGATATCGCCATAGACGCCGATCAGCGTGATCTCCTCACCGACCATTTTGCCGGTCTTATATCCCCAACCATACAGCTTTTCTTCAACAGCGGCGACTTCCTCAGGCGTCGCCCGCTTGGACATTTTGACGATCATGACAGAAACCTCCCTGACGTCCGCAATGAGTCGGAAAAAAGAAACTGACGAAAATGTGTGGAGAAAATGTTATGCCCCCTAGGGGGCAAAATAGAAAGCGAACGGAGGGAAGTAGAAGAAATGACGCGGCTGAGCCAACATAGGGTATATGTGTAGCCTGCTCGGTGGCGTGTTGTCAACTGACCAAGGAGGAAAAACGTGACACGTGTTTCGTGTTACGTGATCCCAAGGCATAACGACGGGTTCCTTTGATGCCCCACACTTCACGCCCCACGTTTTACGCCTCATGCCTCCCAGGTCTTCACGAACCGGACCGTACCGGCAGCGCGCCTGGTGCGAAATACTACCAGGGTGATGAGGGTCGGCACTTCCACGAGCGGACCAATCACCGCCGCCAACGCGGCGCCAGAGTTCAAACCAAAGACCGCAACAGCCACGGCGATAGCGAGCTCGAAATTATTGCTCGCAGCAGTAAATGACAACGTCGCTGTTTGCGAATAGTCCGCTCCTACTTAACGCCCCAGGTAGAAGCTCACAAGAAACATAGAGACAAAATAGATCATTAACGGAATGGCGATGCGTATGACATCAAACCGCAACTGCACAATCAGGTTGCCCTTGAGGCTAAACATCACCACATGTCAAAAAACGATCAAGAAATGAAAGCTGCCTTGATTGATGCATGCGCAAATTTCCTTTCCCTCCTGTCCTCTGCTCCCCAATCACCCCTGTGTTACAGGAGGATGACAAAACGTGTCATTTTCTATGACAGTTGCTTAGCGCTCTGTTCCGCCAACAATACCGCGACTGCTCCCAAAGCTGAAGTTCCTACCAGGGTCCACAGGACCGGCTCGTAGCCTCCGGCGAGGTCATGACCCCAGGCGGCGCCAAGTGGGGCCAGTGCTCCGGCGCTAATAAGGAAAAACCCTAACACCCCATTGATGCTGCCGTAGGAGGCTGGGCCATAGAACTCCGCAATCAATGCAGCGCGGGCAGGAGTGATAGCGCCGAACCCCGCGCCGAACAGCCCAACGAAACTGAACACTCCAGTTTTTCCCGGAACAAAGAGAAGAACGAGCAGAGCAATTGTTTGCAAAAGAAACAGGAACGCCGTCAGCCAGCTCCTCGGAAGCATATCTCCCAGCGGAGTAAACACGAGCCGTCCAGGCAGCGCCATAACGCCGACAAGCCCCATGGCGGTTGCCG
>DATLYA010000120.1:0-3871 GCA_035575235.1 Candidatus Methylomirabilota bacterium
GGGGTATTCTATGGTAGGTATTGGGGGGCGTTCCGGGAAATGCGGCATCTCCATTTTAACGTGTGCTACTATGCCGCCATTGAGCACTGCATTAAGAACAACTTCACTCGTTTCGAACCCGGCGCCGGGGGCGATTTCAAACGACTGCGCGGGTTTGATCCCCAGCCGACTGTGAGCATGCATTATTTTGCGGATCAACGGCTGGCTGCAGCGGTTGCACGCTTCCTTGACCGTGAACGGCAGCAGATTCATCGCACGATTGATTACCTGCAGGAAGAGAGCGAGTTGAAACACGAGAGAGCCTTTCCGGTCGAACAAGGCGAGGAGAAAGAAGACGAGTAGTGAGACAATGATAGGAGAGACTCACAGTCATGGCCTTTCGCTATTTTCCTGAGACTGACATGCTGTACATTGAGCTGATCAATGGAGTCAGCATGGCATCTGAAGAAGTTGCTCCCGGCGTTGTTCTTGATTTTGCTGAGAACAAGCGTGTCGTAGGGATTGAAATTGTAGACGCCAGTAAATCTATTGATTTATCAAGACTGGAAGTGTTGGCGCTTCCTCTTGCTAACCTGGTTTTCAATAACAATGCGAACAATGCGCCTGTAGCGGCGTAACCCGAGAGCGGCAGGGAGGAAAGACCTCTGACTCGCCACTCGCCGCTCGCCGTTCAGCGCTCAGCACTCAGCACTCGGCGCTCGTCTATCGGCCTGTTCAGCGCCACCATGATAGTGGTGGGCAACACGATCGGCGTCGGCATCTTTACTACCAGTGGAATTGTAGCGCAATATACGCCAAGCCCAGGGTGGATGCTCCTTGTCTGGGTCTTGGGTGGGATATTGGCCATTGCCGGCGCCCTGGCTTGGGCGGAATTAGGCGCCATGTTTCCAGAGGCGGGAGGTGAATATGTCTACCTCCGTGAGGCCTTTGGATCGTTTTGGGCGTTCCTCTGCGGCTGGGCGGCGTTTCTCGCCAGTTTTTCCGGTTCGATCGCCGTGCTCGCCATTGCCCTGGCGGAATACGTGCTGGGAGCAATACAACCATTCCCTGAATCTAGCGCTCTGAAAATACTTGTGGGTTCTCAGATTCAATGGCTCGCTGTTGTGCTCGTGTGGGCTGTGTCGCTGCTGAATTATCGTGGGTTGCGGCTTGGCAGCCTCACGCAGAACGTATTAAGCGTAGCCAAACTCATCGCCATCGGCGGACTCGTGCTCGCCGGATTTATGTATGGCGCGGGCGCGTGGACGCATTTTTCCTCAGCAGTTACCTGGCCTCAGTCTCATCAGGCTGTGACCGCGTTAGGGCTTGCGTTAATCCCGGTGGTCTTTACCTATTCAGGCTGGAATGCGGCAGCGTATATTGCCAGTGAAGTGCGTGAACCGGAGCGTACGGTGCCGAAAGCTCTAGCAATAGGCACCTTGCTAACGATTGGAGTCTACCTCGGGTTAAATGTTCTCTATCTCTATGCCTCGCCGATAGCGACGCTCAAAGGAGAAGTACGGGTTGGCGAGCTAACGGCTCGGGCGCTGTTTGGGCCGCAGGCGGCGTGGATGGTGTCGGCGTTGATCGCCCTTTCGATCGCCGGCTCCTTGAATGTCATGGTGCTCACCGGCGCGCGCATTTACTTCGCGATGGCGCGTGATGGCGTCTTTTTTGCCCCGGCAGCGGTGCTGCAGCCGCGGTTTCACTCTCCGGGCAACGCCCTGCTTTTGCAGGCCGTGTGGACGTCGTTTCTCATCCTCTCTAGAACGTTTGATCAACTCCTGACCTATGCGACCGTCGTGATTGTGGCGGTCTCCAGCCTCACTGTCAGTGCAGTATTTCTGCTCCGCTGGCGCCGGCCTGCCGCGCCAAGACCATATCGCACCTGGGGCTATCCCTGGCTGCCTTTGTTGTATCTGCTTGGCTGTCTCGGGATTCTCCTGAACGCCTGCTGGGAACGCCCGGCGGAATGCCTGTGGAGCGTTGGACTGTGCGCACTCGGCGTTCCCGCCTATCGGTGGTGGCGTCGCGTTGACAGCGCCAGCCTTGCGGCGTAGCATACTTAGGAAAACCGGCGATGTCGCCGTTGGGGGAGCTGAAGTTTCGGCTGAGAGGATGAGTCCATGGTGAGACTCATCGACCCCTGGAACCTGATCTGGGTAATGCCAGCGAAGGGAACTCCGAGTGATCACACCTGCGCTTTTCCTCTCCAGCCGTTGTTCTCTGGTCTTCTGTACTGAAGGAGGCAATCTGTTATGCGCACTAACCATGTGAATGGCGTCAATGGAACGGTAGAAGAGAAGACCGCCGGACTGACGACCACGCCACTGCCCGCTTCACGCAAAATCTATGTGGAGGGAACCCAGGATGGGGTCCGCGTGCCTTTCCGTGAAATTCGTTTAACTCCAGCTCGTGGTCATCATGGGCCTGACGCCGAGACTCCGGCGCCTGTGCTTGTCTATGACACCTCGGGACCGTACACCGATCCGCAGGTGCGCATCGATATTCGCCAGGGGCTTCAGCCCTTGCGTCTCCCGTGGATTCTGGCGCGCAACGATTCCGAAGAGTTGCCTGCCGTGTCTTCGGAATACGGGCGTCGGCGAGCGACTGATCCCTCGCTGGAGGGGTTGCGGTTCGCGCACATCAGAAAACCGCGTCGCGCGCTGCCGGGGCGGAATGTGTCTCAGATGCACTATGCGCGGAAAGGCATTATCACGCCGGAGATGGAGTTTATCGCCATTCGTGAGAATCAGGCTCGTGAGCAGATGCGTGAAGAAGCACGCAAAGGCAACGGTCATGCGCGCCTGACGCAGCAGCATCCTGGCAATTCGTGGGGCGCGAGCATTCCGCCGGTGATTACGCCGGAGTTCGTGCGTGACGAAGTCGCCCGGGGACGGGCCATCATTCCCGCTAATATCAACCATCCTGAACTCGAGCCCATGATTATTGGCCGTAACTTCCTGGTGAAGATTAACGCCAACATTGGCAATTCCGCGGTGGCGTCGTCGATCGAGGAAGAAGTAGAAAAAATGATTTGGGCGACGCGCTGGGGAGCGGACACGGTTATGGATCTCTCCACTGGCAAGAATATTCATGAAACTCGCGAGTGGATTTTACGTAATTCACCCGTGCCCATCGGCACCGTGCCCATCTATCAAGCGTTGGAAAAAGTCGGCGGCAAAGCGGAAGAGCTGACCTGGGAGATCTTTCGCGACACCTTGATTGAGCAAGCCGAGCAGGGGGTCGATTACTTTACGATCCACGCCGGCGTGCTGCTGCGGTACATTCCACTGACGGCGAAGCGGCTCACCGGGATTGTCTCGCGCGGCGGTTCGATCATGGCCAAATGGTGCCTGGCGCATCACAAAGAGAGCTTTCTCTACACTCACTTTGAAGAAATCTGCGAAATCATGAAGGCGTACGACGTCTCGTTCAGCCTTGGCGATGGATTACGTCCTGGCTCGATCGCGGACGCCAACGACGAGGCGCAGTTCGCCGAGCTGGAAACGCTGGGCGAACTGACGAAAATTGCCTGGAAGCACGACGTGCAGACGATGATCGAAGGTCCTGGGCATGTGCCGATGCACCTGATTCAGGTCAACATGGAAAAGCAGCTCAAAGAGTGTCACGAAGCGCCGTTCTACACGCTTGGGCCGCTGACCACCGACATCGCGCCGGGGTATGATCACATCACTTCGGCCATCGGCGCAGCGATGATCGGCTGGTTCGGCTGCGCCATGCTGTGCTATGTCACGCCGAAAGAGCATCTTGGTTTACCAAATAAAGACGATGTGAAGGCCGGCGTCATCGCCTACAAAATCGCTGCGCACGCCGCTGACCTGGCGAAAGGCCATCCCGGCGCGCAGGTGCGGGATAACGCCCTGTCGCA
>DATLYA010000121.1:0-2855 GCA_035575235.1 Candidatus Methylomirabilota bacterium
AACCCCATTCGGGTGATCGCGAACCACCCCGACAGCCGCGATGAGTTGGAGTATCGCTTGAAGGAAGCCGAAGAACGCGAAGATAATCTGATTCCGCTCAACGAACGGGTTCTTTTTTTCGAAGTGTATATCCCCGATGCGTCGGAATTCTCCGACGTACTCAAGGTTACTGGAGTGAATGTAAACGGGTATCGAGTGTTGCGCGCGCAAAGCCCGGCTGTCCCGAACGCCATCGCGGCCTTTCTCCTCTATCTCAGGGATAAGACCGGGAAGATTCCGCATGTATATTTTGACTGGAGTGAAGGCAATCCATTTACCTATCTGCTCAAATACATCCTGTTTGGCGAAGGCTACACTGCTCCGGTGACGCGGGAAATTTTGCGCAAGGCCGAGCCCGACCCGGCACGGCGGCCCACCGTGCACGTAAGCGAGTAAGCACCTTGATCATTGAGAATCATTGAACTATTGGGCCATTGAGCAGATGTCAGACGTGAGAAGACAGAAAGAAGAAGTTATCTCAAACGTCCAAGGAAGCTCTCTTTCCCCTTTACGTTTTACGCCTGACGTTTTACGATTCTCCCCGAGGCGACACGAATCATTCCGGCGCTAAGGAGGTCTCACCATGGACTATGGCGTTGTCCTGCCCCACTTTGGCTCATTCGCAAGAGAAGATGTGGTAACCCGAGTAATAGCCGCCGCCGAAGCCGCAGAAGCGCTCGGTTACAGTACGGTCTGGGTTATCGATCATCTTATTTTCCCGGCCAGGCTTGAAGGGGGGTATGCCTTTAATCCACTCGATCCGATTTTAGAACCTATGACGGTCTTAGCCGCGCTCGCCATGAAGACCACACGCGTCAAACTTGGCACGGCTGTCCTTATCCTGCCGTATCGTCATCCTCTCTATACTGGCAAAGTCTTGGCCACGATTGATGTCCTCTCCGGTGGGCGTCTCGTCGTTGGCGTCGGGGCCGGCTGGCTGGAGCAAGAGTTCACCGCACTCGGACAAACCATTACAGAACGCGGCAGCCGCACGAATGAGACAATCGACATCCTAAAAGCCTTGTGGACGGAAGACGTTCCCAGCTACGCCGGGAAACACTTTCAGTTCAGCAACATCAAATTTGTTCCTCAGCCGCTGCAAAAGCCGCGACCCAAAATTTTAGTGGGCGGCATGACTACAGGCGCGTTGCAGCGCGTGGCCCGCCGCGGCGACGGCTGGATCGCCATGGGCAAAGGGCCGGATGATATTCAGAAGCCGTTGGAAACTTTACGAGAGTTAACCGTCAAAGCTGGCCGTACGCCGGAAGAGCTGCAAATCAACATGCTGCCGCTCGCAGCGCCAAGCATTGAGCAGGTCATCAAAGATATGCCCCGCTACAGCGAGCTTGGCGTGCAGCATATTTACCTCTCTTTCCGGGCTTGGACAGCCGAGTTTTCTCAGTTAATGGAATTGATGGCGCGCTTCGCGCGAGAGATGGGACTGAAATGAAAGGGTGAGCAGTGAGCAGCGGACAGTGAAAGGAGGGTTAACTTATGGCCGCGGTAGCGAAGGGGAATGACGCAGCAGCAACAAATGGCAAGAGATGGCACGATCTGCATCCAGAGTTAGGACGAGAGCCAGTGCCGATCGAGCCGTATATCTCACAAGCATACTTCGAGCTGGAGCGGGAACGGATCTTCCGCAAGGTCTGGCTCAACATCGGGCGCGTCGAGGAGCTTCCCAAGCCAGGCGACTATCTGGTGAAAGATTTACCGGTCTGTAAAACCTCGCTTCTCGTCGTGCGCGGCAAAGACGACCGCATTCGTGCTTTTCACAATGTCTGCTCGCATCGCAGCAACAAACTGGTGTGGAATCAGCGCGGGTCGTGCCAGAACTTCGCCTGCAAGTTCCACGGCTGGTCCTATAACCTGGAGGGGCAGCTCACCTTCGTCCCGGATGAAGAAAGCTTTTTCGATATTCACAAGAAAGAACTAGGGCTCACGCCAGTAGCGACCGACACATGGGAAGGATTCATCTTTATCAATCTTGAACCGCAGCCGCGCGAAAGCCTCCAGGAATATCTTGGAGAACTTGGTGAAACACTGCAAGGGTATCCCTTCGCCGAATACTCCGCGACCTGCTTTTCTTGGACAACCGAGCTGCGCGCCAACTGGAAGATTTTGAAGGACGCATTCCAGGAGGCCTACCACGTTGCCTTCCTTCATAAACGCTCGGTGCCCGATTCCTTCACGAGCAAGAGCAATCCGTTCTGCCATGGACTTGACTACAAACTCTATCCCCGCCATCGGAAGATGGCGGTGTACGGCAACATGGAGCACAGACCAACTCCAGTGGAAAGCATGGCGTTCCGTTTCGGCGCCCTGATTATCAGAAACGACTTCTCATTGAGCAACCTGCCGCCAGGAGTAAATCCGACCAGAGATCCCTCTTGGTCCTTGGACCTCAACGTTATCTTCCCTAACTTCTTTGTGGATGTATCCGAGGGCTCGTACTTTACCTATAACATGTGGCCGCTCGCGGTTGATCGCACCTTGTGGGAAGTGCGTAACTACTTTCCTAAAGCAAAAAATGCCGGGCAGCGCTTTAGCCAGGAGTACAGCAAAGTCATCTTTCGTGACGTCATTATGGAAGACGCCAGTACGCTTGAGCAGACGCAGACGGTCTTGGCGTCGGGCGCGAAACCCCACTTTATCTTACAGGACCAGGAGATTCTCATTCGTCATGATCAGAAGGTCCATGAGGACTTTGTGGGATTCTATAAGGAGAGAAACAGACCGCAATAGGGACAGAGATTTGAGACAGAGATAGAGAAGGGAAGGGCGAAGAGTATGCCTGAGCGACAATTACCAGAAGA
>DATLYA010000122.1:0-11933 GCA_035575235.1 Candidatus Methylomirabilota bacterium
GGCTTCGACAAACGCCGGCAACAAGGCTTGGAACTCTCGTCGTGTTAACCCAGTGAACGCAAGCAGCTTGCGACGATCACGGGCTAACCTTGTATACTCAAGCATCCTCCCATTATAAATTATTTCCGATAACGTCTAATACGTATAATCTCACGCCGACGGATCGCAGTGACCCGCGCGGCGAGCCCACGCGGGTGCTGTATAACAATGACGTGGCGATTTGTATCTCGCGCCGTTCGGAGCCCATGCCGTTCTGCTTCCGCAATGGCGATGGTGATGAAGTCTACTTTATCCACAAGGGCCAGGGCGTGCTCCAGAGCGACTTCGGTCCGTTAACCTACACGGAAGGCGACTACATCGTCATTCCCAAAGGCACGACCTACCGCCTCGCGCCGGAGACGCGCGACAATTTTATGTTAATCGTCCAATCGCGCACGCCAATCCGATTTCCCGAGCGCGCCGGCGTCGGCCATTACGCGCCGTTCGATTATGACGTGATTCAAACGCCTGACCCCGCGCCGGTCACCGAACAGCGGCCTGAGTGGGAACTGCGCGTGCGTCGCCGGGGCGAGCACACCTCGGTGTTTTATGATTTTTGCCCGCTCGATGTCGTGGGATGGAAAGGTACGCAATCCGTCTTCAAACTCAACGTCAAGGATTTCCGTCCGCTCATGAGCGAAGGCATTCATCTGCCGCCCAGCGCTCACGGCACGTTTGAAGCAGACGGCTTTGTCATCTGCACCTTCGCGCCGCGTCCGCTGGAAGGCGATCCGCAAGCGCTGCGCGTGCCCTGGTATCATCGCAATATCGATTACGATGAAGTGTTCTTTGTCCACAGCGGCGAGTTCACCTTGAGCCGCCGCAGCGGGACCACCCCCTTCGGCGTCCTGTCCTTGAACCCGCAAGGACTGCATCACGGTCCGCAGCCCGGCGTATGGGAAAACAGCGTGAAGAACTGGCAAAAAGACGCGCGGCTGGAATTTGTCGCCGTCAACATCGACACGGAAGAGCCGCTCATTATGACGCCGGAAGCGCAGAGCATTGAAATTCCCGGCTATGCGGATTTGTGGGCGAAGAAATAACAGCGAATGGAGGCAGGAGAAAAACGGAGACGGAGAGACAAACGGGGTCGCGATCTCCCCGCCCAAGGCGTGATAGGCAGCTAAGCCTTGGCGCATTTGCTCACGCCCGGGGGAGCGGCCTCGTGCCGGACTAAATCACAACACGCGACATTGGCGCGGAGCCCCACTTTTTGAGAGAAGCCTACCCCTGTTCGCTCTGAGCGTAGCCGCGGCAGCGGCGAAATCGAAGAGCACGTGGGCGGCAGGGCCTGCGGCCTCCGACTTCACTGCGCTACGCTCAGGCCGAACGGAGACGGTGTCGACTGCCGGTGAGGAAGTGTCCCAATCTTCTGTGGTCTGATTTCGCTCAAACCCCGCGAAGCACAACTGAAGACGCTCGCCGAACTCCTGGCAGAGGGCGTGGGCGCGTGCAAACGCCGGTCCGACGTCTGGCCCCCATAGCCCTGCATGGCGATCAGCATCAAAGCTGGGATTGGCATCCCAGCCTACAGTGGACCCTACACTTGGACAGAGACTGAGCGAAGAGTCCGCTCCTCTCCACGAAAATGATTGTGAGAGAAAGCAACGCGTGACTCGTCAGCCACCAACGGCATTGCTCTCGACCCTGGCCACGTCGCGGTTTAGAAGAAACGTGAGAAGATACGGTTGGGCTGTGGCGTGCGACCGCCGGCGTTCGCTAAAGTCGCTTGCTCCTTTTTCTTTTTCACCTTCGCTGTTGTCACCTGCCCTGTTGTAAGAAAGCCATGATCCGCTCGTAAGCGCGAGGGTCTTGAACAAAGAACAAATGCCCGCCTTCGAAGAGCTCGAGTTGGGCGTGAGGGATCTGCTTCAACATTGCTTCTTGGTTCGCGACGGAGGCGATGCCGTCATAGCGGCCGCCGCAAATGAGCACAGGCATCTGCAACTGGGGAAGACGATCATAGGTATCGTGATGTTTCCGGGCTTCGATTTGCCGGCGTGCGCCGATCGCGCGATTGGGTTCGTTTGCGCCTATTTTGAAGCCGGCCAGTGTGTCATTAACGAGCAGGTGAAATTCTTGCGCATGCGCCGCCTGCCAGGCGGCATCGCGGCGCGTATCAACAAGGGTCACGACCGTGCGTGCATAGTCTTCCAGCGAAAGGCCGGTTAATTCGTGCAGCGGATATGAGGCTCCCCCTTTGCCGCCACTACTTGTGCAACAGAGGACGAGTTTCTCGACTCGGTGTTGATACCGAATGGCGAATTCCTGCGCCACCATGCCGCCAAACGATACGCCGATGACCATGCATCGATCCCAACCGACACTTTGCAGTAACGCCTCGGCGTCAGCCGCGTAGTCGGTCATGGTGTAGGGAATGTCAGGCCGGTCGGTTTGTCCCAGTCCACGTTGATCATACGCTAACACCTCAAAATGCTTCGTGAGCGGCCAGTCAAAGGCGTTCGGCGAGCGACGCAAGTCACCGCCAGTGCCGCTGATGAACAGCACCCGCGGACCGCTGCCGCGCATTTCATAGTACAGGCGGATATCACGAATGTGCGTAAAAGGCATACGTTCCTCCTCTTCCTTCCCCGAAACTGTGTCAATCGTTGGTCCTCTCGCAAGCGCGGAGCGAAAGAAGAACCGCGCCAGTCAGAGAGAGTGCGGCAAGAGCGGATCATCACACGCGTCACACTCCAAAAAACCGCGCGGCGTTGTCGCCAAGAATTTTGTCTACCGACGTCGCCGGCAACCGGCGTAGAGCGTGGCGCGCTTTCTCGACCGGATGCACGAATCCTTCAGCGTGGGGATAATCCGAGCCGATAAAGAACTTATCATCACCGACAAGTTCGACCATGTACGGGAGACTGCGCTCCTCCGGGTCCGCGGAGATCCAGATGTTGCGGGCAAAATATTCGCTCGCGGACCGCTTCATCTGCGTCGTGCGCCCCATATAACTGTAGCGATAATCAAGCCGGTCAATCCACTCGGCCACCCAGCCGCTCGAGGATTCGATGGTGGCGACACGCAGGCGAGGAAACCGCTCAAACACGCCGTCATACACCATCGTTGTCAGCGCCATGCGGGGATCTTGAATGACGTTCATACTGACGTACATGAAACCTGGATTGGGCTCTCTATGCCATTCATTGCCGAGATAATAAGGATGAACGACGAGGTGAATACAAATCGCCAGCTCGAGGTCCTGCGCCGTTGCCCAAATAGAATCAAAATCAGGATGGCCAAAACTTTTTCCTGCCACCGGCATAGCGCCGATAAATACTCCACGCACCCCTGCTTTCGCCAAACGCTGTAGCTCCCGTACGGTTTCCGCCGGATGTCGCAGCGAAACATGGCCGACTGGATGAAGCCGTTGGCGATAGCTGGCGCAGAGGTCCAACGCCCAGGCGTTATACGCGCGGCAATGTGCGGCGGCGAGTTCGGGATCTTCCACCAAGCCGTCAAGCAGCAGACCAAGAGAGGGAAAGAGAAACTGACGCTCGAAACCCTCGGCGTCGAGGAAGGCAAGACGTTTTTCCATGTCCTCAAACGTGTGATTAAACACCGCGGACAAATCAAATTCGCCAAGGCCGGTTCCTTGCTCTTTTTGACCAAAACCCGCCACTACGCCAAGAAAATCCTCCACATTAAATCGGGCTCGGGTATTCTCTTCCACGAGAATCATGTATCGATTTTTATCCGGGCGGGGACGGAACCGCAGGCAACGCGAGCGATATGGTGGATCAATATAACGCTCCCAAAGATCGAGCGGCTCCATGAAATGACTGTCGGCGTCAATAATACGTCCCATTATGCCCTCCCGTTTGGGGACTCTCTTCTCTCTACGCTCAGGAGAGGGCGGAGGCAAGATTGATTCTCGAGGGGCATCGAGAACGGTCTCCCGTCTCATCCAGGCTTATTACAAGCCATCCCCAGACCCCGCCTCTGGATGCCCGCCTGCACGGGCGGGTCGCGATTGTGCCGGATTTTCCATCATTATAGACAGAGGTAAACGGTCACTTCTGTATCCACTCGTGGAGTCGCAGCGTTTTACTACCTATGACGACTGGCTCCGCCCCCGTTGCTGAATGCTCGCACGGCGGGCGGCGATCATTTCTGGCGTGACCGTGCGCGTTTGCGCTTCCCAGGCTTCATGTTCGATCCGCAGTCCTTCGGCCAAAGACGCTGCATAGCCGCTATCAATCACTCGTTTCATGGCGCGCACCATTTCAGGAACGCAGGAGAGGATATCTCTGGCTAACTTCCAGCAGGTTGGCAAGAGTTCTTCCGGGGCAACGACGCGATTAACCAGGCCCCACGCCGCCGCCTGTTCAGCAGAGAGATAGTTGCCGGTGAGAGAAAGCTCTTTCGCCCGGTACACGCCGATGACGCGCGAAAGCTTTTGACTAAGCCCCCATCCCGGCATCACGCCGACGCGCGCGTGGGTATCGGCAAACCGCGCCGTTGGCGTGGCAATCAGGATGTCGCAGGCTAGCGCAACTTCAAAACCACCAGTGATGGCGAAGCCATTGATGGCTCCAATAATGGGACGGTCAAATGCTTCCATCGCGTGCACCACATCCTCCGGTCCGCCCACGGTGGATGCCTGGGGGCTCATACCGGTCGTGCTCAATTCCTTAAGATCAAGCCCGGCGCAGAACGCTTTGCCCGCGCCGGTAAGGACGACCACGCCTATCTCTGGATCGTTGCTCAAGTCTTTGAATGCGTGGGTGAGCGCCAGGCGCAGAGCTTGGGACAGCGCGTTCATGGATTCAGGGCGATTGAGCGTGAGTGTGGCGATGCCTTCACTTTTGTCGATGAGGAGGACGGAGTTTGACATAGATACTCCTGGAAAGAAAATATTTGGATGCTGCTTTCCCTCACCCGCCCCCTCTCCCGACAAGGAAGGAGGAAGCCGCCATGAAGCGGCTACGGGTGAGGAGAATGGACAAAATTATTTCATCATCATGGCCTGATCGTGTACGCTCGCGGCCCGCTGTGCTCTCGCAAGCGCGGCTGAATCCACTCGAGCCAATCGCACAACACGGGTCGCGTCTGACGGGGGTCAATGAGATCGTGCACGCTAAAACTCTCGGCGCGGGCATAGGGCGAACGCTGCGCGGCCAAACGATCTTCAATTTCCCGGCGCTTGGCTTCTGGATCTGGCGCGGCTTCGATCTCGCGGCGGTAGGCGACCGCGACGCCGCCCTCGATCGGCAACGCCCCGCTTTCTGCTGACGGCCAGGCGAACACCATCCCGCCTGGACCAAAATGCGCGGCGCCGGCGACACCATAGACTTTCCTGACGATGACTGACGCCCAGGGAACGGTCGATTGCATAATGGCAAAAAGGGCGGCCGCACCGTGCCGAATCGTCGCGGCTTGCTCGGCCTCAGGACCGATCATAAATCCCGGTTCATCGACAAAACTGACGATTGGCAGATGGAACGTGTCACAAAGATCCACGAACCGCCGCACTTTTTGTGCGCCATCAGCAGTCATCGCGCCCGCGTACCAGTCTGGATCATTCGCCATGACGCCAACTGGATGGCCGTTGAGTCTGGCGAGGCCAGTGATCTGCGAAGAACCGTACAGCGCCGCCATTTCAAAAAAAGAATCACGATCAACGACTGCCTCAATGATCCGGCGCATGGCGTAGCTGCGGCGACGATTGCGCGGCACGATCGATAGCAACTCTGACGCTTCACGGTTGCGGTCGTCTTCACAGGGGAGGACAGGCGCGGCCTCCCAAATATTACTGGGTAAATAGCTCAGGAAGCGACGGATCTGAGTGAACACTCCAGCTTCATCATCCGCAACATTGTCAACCACGCCGCTCTGCAGATGCACCTGCGCGCCGCCGAGTTCTTCTTTGGTAATTGGGCGGCCGAAAGCGCGCTCAACTAACGCTGGACCGCCGATCATGACCTGTGCGGTGCGCCTGGTCATGATGGAAAAGTGCGAGGCGACGAGGCGTGCAGCTGGCAGACCCGCCACCGGACCGACCGCCGCTGATACGACAGGCACTGCACTCATAACCTGCATAATCGACATGAAGCGAGACGCAGCGTTTACCGGAGCGCCGCCCTCTCCGCCGGCAGGTTTCCCGTCCCTGCGTGGGACGCTGCCGCCTCCGCCTTCAAGAAAGCGGATCAGGGGAACACGGAAGTTGTGGGCAAGCTCCTCCGCATACACGCTTTTGCGCAAACCTGCAGGCGAGGGCGAGCCTCCCCGCAACGTGAAATCTTCTCCGCCGACAATACAGGGGCGACCATCGATCTTCGCGAACCCAAGCACATAGTTGGCTGGAGTGAAGCTGCGGAGTTCTCCCTGTTCGTCAGTTTCGGCATGACCGGCAATGGGTCCTTGTTCACGAAAGGAATCAGGATCGACAAGACCGGCAATGCGTTCTCGGATCGTCAAGCGGCCTTGAGCATGCTGGCGCGCGACGGCCTCCTGCCCGCCCTGTTCCCGCGCCAGCTGCCGGCGCTGCTGGATGCCAGCAATCTCTTTTTGCCAGGTCATGCAAGTCGCTCTTCCGCGTTCAGCGCTAAATCAGACCACACAACATTCGTACACCGCACTGGGTAGCGTGGCTTATGGTGGCGCAGCCATCCTGGCTGCGCGCACAGGCCAGAGGCCTGTGCCACCAAAACTTCCTGTTCGGCACTGTGCCACTCTCGTGTGGTGCGATTTAGAACGATAACCGAAATGCTTACCGTGCTCATGATTCGCCTTGTTAGTGAGGCTCCAGGGCGACCGTCTCTGGCGGCGTTGATCGTAAGTGGACAACGCTCGTTGGTCCGAAGGAATTGGGTGGGAGGGGGTATCGCAACCCGGCGAGAAACCCGACGGTCCAGCGCACATAGCCCGGCCAGAGAATAGGTAACAGCCTGAGGTAACGGCGCAAGGCCGGCCGGTGATGAATGAACAGCCGTCGTGTAGTGAGGAACAGACGCACGAATGGCAGGCCATAGGCAAGGAGAGGGTAGCGAACGAGCACCTGGCCTGGCAGGGCGACCGTACGACGGGCGATGGCCGAACCAAACCCCAGAAGCTGTTGGTGGCGCAAGAACGTCAAGAAGTCGGTGCGGTTCATGTGCTGCACGACGATAGTAGGATCAAAAAGAATACTCCCTCCTTGCCGAGCAATCAGGAAGTTAAAAATCAAATCCTCCGCTCCTGGAGGCGTCTCTGCGAATGGCCCCACCGTGGTAAATACGTCACGGCGGAAACAAATGTTACAGTGAGGGAGCATGGTGACCGGACGCGGAGCGCCGGCAGGCAAAAATTCATTGAACTCGATCAAGTAACTTGCCGTTCCTACTCTACTCCCAGGAGTGCCGTTCCCTATTGCCCCGCCGACGGCGACGTAATCTCCTGCCTGATGCCAGGCAAGGAGGCGGGCGAGCCAATCCGATGGCGCGATACAATCCTGATCCGTGAAGGCAATGAAGCGCGCCTGGGTATGGGCGACTCCGATGTTCCGCGCAGCAGACTGGGGAGTTTGCTGCGCCAGGGCAATGACTTTGACCATAGGGAACTGCTTCTGCACGCGTTCCGCCGTGCCGTCGGTAGAACTGTCTACCACGATGATTTCCGGGGCGGCGATTTTCTCCTGAGCGAGCAGCGCCTGCAGACAGCGGTCGATCAGTCGGCCAGGCCGAAATGAGGCGACAATGACTGCGCACTCTAAGGCAGAGGGCGATCCATGAGAAAAGTCAGGAAACAGAGGCCGGGGAGCAGAGGTATTTTTCATAGTGTTGCGGGTCAAAGAGATTCTTACCGCCAGTCTTCTCCTCCAAGCTTCGAGCTTCAGCTTTCCTACGAAATTCCGCTTGCACTGGCAAGCCCTCAGGGTAGCAAGCCTGCAAGGTTTATGGTACACCGACCCGGCGATGCGTTTCCGAACGCGCGCAGCAAACTTTTGAGCAGAGCATGCAGGATCATGAGCAACTCGCCGCAGAGCACGAGGCGACCGTATTACGCCGCCTCGGCTATCGCAAAGGGCTGGAGCACATCTTCGGATGGCGTTCTTCCGCCTACTACCAACGCTGGCGAGGATATTATCGACGGTGGCGGCGCCTCCTGGCTTTCGCTACTCCATTATGGAGGTCCCTCAAGAGAGACCCGTACGCGACCTGGGTGCAAGAAGAAAGCCGTGCTCTTACTACCGCCGACACCTATGCAGAGCGCATCGCGGCGTTTGCGCGGCGTCCTACAGTGAGCATCCTGACTGTTGTGCGGGAACCGCACCTTCCCTGGTTGGAGCAGTGCCTCGCTTCTGTGGTTTCTCAGTGGTATCCCCATTGGGAGTTATGGCTGTGCAATGTGGACCCGCACTCTTCCCTCCTTCCTTGGTTAGAGCAATATCGCCAACGAGAACCGCGAGTCAAAATCTTGCCGTTGTCATCTTCAAGCAAGGAAGCCGTCGGGCTGAACCGCGCCTTGCTCTCTGCTGTTGGCGAGTTCATCGGCCTGCTCAACCAACACGACCTCCTGGCTCCTCATGCGCTCTACGAAATCGTCCGGAGAATGCAGGAAGAGGTGGGAGATGTGTTCTACTCGGATGAGGACGAAGTCGATGCGCGAGGAGCGCGGTCTGCTCCGTTCTGCAAACCTGACTGGTCGCCAGACCTGTGTCTCTCAAGCCTGTACGCCTGTCAATTCACCGTCTATCGCCGGAGCTTAGTCGAAGCCGTTGGCGGAGTGCGGGCTGAGTACGCCGAAGGCAGGGCGTATGATGTATTGCTCCGCTGTACAGAACGGAGCGAGCGTATCGTCCATATTCCACGCGTGCTGTATCACAAGCGGCGTGAACAACTTCCACAGCTCCATCTCAACGCCAGGCGCGCATTGCAAGCCGCCCTGAACCGGAGAGGAGAAGCGGCGGAAGCCGAAGATGGTCCGCTGCCCTGTACGTTCCAGGTGCGTCGCCGTATCATGAGCACGCCTCTCATCAGCATCATTATTCCCACGCGAGATCGACTTGCGCTGCTGCGCCGCTGTATCGAGAGTATTGAAGCGCGCACGACCTACCGGCAGTATGAGATCCTGATTATCGACAACAACAGCCAGGCCCCGCAAACGCTTGCCTATCTGGCCTCGCTCCCGCATCGGGTCCTCCGTGATAACGCCCCGTTCAATTTTGCTCGGCTCAACAATCGAGCCGCCGCCTTAGCGAAAGGGGAACACCTCTTGTTCCTCAACAATGACATGGAAGTCATCACCCCCGGGTGGGTAGAAGCTTTGCTCGAGCATGCGCAGCGCAAAGAGGTGGGCGCAGTGGGCGCGCAATTACTATACCCAGACAACACGATTCAGCACGCCGGGGTGATCCTCGGGGTCCGTGGCGTGGCGGCGCATGCGCATAAATACCTTCCAGCTGCAGACGCGGGCTATCAAGGCTTCCCACACCTGATCCGCAATTACAGCGCGGTGACCGCCGCCTGTCTGATGACGCGGAAGGCGGTCTACGAAGAAATAGGAGGAATGGAGGAGCGGTTAGCGGTAACCTTTAACGACGTCGATTTCTGCTTACGCTTGCGCGAACGCGGCTATCTTATCGTCTACACGCCCTACGCCCGCTTGTATCACCATGAATCTCAGAGCCGTTGGCTCCAACCGCCGCACGATGAGGAGGTGCGTTACATGCTGGCCCGCTGGGGACCGCTCCTCGCCCAGGACCCATACTATCATCCTCATCTCACCCTAAAGCGGGAAGATTTTCGTTTTGATCTTGGCCGGGCGCGGGCATGGTCGGCAAAGGAGAGCACCGCGTCGTGAGGCGCCCCGACTTTGCCGGGAGACTCGCGGGGTGAGACAGGTGCGGGAGTCGCAGACGGCCACCCCTCTATGATCGGCGTTAGTTTTACAAACCACACGGCTTTTTGGAGAACGGCGCGTCTCTCCAACCGTAACGACTTTCATCCCTTGTAGAACTCTCTGATCTGACTGACCACATGGCGCTGCTGGCTCTCAGTGAGCTCGGGATAGATTGGAAGCGCCAGGGAATGACGAGCGGCCGCTTCCGCCTGAGGAAAGGACCCTTCCCGATAACCGAACTGCGAGAAGCACTCCTGGAGGTGTAAAGGGACAGGATAGTACACCTCCGTTTCTACCCCTCGCTCACGCAGGAACGTCCGCAGACGGTCGCGGTCAGGGAGACGAACGACAAACTGATTATAGATATGCCCGGGTGCATCCTCAGGGAGGATCACTGTTTCTGTTAACCCCACTTCCTGCAACAGCATCCGGTATCGTTGCGCATTGCTTCGCCGGGCCGCAGTCCAGGCAGGCAGATACTTGAGCTTCACCCCTAGCACCGCCGCCTGTAAGGCGTCAAGACGAAAATTCCCTCCTACTATACGGTGATAGTATTTCGGTTTGCCCCCATGGACGCGCAGCACTCGCAGCATTTCAGCTAACTGCTCATCATTGGTGACAATCATGCCGCCGTCGCCAAAAGCGCCAAGATTCTTGCTGGGGAAAAATGAAAAACATCCCATGGCGCCTATTGCGCCAGCCAGCCTTCCCTTCCCATCCGTCGCCCCGATGGCCTGCGCGGCGTCCTCAATCACTGCAATCCCGCGCTCCCTGGCGGCTTCCAGAAGGGGGTCGAGCTCAACGCAGCGGCCAAAGAGGTGGACTGGCATAATGGCCTTGGTTCGGGCAGTGATCTTTGCCAGCGCCGCTGTCGTGTCCAAATTAAAGGTCGTCGGGTCGATGTCGGCAAACACCGGGCGAGCGCCAAGGCGCGCAATGCCCCCGACTGTCGCAAAGAATGAGTAAGGTGTCGTCAGCACCTCATCGCCCGACCCAATCCTCAGAGCCATCAACGCCATCAGAAGCGCATCGGTCCCCGACGACACCCCAATGGCAAAGCGGGCTCCACAGAAGGTCGCGATTGCTTCTTCCAGCGCCGAGACCTCCGGCCCTAAGATAAAATATTGGGACTCACAGACCCGATCGATAGCCTCACGCACTTCTACTCGGATCGTGGCGTACTGCGCCTGGAGATCTAACAAAGGAACTTTCATTGGGGTGCTGCTGACTCAATCCGCTCCCGACGGATTATCAATAACGAACCGCCACGTGCCGTCGGCCTGACGCCGGACCACTTCCGTGCCGTTGCCGCTCATGGTGACCGGTTTGCCGTCTGGACCAGCGCCTGTCAGACTCCACTTCGAGCGCAGCAACGCGACGTCACCACCGCCGTTTTGCACGGCGCTCACTTCAATCTTGAGGGTGGGCTTGAGTCCGGCGAAGGCCTTCATGGCTTCGCGGATTGCAGCGTGCCCTGTGACAACCTGCCCAGGCTGCTGCACGAAGGCGGCAGTGGATTCATACAAGGCGACAGCCGTTTCTACATCGCCTTTATTGATCGCTTCCGCTAAGAGCGTGTCGCATTCTTCCGGTTTCCGCGCCGGCATAGTTGCACCTCCTTTTGCAAAGTCGCTAACGAGCATAGGCGGCCAGAAGGGTGTTGTCCAGCGTGCTCTTCTCAGAAAATCCTGAGCACCGCCGCGCCATTGATCTGATCATGCCGCAAGCGCCACAGAGCTTCATTTGCTTGATCGAGTGGAAACTCCTCGGTGTGGGTATGCAGCGGAATATCTTTCGCCAGCTGTAGCAGTTCTCTGCCATCTTGGCGCGTGTTTGCCGTTACGCTACGAAGGTTATGTTCGTAGAACAAATGCGTCGTATAGCTCATAGCGGGGATATCACTCATATAGATGCCCGCCAGCGCCAGCGTGCCGCCACGGTCCAGCGCAGCCAGCGCTATCGGAACCAATTCTCCTGCCGGGGCAAAGATAATGGCGGAGTGCAGCTTTTCCGGCGGCGTGTCGGTTGCTTCGCCGGCCCAGACAGCGCCCAGGTGTTTCGCGAGATTT